>JAEUNJ010000084.1 GCA_016791145.1 Rhodocyclaceae bacterium | reverse complement strand
TGCCGTCGGCGCCCGCGGCCTCCTGGCCGAGGGCGGGCAGGGAGAAGGCCATCATGGCGGCCAGCGGCAGCAGCGGCGGCCGGCGCGGCGCGGCGTCCCCCGGCGGCGGGGCTTGTTCGCCGGCCCGCAGGGGGCCGGGGTTCGGTCGATGCGACATCGTGAGCTCCTGAACGTGGGGTGGGGTTGACGTTCCTGGCGGGCTGACGCGTCGCGATGGCTGGCGGAACAGGTATCCGGGGGGATTCTTCTAGGGTCTGGTCTCATTCAGGCGACGTGTGCGCTGGGCCCTGGCGGGTGGCAGGCCAAGGCGCGACCGACGCGATGTGGTTGTTCCACATGAGGAGGGAGCAACGCCGGCGTGCGGCCCGCCAGGACCCAGCCCTTCGGGTTGTCGTCAAATGCGGCGCTCGCTTTGTCGCGAGTCTCGCGAAGGGGAGCCGCCCTTCGCTTCGCCTCGCTTCGCGCGATCCTCCGCATTTGACGGCAACGCACGCGCCGACTGAATGAGAACAGACCCTAGGTCATGGGGGGCCTCCCGGCCGGGAGCCGCCGGCCGGATCGGTGACGAAGCCGATCCGCGTGAGCCCCTTCCGGGCGGCCTCGGACATCACCTGGGCCACCTTCTCGTAGGGCGTGGTCCGCTCGGCGCGGATGTGCAGTTCCGGCGGTTGCGCCAGGGCCGCCGCGGCGGCGAGGCGGCCGGCCAGGGCGTCGGCATCCACCTCCTGGCCGTTCCACAGGACCCGGCCCGCGGCGTCGATGGCGAGCTGCACGTTCTCCGGCTTCGTGAGATTCGGGGCCGAGGACGCCCGGGGCAGGTCCACCTTGACGGCATGGGTGAGGAGCGGCGCGGTGACGATGAAGATCACCAGCAGCACCAGCATCACGTCGATGAGGGGCACCATGTTGATTTCGGCCAGGGGGGCGCCGTCCTCCCCGGCGTCGAGGCTTGCGAAGGCCATGGCCGGCGCCTCAGCGGACCGCCAGGCCCGGGTGTGCCGGCGGCGGTGCCTCCTCGCCGGCCTGGGCGCGCGCCAGGGCGATGACCTTGTCGCTGGTGGCCCGGGCGTCGGCGCGCATCGGCGAGGCCTTGACCCCGGTGGCCAGGAAGTTGAAGACGTCGTAGGCGAAGGCGTTCAGCCGGGCGAGGACGTTGCGGTTGGCGCGGGCGAAGGCGTTGTAGGCGACGGCGGCGGGGATTGCGACGGCCAGGCCGATGCCGGTCATGATCAGGGCCTCGCCCACCGGGCCGGCCACCTTGTCCAGGGTCCCCTGGCCCGACAGGCCGATGGCGACGAGGGCGTGGTAGATGCCCCAGACCGTGCCGAAGAGGCCCACGAAGGGGGCGCTGGAGGCGACGGTGGCCAGGAAGGTCTGGCCGAATTCCAGGCGCGACCGGTCCTCGTCGATGGCGCGCTTCAGGGCCCGGGTCAGCATCTCGTCCGGGGCGCCGGCGTCGATCAGGGTCGCCGCCGCGGGGCCCCGCCGGCTGTACTGGTCGATGGCCGAAAAGCCGTGGTGCAGCAGGTGGGAGAAGGGCTCCGGGGCCCCGTCCGCCTGGACGCGCCGGGCCACCGCCTCCAGGTTCGGCGCCTCCCAGAAGGCGGCCAGGAAGGCCCGGCTGCGCCGGCCCATGCGGTGCAGGTGCAGGCCCTTGGTGAGGATCAGGTACCAGGTGCCGGTCGATGCCAACAGCATCATCGACAGCACCGCCAGCGCGACGCCGTCGGCATGGGCGAGGAAGTGGGCGAAACCGAGGGATTCGTTCATGTCAGTCCTTCAGGCTGAATGCGATGGGAACCAGGACCCAGGCGGCCACGGCCTCGGGGCCCTGGCGGGCGGGGACGAACTTCCAGCGGCCGACGGCGTCCAGGGCGGCCCGGTCCAGCCGCTCGTATCCGGAACTGGAGCGGACCTCGAGGCGGGCGGGCAGGCCGCCGGCCTCCACGAGGACGCGCAGCACCACCCGCCCCTCCTCGCGGAGGCGCCGGGACAGGCCCGGATAGGCGGGCGCGGGGTTGTCCAGGTAATCGGCGTCGAAGCGGGGCGCGGTGACGGGGGCCGGTGGCGGCGCCGCCACCGCGACGGGCGGGGCCGCTACCGGGGCCGCCGGGCGGGGTGCCTCGGCCACGGGGGCCGGTGCGGCGGCCTCGGCGGCCAGGACCGGCGCCGGGGGGGCCGGCTGCGGACGGGGCGCCACGGGTCGCGGCCGGGGCGGCACCGCCTCCGGCCGGGCCGGCGCCACCGGCGGGGCCTCGGGCGGCAGCACCCGCACCGGCAGCGTCGCCGCCGGGGCGGGCAGCGGCACCAGGTCAAGGGAAGCCAGCAGGGCCAGCAGCGCCGCGTGGGCGGCGACGATGCCGGCCAGCGCGGGCAGGCTGATGCGGGGCGGCGACGCCGATGCGGTGGTCATGGCTCGCGGGTGCGGCATTCCAGGGCCCCCGCCAGGGCCTGTCCCGGGGCGGGCGGTTCCCGTCGGCGGGGTGCTGCGTGGGGAAGGTCGCGGCGGGGGGACATGCGGGTCTCCGGGAAGGCCGCGGGCGGTGGCCGGCGGATTGCGGGGCGGCGGGGCGCGCCGCGCTACTTGGTCAGGATCAGCTTGTTCTCGCGGGTGAGGCGGAGGAAATAGGTTTGCCCCTGGTGCCGGATGCGCACGGTCTTGCCGAGGGCGAACAGGTCGCCGGACTCCAGGGTCGGGACGTCGGCGGCCTGGGCCGGCCGCGGGTCCGCGGGTGCCGCGGGGACGCCGGCGAAGCCCTTGCCGTCGGGAAGCCGGGTGTTCATGCGGCCGATTCCATCCGGGCGCCGTCCCCGTCCCCCTCCAGGATGTCCACGAGCTCCGCCGCATGCCGGCGGAGATGGCCATCCGCCTCGGGATCGGCGGCGATCCGGCCCAGCAGCAGGGCCGCGAGGGTGGCCGCCCGCGGGCAGCCGGTTTCCATGTGGCGGG
The DNA here is from genome assembly GCA_016791145.1 of Rhodocyclaceae bacterium. GTDB lineage: Bacteria > Pseudomonadota > Gammaproteobacteria > Burkholderiales > Rhodocyclaceae > JAEUNJ01. The sequence continues at coordinate 16,806 of JAEUNJ010000084.1, read as the reverse complement.
CCAGGTGGGCCAGGGCGCCGGCCACCATGCGGGCCGGCGGCGGCTCGTCGGCCGGCGAGCCCGGGGCGGGGCGGGGAGCGGGCGGGATGCTTCGTTCTTCGAGGGCGTTCATCGGGCGTCTTCCTTAGGGTTCGGGATGGTCGGGTTCACCAGACGTAGAAGACCAGGGACCAGGCGGTGCCGACCAGGGCCACCGGCAGGACATAGGGAAGGAAGGCGAGGGCCCGTCGCGCCGTGCCGGCGCCGCCGGCGGCGAGCAGGCCCCAGCCGAGCAGGGCGGACCAGGCGAGGCCGATGGCCAGCAGCGCGCCGCGCGCGGCGGGCAGCCAGCCCAGCGCGATGCCCTCGGCCCGCAGGTGGGTGGCCGTCATCATCGACAGGCCCAGGAAGAGGCCGATGCCGCCGATGGGCGTGAGGCCCAGGGCGAGGCGCCGCCAGTCCACGCCCGCGAGCCGCCCGGCGAGGACGGTGCCGGCCCAGGCGCCGCCGCCCGCCACCGCCGTGACGGCGCCGATGTAGGCCAGCAGCACCCCGCCGTCGAGCCAGGTGAACACGTCGTTGGCTTCCGGGTGGCGGGTCAGCAGCCACCAGGCCGGGCTTTCCTCCAGGGGCCAGAAGATGTCCCGCGCCACCAGCCACTCGGCGGCCCGCTGCTTGGCCGCGACCAGCCAGGGGCTGACCGTCCACTGGAAGGCGCCGAGGGCGACGCCGAGGATGCCGAACAGCAGCAGCAGGGCCTCCGGGGTGGCGACCCGGGTCTCCGCCAGGATCTCGGCGTTGGGCGAACGCAAGCGCAGCGCCACCGCTTCCCGGTGCCCGCTGCACCGCCCGCAGGCGTGGCACTGGCTGGCGCCGGTCAGGTGCTTCACGTCCAGCAGCGGGGCGCAATCCACCGCCGGCGTCCGGCCCGGGTGGGCGTCCCAGGCCGGCCGGTCCACCCGGAAATGGACGGGGGCGAGGCGGGCGAGGAGGGCGAAGACGCCGGACACCGGGCACAGGTAGCGGCACCAGACCCGCTTGCCGCGGCCGTAGAGCCAGCCGACGGCGACCGCCGCCACCGTGGAGCCGCCGAGGATCAGCAGGGCGGCTTGCGGATAGTCGTAGACGCTGACCATCTGGCCGTAGACGGTGGTCAGGACGAAGGCGACGGCGGGCCAGCCCGTCCAGCGCACCCAGCGCGGGATGGCGCCGCCGCGCCCGTGGCGGCTGGCGAACTCGGCGAGGGCGCCCTCCGGACACAGGACGCCGCACCAGAGTCGGCCGGCGAGCATGACGGACAGGATGACGAAGGGCCACCAGACGCCCCAGAACAGGTACTGGGCCAGCAGGACCAGCCGGTCGTGCCAGGGCACGGCGGCGGGCGCCTTGTCCTGGATGGCCAGGCGCGCCTCCCCGGCCTCGCCGGGGGCGAGGCAGAGGTCGGGGTCCACGAAGCTGGCCGCGCCCATGTCGGAGGAGAGGAGCCGCGATTCCGGGGCCGGATGGGGCAGGAAGGCGGGCAGCACGACCAGCGCGGCGTAGAAGGCGACGATGCCCCACTGGAGGGCGAGGATGAGCTTCCGGTGGCGCGCCATCCCGTGGCCGAGGCGTTCCAGCCACGGCCTCGGCCCCGGCCGGTGCAGCGTCATGACGAAGCTTTCGGCGCCCACGGGGATCCTCCTGCTAGCGGGCCACCACCGTCAGTTCGCCGGTGATCGGGTTGAACTCGTCGATGAAGCCGTACTCGCCGGGCTTCAGGCGCGGCAGCACGACGAAGGAGGTGGCGCCGGCGGCGAGGACCTTCTCGATGCGCAGGTCGTCGTTCTCGAACTCCAGGGGCCCCGGCCCCTCGTTCCTCAGCACCAGCTTGACCCGGGTGCCCGCCGGCACCTCGATCCGCGACGGAAGGAAGCGGCCGTCCCGGGCGGCGACGACGAAGGTGGGCAGTTCCTCGGCCCGCGCCGGCGGGGCGGCGCCGGCCGCGAACGCGCCGGTCGCCAGCGCGGCGGACAGGACTGCGAGGTGGCGGCGAAATTGCATGGACATCCCCCTCAGTAGGTGAGCTGGGCGCGCAGCCCGAGGACGCGCCAGGTGCGGGCGGTGCCGTCGGCGCCGGGCCGGCCGATGGCCTGGAAATGGGGCGACAGCTCGAACTGCTTGTTCACGCGCCAGCGGTAGTAGATCTCCGCCAGGCGCTCGGTTCCCGATGCGGCATGGCCGTAGTCGGGCAGGCCGTTGCCGTCGGCGTCCACCGTGGCGGAATCGGCGCGGAAGCCGGCCGACGCGCGGAGGAGCCCGACCGCCGCGCCGAGCGAATCGGCGCCGCGTCCCCAGGCGAAGCCGGCGACCTCGGCACCGGCCGTCACGGCCCGGTCGAAGCGGGCGCCGTTGCCGCCGATGTGCTGGCCGTAGCGGCCGAACAGCGTCGTCGCGTCGCCGACGCGCTGGTCCACCGAGGCACCCCAGCCGGAGCGGTGGTGGTCGATGCCGTCGTAGCCCGGGGCCTGCCCCGTCCGCCAGTAATAGACCCGGTAGTTGCCCGGCAGGCCGTCGAAGAGGCGAAGCTGGGTCTCCGCCTGGGCGATCAGCAGCGGGGAGGAGAAGAAGCGCGAGTAGTTGGCGCCGCGGCCCGCGCCGAACACCCCGAGGGAGAGGCGCCAGGGCTCCCGCTTGTCGGTCTTGTTCAGGTAGGAAATCCGCAGGCCGGGGGTGAAGCCGTTGGCATCGACGCCGATGTCGCCGCCCGCGTCGAGCAGCGGGTTGTGGACGAAGGCGGTATTGACGAACTGCCGCGTCTCGTCGTTGCCCGCCGCGTTCTGGTCGAAGAACAGGAAGGGGTCCATCTTGCCGAAGTTGATCTCCAGCGTCTCCTTCGAGTGGGGCTTGAAGCCCCCGAAGGGCAGCGGGATCGTGGCCTGGTACCAGGCCTGGCCGAGGATGGCGACGGAATCGTCCGGGTTCAGTGAGGTGACCCGGAAGGCGCTGGCGTTGGGCTTCGAGAAGGAGGTGACGTCGTTGAGGCCGAAACCCTGGCCGAAGCGCACGTGGGCGAAGATCTTGCTCTCCGTGTCGCCGATGTTGTCCAGGGGCAGGGTGACGAAGGCGTCGCCCCGGTAGTTGAGCTGGCTGTTGCCGAACCGGCCATCCGTGTCGGTGCCGGGCTTGCGGAAGGCGTGGGAAGGCTGCTGGGCCACGGTGGTCAGGGAAAGCCCGGCGGTGATGCCCTCCAGGGCCTCCACGGTGCGCGCCTGCTTCAGCATGCCCAGGGACTGCATCTCCACGGCCTTCAGCCGGGTGACGAGTTCCGGTTCCTTCTCGCTGAGGCGCTGCGTCCCCAGGGCCTTCTCCATCTCCCGGTTCTGCGCCTCGAGGGCCTCGATGCGTGCCGCGAGCCGCTGCAGCTCGGCCTTCAGGGTTGCCGCGTCGTCGCCGGCGAAAGCCGTCCCCGCGGCGAGGGCCATCGCCGCGGCCATGGCGCGGATGCGCATTTCAGTACCCGCCCTTCTTGCCGAGGCCGGCGAAGGTGAATTCCCACTCCACCTCGAAGGGCTTGAACCATGGACGCACGCCGGTGAGGCGGTCGGTGTGCCGGCCGAAGTGCTGGCCCCGGGGATTCTCCTTCGCGTTCGGCGGGAAGACGATGAAGCGCACCTTGTACTTGCCGGGCCCCTTGAGCTTCACGTTGTCGCCGTAATGGGCGCCGTCGTTGGCCACCATGGGCATCATCTCGCCCTTGATCACCTCGCCGCCGGGCAGCCTGGTCACTTCGTAGCGGACGAGCAGGTAGGGGACCCAGTCGCCTTCCTTGAAGCCGTTCGGATTGTTGGCCAGGGCGTGGATGTCGGCTTCCAGGTGGATGTCCGTTTCGGAGGCCTTGGCCATGTGGCCGTCGGGCTCCATTTCGACGGATTGCAGATAGACCGCCGCCACTTCCAGTCCGGCCATGTGCTGGGGGCTGCCGATGGGGTATTCGAGGGCCCGGACCGGGCCGGACAGGGCAAGGGCCGCGGCGGCGGCGGTGAGCAGGGGCAGGCGCATGGTCGATCCTTCGCGGTTGTTCTGGAATCGGCTGGCTTGCCCATGGAGCGCGGTTCGGGGCTGGCTTGCCCGGACCGTGGAGAAACCCTGATTCCCCATCGATCCGCTAATGAGAACCATTATCATTCGTGTCGGCGGCGAAGTCAACATCTCCGGTGCAACGGACGGATCCATCGCTGGGTTCCCCGCCGGAGGGGGCGAGGGGGGTGGGAACGGAGGGGGTGGAGCGGACGGCGCCGGGGCGCCGGCTCAGGGCGCCTCGTACTCGATGATCGCGCGCAGCACGCTGCCGACCGGCTCGCCCCGGACCTTGGCCGGGGCGAAGCGCGCCTGGCGCACGGCGCGCAGGGCCGAGGCATCGAAGATCTCGACCGGCCGGGCGGAGAGGACCCGGGCCTCCACCACGCGACCGTCCCGGTCCACCCGGACCTCCAGTTCGACGCGACCGCGCAGCCGCAAATCGACGGCCGCGTCGGGATAGACGGGGGTGATGTCTTCCAGGGGGCGCGGCGGGACGTCGAACTCGCCCTCCCGCAGGAAGCGGCCCGGACCCGTCGGCGCCGGCGCGGCGGCCACGGGCGCCGGCACGGCACCGGTGGGCGGGACGATGTCGGCCCGGGCGACGGGGGGCGTCGGCAATCCCGCCTCCGCCGCGACCGGCACGAGGGTCATGGTGGCCTCGCCGGCCCGCAGGGTGACGGTGAGGGTGGGGGTGCCGCGCTCGCCGCCGCCGCTGCCGGCGGACCAGGGCACCAGCGAGAACAGGGCGAAATGCAGGGCGGCCGAGAGCCCCAGGGCGGCCAGCAGCCTCGCCGGCGGGGCGGCGCCCCGGGGTGCCTGCCCGGCCAGCGGCGGCGCCTTACTTGCCGGCCTGGTTGAGCGCCTGTTCCAGCCGGGCGGCGGGAACGGCGCCGGGGATGCGACTGCCATCGGAGAGGAAGATCGTCGGGGTGCCGCGCACGTTGAACTTCTGGCCCAGGGCCACGAGCTTGTCCACCGGCGCGTTGCAACTGCTGCCGGGCGCGGCGGGCGCCACGGCGTTCACCATCCAGTCGTTCCAGGCCTTCACCTTGTCCTGGGCGCACCAGATGCCCTTCACCTTGTCGGGGGAATCGCCGCCCAGGATGGGCAGCATGAAGGTGTACATGGTGATGTCGGTCATGCCGCCCATGTCCTTCGCGAGCTTCTTGCAGTAGCCGCAGTTCGGATCCTCGAAGGTGGCGAAGACGCGCTTGCCGTTGCCGCGCACCGTCTTGACGGCCAGTTCCAGGGGCAGGTCGGAGAACTTGATCTGGGCCAGCTTGTTCTTGCGTTCCTCGGTGAGGTTCCGCTTCGCCTTGACGTCCAGGATCTCGCCCTGGATCAGGTAGGTGGCCTTCTCGTCGGAATAGAGGATCTCGCTGCCGATCTGCACCTCCCAGAGGCCCAGCACGCCGGCCTTGCGGACCGCATCCACCTTCAGGCTGGGCCCGAAGATCTGCTGCAGGACGGGCTCCACGGCCTTCTTCACGTCCGCGTCCTCGGCCGCTTGCGCGGTGGGGAGGAGGCAGGCGGCCAGGGCGAGCGGGGCGAGGAAACGCGCGGATAATGACTTTTGCATGATAGCTCCAGAAAGTGGGAATCAGCCCAGCGCGTAACGCACCAGGGCATCCCTTAGGACCGGCAGGCGGTTGGTGAGGTTCAGTCCGGTGTTGCGCAGCAGGGACAGGACCGGGTGCCGAGGCGCGAACAGCCTGTGCAGGCCGTGCGTCACGGATTGTAGGGCGACGATCTCCTCGCTCCGGGCCCGCTCGTATCGGCGCAGCCACCGCTCATCACCGGCGTCCACGTGGGCGGGCTTCGACGCCAGGACGTCGGCGAGCACGCGCACATCCTGGAAACCCAGGTTGATGCCGTGCCCGGACAGGGGATGGATCGCGTGGGCGGCATCGCCGACCAAGGCCAGGCGCGGGCCGATCCGCCGCGGCGGGCGCATGAGGCGCAGGGGAAAGCCCGCGGCGGGCGTGAGCGGCTCCAGGGCGCCGAGCCTGTGGCCCCCGGCCTCCGCGACGCGGCCGCAGAGGGCCTCGGCCGGCAAGGCCACGAGTTCCTGGGCGAGGGACTCGGGCGCCGACCAGACCATGGACATCCGTTGGCCCGGCAGCGGCAGCCAGGCCAGGATGCCGTCCTCGCGGAACCACTGCCAGGCCGTCCCCAGGTGGTCCCGCTCGCAGGCGAAGTTCGCCACCACGCCGTGCTGGTGGTAGGGATGGAACCGGACCTGGATGCCCGCCGCCTGGCGGGTCCAGGAGTCGGCGCCGTCGGCGCCCACCACCAGGGACGCCTCCAGCACCTGGCCGTCGTCCAGCTCCAGCCGCGCGCAGTCGGGGCGGAATTCCAGGGCGGCCGGCGCCGCCGGGCAGAGCACCTGCAGGCCGGCCTGCCGCGTGGCCGTCTCCCACAGTTCCTGCTGCATCAGGCTGCCCTCGAGGATCCAGGCGAGCTCCCCGACGCCGCTGGCGTAGGCGGAGAAATCCAGCCGCCCCCCGGCATCGCCCAGGATCTCCATGGCGGCGACCCGCTGCATGCGGGCGGCGTCCAGGCGATCCCAGATGCCGAGGCCGGTCAGGAAGGCCGCGTTGGACGGGCTGATGGCATAGATGCGGGGATCCCAGCCCTCCGGGCGGCGCGGCCGCCGGCCTTCCACCAGGGCCACGGAAAGCCGGGTGCCGCGCAGGGCCACGGCGAGGGCGAGCCCCGCCAGTCCGCCGCCGATGATCGCGATGTCGAAACGCATGGGCCGCGATTGTCGCCGACCCCCGCCGCCTTGACAAGGCGAGGCGGCGCCGAGGATAATCCCGCCCCTTTCGGTGATGTAGCTCAGCCGGTTAGAGCGACGGATTCATAATCCGTAGGTCGAGGGTTCAAGTCCCCCCATCACCACCAGACGCAGACGGGAGCCGCCGCATCCAGGCGACGGCTCCCGTTTCGCATTGGGGGTCCGGCGTCGCCCCCTCAACCCCCGGCGGGCCTGCGCCACACCGACGCGTACCAGGGCTGGCTTTCCCGCGGGAGGCCCGCGGGGCGGAAATAGCTGGCGACCGGGAGGAAGCCGGCGCGGACCAGGTGGGCGTCCCAGGTTTCCGGGCGATGGAAGCTGCCGAAGCGGCCGTCCTGCCAGCCCTCCGCGTCGTCGCCATGCGGATTGGACGAGAACAGGACGCCCCCGGGGCGCAGGGCGGCGCGCAGTTCCGCCAGGACCCGCGGCAGGTCGGCGCGGGGCACGTGGAACAGGGAGGCGTTGGCGAATATCCCGTCGAAACGCCCGGCCGGGAGGTCCAGGGCCAGGAAGTCCTGCCGCCAGACGGGGCACCCGCTGTATGCCATGGCCATGGCCACGAAGGGCGCCGCGCCGTCCAGGCCCACCGGCCGGTGGCCCAGGTCCGCGAAGGCCCTCAGGTCCCGGCCCGGACCGCAACCCAGGTCCAGGATGTCCAGGGGCGGCGGCGCCGCGATCGCCGCCAGCAGGGCCGCGATATTCTGCGCCACGTCGTGGTCCCGCGTGCGCTGCCAGAAGGCCTCGGCGTGGCCCTCGTACCAGCCCAGGGTCCCGGCGCCCGGACCCGGCGGGTCGCCGGCGGCATCCTGCCCCATGCCGCGCTCAGCTCCCGCCCGGCCCCATCGCCAGCGCGCGTTCGGCGAGGCAGTCCGCGCCGCCTTCGGCGAAATCCCGGCAGACGCGCGGCCGGATGGCATAGATGCCGCAGCGGTGGCCCAGCAATGCGGCGCAGCGCCCGTCCTCGCGGCGCATCACCCAGCCGCCCCAGCGGTCGCGGGCGGTGAATTCCCCGGGGATGTCGTCCTCCGCCATCAGCATCACCTCGAGCCGGCAGCAGCAGGCTTCGCAGGTGTCGCAGCGCGCGGCGGGATCGTTCTCGGCAGGCGTGGCTTCCATGGCGCGATTGTCGCACCCGGGCGCCGCCGCGCGACAATGGCGCCATGACTGCGTCGCCGACCTCCCGGCCGTCGCGCCGCGGGCGTCCGGCCGCGGCGCCGGTGCCCGGGACGGCCGGCCTCCTCGCCCTGGCGAGCCCCTTCCCGGGCGAAGCCGGCACCGTCTTCCTGCTGGAGCCCCCCGATGCCTGCGCCGCCGCCCTGGCCGAACGGCTGCGCCGCGGCGAGTACGACCGGCCGTTCCTGCTCGAGCAGGACGGCATCCGGTCCCTGCACTTCGGTCTGGGATTCACGCAGAGCGCCTTCCGGCTGGCCGAGCCGGATGCCCTCCATCTCGCCTACACCCGGGCCATGGCGGCATTCCTGCTGTTCCGGCCGAGGCCCCGCCACGTGCTGCTCCTGGGGCTGGGCGGCGGGTCCCTGGTGCGCTTCTGCCGGCGCCATCTGCCGGCCACCCGGATCACCGCCGTGGAGGTGGACCCGGACGTGATCGCCTTCCGCGACGCCTGCCGGGTGCCGCCGGACGGCGAACTCTTCCGTCTGGTCGAGGCCGACGGCGCCCGCCACGTGGCCCGGACCGCCGACCGCTACGACGTGATCCTGGTGGACGCCTTCGACCGCCAGGGGGTCGCGCCGACCCTGGCGACGGACGCCTTCTTCGCCGATGCCCTGGCCCGCCTCGCCGCCGGTGGGGTCCTGGTCATGAACATCGCCGGTCGCCGGTCCGACCGGGATCCCCTCGCGGCCAGGCTGGCGGCCGCGGCGGGCGGACGGATCCTCACCCTCACCCTGAAATCCGAGGGAAACCGCATCGCCTTCGCCTTCCGCGACCCGCCGGCCGTGCCCCGCCGGCTCCGGCTGGGGCCGGCGGCCCGGGCGCTGGCGGGACGGACCGGTTGCGACTTCGAGGCGATCGCGACGCAGATGGAAAGGGAGAACCCCTGAACGCCGGCGCCCGGGAGCCCGGTCCCGGGCCGCGGTGGCGGCAGCCGGCGCCGCCCGCCCCGCCGGCTTGGTAGAGTGCGCCGTGCAGCGGGGAGGCTCCCCGGAGGAGTAGGCATGAAAAAGCATCGCATCGCCGTGATCCCGGGCGACGGCATCGGCCGGGAGGTGGTCCCGGAGGGACTGCGGGTGCTGGAGGCGGCGGCCCGCCGCTTCGGCATCGAATTCGTCTTCGACGAGTTCGACTGGAGTTGCGATTACTACCTGAAGCACGGCCGGATGATGCCGGAGAACTGGAAGACCCTGATCGGCCGCCACGACGCCATCTTCTTCGGCGCCGTCGGCTGGCCGGCGACGGTGCCGGACCACATTTCCCTCTGGGGTTCCCTGCTCAGGTTCCGCCGCGAGTTCGACCAGTACGCGAACATCCGGCCGGTGCGCCTGATGCCGGGGGTACCCTCTCCGCTGGCCGGACGGCAGGTGGGCGACATCGACTTCTACGTGGTGCGGGAGAACACCGAAGGCGAGTATTCGAGCATCGGCGGCCGCATTTTCGAGGGCACGGAAAACGAGACGGTGGTCCAGGAGAGCGTCTTCACGCGACGCGGCGTGGATCGCATCCTGCGCTTCGCCTTCGAGCTGGCCATGAAGCGGCCGAAGAAGCACGTGACCTCGGCCACCAAGTCCAATGGCATCTACATCTCCATGCCCTACTGGGACGAGCGCTTCGCGGCCATGGCGGAGAACTACCCGGCGGTGCGCACCGACAAGTACCACATCGACATCCTGACCGCCCACTTCGTGCGCAATCCCCACTGGTTCGACGTGGTGGTGGCGTCCAACCTGTTCGGCGACATCCTGTCGGACCTGGGACCGGCCTGCACCGGCACCATCGGCATCGCGCCTTCCGCCAACCTGAACCCGGAGCGGGATTTCCCGTCCCTGTTCGAGCCGGTCCACGGTTCGGCGCCGGACATCACCGGGCGCGGCATCGCCAACCCCGTGGGCCAGGTCTGGTGCGGCGCGATGATGCTGGAACACCTGGGCCACGCCGACGCGGCGGCGGCCGTCATGGCAGCCATCGAGACCGTGTTGGCGGAAGGGCCGCGCACACCGGACATGGGCGGCAAGGCGACGACCGAGGACGTGGGCCGCGCCATCGCCTCGGTCGTCGAGACGGCCGGTCGCTGAGGCTTTCCGGGTCGTGGCCGTCGACCTGCACGACCGCGCCCGGGTGTCGGCCTTCCTGCGCCGCCTGTTCGACGCGGCCGTCGCCTCGGCCCAGCCCGCCCGCTGCGTGCCGCCCCACCTGCCGGCGCCGCCGCCGGGCCGGCTGCTGGTGATCGGCGCCGGCAAGGCGTCGGCCGCCATGGCCCGGGCCGTGGAGGACCACTGGCCGGGGCCGCTGGAGGGCCTCGTGGTGACCCGCCACGGCTACCGCGTGCCCTGCCGGCGGGTGGAGATCGTCGAGGCGGCCCACCCGGTGCCCGATGCGAACGGGATGAATGCGGCGCGGCGCATGCTGGAGCGGGTGTCCGGACTGACGGCCGGCGACCTGGTCCTCTGCCTGATCTCCGGCGGCGGCTCGGCCCTGCTGCCCCTGCCGGCACCCGGCCTCTCGCTGGCCGACAAGCAGGCGGTGAATGCGGCGCTGCTGCGGAGCGGCGCGACGATCGCGGAGATGAACTGCCTGCGCCGCCATCTTTCGGCCATCAAGGGCGGACGGCTCGCCGCCGCCTGCCACCCGGCCCGGGTGCTGACGCTGCTGATCTCCGACGTGCCGGGGGACGACCCCATGGACATTGCCTCGGGCCCCACGGTGGCCGACCCGACCACCTGCGCGGAGGCACTGGCCATCGCGGAGCGCCATGCCATCACGCTGCCGGCGGCGGCGCGCAGGCTCCTCCAAAGCGGTGAGGGCGAAAGCGTGAAGCCGGGGGACCCGCGGCTGGCCGGCGCGGAAACCCGCATGATCGCCGCGCCGCAGATGGCCCTGGAGGCCGCCGCCGCCGCCGCCCGGGCGGAAGGCATCCCGGCCCACATCCTGGGTGACGCCCTGGAGGGCGAGGCCCGGGACCTGGGCCGTGCCATGGCCGGCATCGCCCGGCAGGTGGCCCGGCGCGGCCAGCCCTTCGCGCCGCCCTGTCTCCTGCTCTCCGGCGGGGAGACGACGGTGACGGTGCGCGGGAACGGCCGCGGCGGCCGCAACGTGGAGTTCCTGCTGTCGCTCGCCCTGGCGCTGCGCGGCGAGCCGGGCGTCTGGGCCCTGGGCGGCGACACGGATGGCGTGGACGGCCAGGAGGAGACGGCCGGCGCCTGTGTGTTCCCGGACACCCTGGCGCGCGCCTGGTCCCTGGGCATCGATCCGGCCGGGGCCCTTGACGACAACGATGGCCACGGCTTCTTCGCGGCCCTGGGCGATGCGGTGGTCACCGGCCCGACGCTGACCAACGTGAACGACTTCCGGGCGATCCTGGTGGCGGGCGACCGGTCATCGGAAACGGCCCGTGGCGCGTTCACCGCTTGACCAACCCGAAGACGGAGAGACCGCCATGAGCAAGATGGGATTCCGGACCCGCGTGGCCCTGCTGGCCGCGACCCTGTGCGCGGCGCCGGCCTGGGCCGACAAGCCCGAGTGGGCCGGCAAGGGGCACGGTGGGCCCCATGGGCAGAAGGCCCGGCCCGCCGGCGACGCACGCGGCCCGGCCCCGGTGGCGCCCGGCGACGGCGCCTATTTCGGCGACCGGCACCTGCGGGCCGTGCGCGATTTCTACGACCGGCCTCCCAAGGGCGGCAAGTGCCCGCCCGGCCTGGCCAAGAAGCAGAACGGCTGCCTGCCGCCCGGCCAGGCGAAGAAATGGGCCGTCGGCCAGCCCCTGCCCAGGGATGTCGTCTGGTACGAGGTGCCCCGCCCGCTGAGGGTGACCCTGGGCCTTCCGCCGCCGGGCCACAAGTACGTCCGCGTGGCCGGCGACATCCTGCTGATCGCGATCGGCACCCAGATGGTGGTGGACGCGATCCGGGACCTGGGGGGACTCTGAGCCGCGGGCCCGGTCAGCCGCCGGGCCGCGGCGCCGACTCCTCGTCGCGGGCAAGCCACTCGAGGAGCACGGCGTAGAGCGTGTCCGGGACGACGGGCTTCGCGGCTCAGGGCCGTCCGCCTCCGGTCGGCCAGCGGGTCCGTCTGGCCGGAGCTATCGAGCCCATCGCCGTCGGCACCCTGAAGGCGGTGGGCGGATTTCGGGGTCTGGCGGTACGGAGGAATCCGAACGCCGACCCCGATTGCCACGACAGGTCTTGCGTACGGGTTTGTAGCACCGGCACCTTGCCCTGCATCGCACACAACCCGCCAAAAAAACTACCCAACGGCGAGCCCCTGCTGCCGGCCCGCCGCCCAGTTAGCCGGTCAGCCGGGTAGCGCGGACTTCCGACGGCCCGCCTTCCTGCGAGCCAGCACTCCCATGAGGCCGAGTCCGGCGAGAAGAAGGGCGGATTCCGCCGGTTCCGGTACGCCACCCACGTGGTGCCCGTTGTACGTCAGGTAAACCTCTGCAATGCCCGGGTGTTCATACTCCGGGGACCACTTGATTTCTATTGTCGTTGGCGACGCCGGATTGTTGACGACCGTCGGAAAGTCGAAGGTCACCTCCCAAGGGTTCGCAGGCGAGAAAGGCCAGCTTGCAATGTTGTCCTTTCGCATCCACGTGTCGCCCCCGCCGACCGCACTCACGTTCAACCAAGCTGTCGTAATGGGTGGTTTCGACGGGGGCGAAGAGAATGTCACGTGAAAGTCATTGAATGCGACAGCCCCCGTAATCGTGAAAACCCACGTGTCCTTCGAGTATGCCAAAGGCATTGCAAGCGCAAGCGCTGCGGGCACGAACCAAGCCAAATGTTTCGTCTTCATTCATCTTCTCCCATGGTCTTACGAACAATGCGACTCCATCTCCTCCCCTCCCGATTGCACTCCTTGCAAGTGGTCAGGATCGGCGAATTTGGCGAGCCATTCCGATCAGGATAGTGGCCCGAGTCTACGCCCCGGGACCTGGTGGTCACAATGACAAATATCAGAGCGCCACTTTCTCGCAATTCACCTTTGCGCCACTGCCCCGGGGAAGGGCATGTGCAAAGGGCGACGGTTCGCCTTATCGCTGGATTCGGGAGATTCGAGTGTATCCACCAGGAGCGAGGCAGCCGCCCGGGCAGGTGGATGCGGGGCGCCGGGATGAGCGTCGGGCAAGAGCGTTCGGCATGTGGCGACGTTCTTCCAATCGACGTCCGCACACCGATGGTGGTGGAAACGATCCGGGACCTGGGCGGGCTCTGAGCCGCCGGTCCGGTCAGTCGCCGGGCCGCGGCGCCGACTCCTCGTCGCGGGCAAGCCACTCGAGGAGCACGGCGTAGAGCGTGTCCGGGACGACGGGCTTGGCGATGAAGTCGTTCATGCCGGCTTCGAGGCACAGGGCCTTGTCCTCGGCAAAGGCGTTGGCCGTCATGGCCAGGATCGGCACCTGGCCGCCGTCCGGCAGGCGGCGGATGCGCCGGGTCGCCTCGACCCCGTCCATCTCCGGCATCTGCATGTCCATCAGGATCAGGCTGTAGCGGTTTCCGGAAGCCATTTCCACGGCCTCGCGCCCGTTGTTCGCCACGTCCACCCGGCATCCGGTGTCTTCCAGCAGGATCATCGCCACCTCCTGGTTGATCGGGTCATCCTCGACGAGCAGCAGCCGCTTGCCCTCGCCGAGGCGTCGCAGCCTTTCCGGCACCGCCTCCTCGCCCGTCTCGCCCGGGTGCCGCTGGATTGCCGCGCCGGATGCCGGCGCTACCCGGCTGGCGAGGCACTCGTGCAACTGGACCAGGGATACGGGTTTCAGCAACACGTCGGCGAAACCACGGCTGCGGCCGTCCTGGACGATCTCCGGGTCGTTGGAGGCCGTCACCAGCAGCGCCGGCGCCTGCCGCGCGAGGGGCAGTGCCCGCAGGCGCCCCAGTGTGTCGAGTCCGTCCATGCCGGGCATCATCAGGTCGATCAGCAGCAGGTCGTAAGCGCGGCCGGCGGATTCGGCCGACGACACCTCCGCCAGCGCATCGGCCCCGCACCCGACGCTCTCGCAATCCAGCCCGATTGCGCCCAGCAGCTGGATGAGCACGAGGCGGGCCAGGGGCGTGTCGTCCACCACCAGGGCGCGGCGGCCGGCCCAGAGCGGCAGGACGTAGTCCGTGCCCTTGCGGCGCGGGTGGCCCAGGCGGGCGGTCATCCAGAAGGTGCTGCCCTCGCCCGGGGCGCTGGCGACCCCCGTGTCGCCCCCCATCAGCCGGGCCAGCCGGCGCGTGATCGCCAGGCCCAGTCCCGTCCCGCCGAACCGGCGGGTCGTCGAACTGTCGGCCTGCTCGAAGGCATGGAACAGGCGCCGCTGGTCCTCGGCCGAAATGCCGATGCCCGTGTCCTGGACCTCGAAGCGCAGCAGGACTTCCTCCGGGCGCTCGGCGACGACCCGGACCCGCAGCGTGACCGTCCCCCGTTCGGTGAACTTCACCGCGTTCCCCAGGAAGTTGAGGAGCGCCTGGGCGAGGCGGGTCTCGTCGCCGCTGACGATGCCGAGTCCCGGTACGGCGTCCAGGGCCATCTCGAGGCCCTTCTGCCGCGCCTGTTCGCCGACCATGGCGAGCAGGCGCGACAGCATCGCGTCCAGGTCGAAGTCGACGCGGGCGAGGACCACCTTGTTGGCCTCGATCTTGGAGATGTCCAGGATGTCGTTGATGACCCCGAGCAGGTGGTCCGCCGCCGCCTCGATCTTGCCCAGCTGGTCCAGGTGCGCGGGGTTGTCGATTCCCCGGCGCAACACGTGGGTCAGCCCGACGATGGCATTCATCGGCGTGCGGATCTCGTGGCTCATGTTGGCCAGGAAGGCGCTCTTGGCCTGGTTCGCGGCGTCAGCGGCCGACTTGGCCTCCTCCAGCTCCGCCGTGCGGCTGCGGACGAGTTCCTCCAGCCGGTGGCGGTGGCCGGCAAGTTCCTCGCCGATGCGCTTGCGTTCGGTGATGTCGTCCTGGACCGACAGGTAGTGGGTGACGGTGCCGTCCGGCCCCCGTATGGGCGTGATGACCGCCCAGTCCGTGTATTCGCTGCCATCCCGCCGCCGGTTCCGGAACTCCCCCTGCCAGGGCTTCCCGCTCGCCAGGGACGCCCAGAGGGCCTCGTAGGTTTCCCGCGGCGTCCTCCCCGATCTCAGCAGGCGTGGGTTTGCGCCCAGGACCTCCTCCTGCCCGTAGCCCGTCGTCCGGACGAAGGTCTCGTTCACCCATTCGATGTTTCCGGCCAGGTCCGTGATCAGGATGCTCGCCGGGCTCTGCTCGACGGCCAGGGACAGCTTGCGCAGTTGCTCCTCGACCCGGTAGCGGTCGGTCACCTCCCGCAC
Organism: Rhodocyclaceae bacterium; assembly: GCA_016791145.1. Lineage (GTDB taxonomy): Bacteria > Pseudomonadota > Gammaproteobacteria > Burkholderiales > Rhodocyclaceae > JAEUNJ01. The sequence goes on along the minus strand of JAEUNJ010000084.1, from coordinate 1,495 downwards.
GACCATGGTGAACAGGGATTGGCCGTCGCGCTTCGCTTCCTGGCGCCGGACCGCCAGTTCGAAGCGATGGATGCCCGAGGGCAGCGTCAGGGAATACTGGACGCCGCTGGCGCTGCCCCGCTCCTCGGCCTCGTTCAGGCCGCGGCGGATGGTCGCCGCCACGCCGGCGGGCAGGATCTCGTCGAAGCGTTTGCCCAGGAAGGCTTCCGGCGGGGCGGCGAGAAGGTCCGTGCGCGGCGAGTGGTAGCCGAGGATGCGTCCATCCAGGGTGGTCTCGAACACCAGGTCCGGCATGGCGTCCAGCGTGGCCTGCAGCCGGTTGCGGGTGTGCAGCAAGTCGGCCTCGATGCGGCGGCGCTCGGCGATGTCGCGAAATTCCCACAGGATGTAGGTACCCCGGTCGGAACGCACCACCTGGCCGGAGACGAGGTGGGCGACCTCCCGGCCGCGCAAGGCGAGGCGCACCTCCATGTCCTTGATCCGTCCCGCCTCCCGCATCCCGGCGACGCAGGCCTCGCGCTCGACGGGATCGGCCCACAACCCGAGTTCGAAGGCCGTCCTGCCGACGCAGTCCTCCCGCGCTATCCCGGTTGCGGCGATCCAGGCGTCATTGACGTCGAGGATGCGTCCCGAGGCAAAATCGGTAAAGGCCATTCCATTGCTGGTCGCGTTGAAGATCAGCGCGTAGTCCAGCCCGACTTCCGCATTCACGCAGCACGCTCCCCGCTCTGACGGTTCCCGGTCGTCCGGAGCCGCCGCCGGTCCGGAGGCGCGTAGATTACGCCGATCGCCCGGCAGTCAGCGGGAAACGGCGAAAATCGGCGGCGGGGCGGGGGAGGCCGTTCAGCGCCAGCCGGCCAGGGTCCGCTCCACCCGGCGGGCGAAGGCTTCCACACGGCGGCCGTCCAGGCGTTCGGCCCGGTACTGGGAAAGCATCTCCAGGCGGCAGTTGGGCGCGCAGGTGCCCAGCAGGGCGGTCTTCAGCACCCGTTTCACGGGCTGGCGGAGCACGAGCCGGTCCACCCACCAGGGCGACCCCAGGGAGGTCACCGCCAGGGCCTGCCGCAACCCCGTCAGGCGGGGCCGGATCGCCCCCAGGTCGTCCGCGTGGTCATAGGCCACGCCGGGCGCCCAGACCCGGTCGAACCAGCCCTTCAGTGTGGCGGGAAAACCGAACCACCAGGTGGGGAAGCAGAGCACCAGGCCCTCGGCGGACCGCAGCCGGTCGATCTCGTTCCGGACCGCCGTCCCGTCGAAGGGCCCGGCGTAGTAGCTGGCCCGTTCGGCCGGCGTCAGGGCCGGCGGGAAGGCGCCGGCGCAAAGATCCTCCACCGCCACTTCGTGGCCGCCCGCCCGGAGCGCCGAAACCGCCCGTTCCGCGAGGAGGTGGCACAGGCTCTCCCGCAGCGGGTGGGCAACGACGACGAGGCACCTCATGGCGAACCCTCCGTCCCGAGCGCCTTGGCCATGAAGGCCGCCGACGCCGGGCAGAGCC
>JAEUNJ010000077.1 GCA_016791145.1 Rhodocyclaceae bacterium | reverse complement strand
AAGTTCCTTGCCGCCGCCCTCTGGCTTCCCCTGGCGGCATTCGCCCAGGCTGCCCCCGAACCCCCCGCCATCGCCGCCCGCGCCTGGCTGCTGCTGGACCATGGCTCCGGCCAGGCACTGGCCTCCCTGAACGCGGACGAGCGGGTCGAGCCCGCGTCCCTCACCAAGCTGATGACCGCCTACCTGGTCTTCGGCGCCCTGAAGGCGGGCGTGCTGAAGCCAGACCAGATCGTGCCCGTGTCGGAGAAGGCCTGGAAGACGCCCGGGTCCCGGATGTTCATCGAACCCAACCGTCCCGTACGGGTGGACGAGCTGCTGAAAGGCGTCATCGTCCAGTCGGGCAACGATGCCTGCATCGCCCTGGCCGAGGCGGTGGCCGGCTCGGAGGCCGCCTTCGTCGAGCGCATGAACCGGGAGGCCCAGCGCCTGGGCCTGGCCAACACCCGCTTCGCCAACGTCACCGGCCTGCCCGATCCGCAACATTACGCGACCGCCCGGGACCTGGCCCTGCTGGCGCGGGCCGTGATCCGCGATTTTCCCGACTTCTATCCCCTGTATTCCACCCGGGAATACACCTACAACAAGATCACCCAGCCCAACCGGAACCGCCTGCTCTGGCTGGATCCGACGGTGGATGGCGTCAAGACGGGCCACACCGAGTCGGCGGGCTACTGCCTGATCTCCTCGGCCAAGCGCGGCCCGCGGCGACTGGTCTCAGTGGTGCTCGGCACGGCCTCCGACTCGGTGCGCGCCCAGGAGTCCCTGAAGGTGCTCAACTTCGGCTTCCAGGCCTACGATGCCGTCAAGCTCTACGACAAGGGACAGGCCGTGTCCAACCTGCGCGTCTTCAAGGGGCAGGCCAACACGGTCAAGGCCGGCTTCGACGACGACTTCGTCCTTTCCCTGGGCAAGGGCGCCGCGGACCGCCTGCGCGTGCAGCTGGTCAGCCAGCAGCCCCTGATGGCCCCGGTGCGCAAGGGCCAGGTGCTGGGCACCCTGAAGGTGCTGGTGGACGAGAAGCCCGTCGGCGAGTATCCGGTGGCGGCGCTGGAGGACGTGCCCCAGGCCGGGGTCATCGGGCGCGCCTGGGACAGCCTGCGCCTGTTCTTCGAATGAACGCGGCGGGCGAAGGACCGCCGATGGCCGGGGCCGTCTACCTGAACGGGGGGTTCCTGCCCCTGGCCGAGGCCCGGGTGCCGGTCATGGACCGCGGTTTCCTGTTCGGCGACGGCGTCTACGAGGTGGTGCCCGTCTATTCCCGGCGGCCCTTCCGCCTCGACGAGCACCTGGACCGCCTGGACAACAGCCTGGCCGGCATCCGCCTGGAAAACCCCCTCGCCCGGGCGGCCTGGCGGGAGGTCGTCGGGCGGATCGTCGCCGACGCGGCCTGGGACGACCAGTCCGTCTACATCCAGGTGACCCGCGGACCCATGGAGCAAAGGAACCACGCCTTCCCGAAGACGGTGCGGCCGACGGTCCTCGTGATGCCCGAGCCCCTGCTGACGCCGCCCCAGGCCCAGCGCGATGCCGGGGTGGCCGCCGTCTCGGCCGCGGACATCCGCTGGCTGCGCTGCGACCTGAAGGCCACCTCCCTGCTCGCCAACTGCCTGCTCCGGCAGCACGCCGTCGAGGCCGGCTGCGCAGAGACGGTGCTCTTCCGGGACGGCTTCCTCACCGAGGGCGCCGCGTCCAGCATCTTCGTCGTCCGCGACGGGGCGCTGCTGGTGCCGCCCAAGGGCCACCTGATGCTGCCCGGCATCACCTACGACCTGGTCCTGGAACTGGCCGCCCGCCACGGACTGCCGGCGGACGTGCGCGACGTGCTGGAGGCCGAGGTGCGGGAGGCCGACGAGCTCTGGATGTGTTCCTCCACCAAGGAGGTGCTGCCCATCGTCACCCTGGACGGAAAGGCCGTCGGCGCCGGGCGGCCGGGCCCGGTCTTCGCGACCATGTACGGCTGGTACCAGGACTTCAAGCGCTCGGTGATGCGGGGAGGATGATGCCCGGCGACACCCTGCTCGAATTCCCCTGCGACTTCCCGCTGAAGGTGATGGGGGCCGCCGGCGAGGGCTTCGCCCAGTCGGTGCTCGAGGTGGTATTGCGCCACGCCCCCGACTTCGATGCCTCCGGCATGGAGATGCGGCCTTCCCGCGGCGGCAACTACCTGTCGCTGACCTGCACCATCCGCGCCCGTTCCCGGGAACAGCTCGATGCCCTGTACCGGGAGCTGACCGCCCACCCGCTGGTGAAGATCGTCCTCTGATGGGCGGCGTCGTGGTCCGTCGCCTCGGACAGGTGCCCTATGAGCCCACCTGGCGGGCCATGCAGGAATTCACCGCGGCCCGCGACGCGGACGCTCCGGACGAGATCTGGCTCTGCGAGCATCCGCCTGTCTTCACCCTCGGCCAGGCCGGGCGCCCCGAGCACCTGCTGCGCGACGTGGGCATTCCGGTGGTGAAGATCGATCGCGGCGGACAGATCACCTTCCACGGTCCCGGCCAGGTGGTGGCCTACCTGCTGCTCGACCTGCGCCGGCGCGACCTGAAGGTGCGCGAACTGGTAAGCCGGATGGAGCAGGCGGTCATCGACGCCCTGGCCGGATGGGGCCTTCCCGGCGAACGCCTGGCCGGGGCTCCCGGCGTCTATGTGAAGGGTGCGAAAATAGCGGCCCTCGGCCTGCGGGTGAGGAACGGCTGCAGCTACCATGGCCTGGCCCTGAACGTGGACATGGACCTGTCGCCGTTCTCGGCCATCAATCCCTGCGGCTACGAGGGCATGCCGGTCACGAGCCTGCGCCTGCTCGGCGTGGACGCGACACCGGCCGAGGCCGCAGAGGCGCTGCTGGCCGCCCTGGACACCCAACTGGCATCACGCGCCACCCGATAGCGCACCAACCGGTCATTCATTGAGGAAGCACCATGTCCCTGGTTCTCGGCATCGCCAATACCTCCCACGACTCCTCGGCCGCCCTGTTCCGCGATGGCCGCCTGGTCGCCGCCATCTCCGAGGAGCGCCTGTCGCGCATCAAGTGCGACGGTGGGGCCATTCCCGAACGGGCCATCGACGGCGTGTTGAAGGAAGCGGGGGCGACCCGCCGCGACGTGACGGCCATCGGCCTCATCTACGCCGACTTCCCCGAGGAATATTTCATCCGCCCCAATGCCCTGAAGGAACTGGAGCGCAAGCTCTCCCGGCTGCGCCGCCGGCTGGTCGGCGGCGGCGAGAACCGGATGGTCTGGGCCAACCACGTCCTGAAGGAGGCCATGGCCGCCGGGGTCCCGATGGAGCAGTGCTTCCGCCGCGAGCTTTTCCTGGAACGGGAAGGCTTCGACAAGGGGGCGCGCATCGCCTTCTTCGACCATCACGACATCCACGCCCACCTGGCCGCCTTCTATTCGGGCTTCGGCGACTGCGCGGTGATCACCATGGACGGCGAGGGCGACCTGGAGGAATGCCACACCTCCTCCGTGTTCCGCGGCGGCCGCCACCAGCGCTGCCACGTGACCACCGGCGTGGCCAACTCGGCGGGCCACTTCTACATGGCCATCACCCAGCTCCTCGGCTTCCGCCCCCTGCGCCACGAGGGCAAGGTCCTCGGGCTGGCCGCCTTCGGCGACCCCAGGCCCCTTTACGAGGCCTTCAGCAAGGCCCTGCGCCTGTCGCCGGAGGGAACGCGGCTGGTCTCCGATTTCCGCGGCGACGACGAACGCTTCGACTACCTGAAGCGCGCCATCCAGGGTTTCAGCCGGGAGCAGGTGGCGGCCGCGGCCCAGCAGGTTCTCGAGGACACCGTGGTGCCGCTGGCCCGCAACCTGGTGCGCGAGACCGGCCTGGCGCGGGTGGCCCTGAACGGCGGCGTCTTCGCCAACGTGAAGCTGAACCAGCGCATCGCCGCCCTGCCGGAGGTGGAGAAGATCTTCGTCTTTCCCGGCATGTCCGACACCGGCAACTCGGTGGGCGCCGCCCTGATGATGCAGGACGCCCTCGAACCCGGCTTCCTGGCCCGGGGCCAGCACCGGCTGCGCGACGTCTACTGGGGCCCGGAGGCCACCGACGATGAGATCGAGGAGGAACTCAAGCTCCAGAACCTTCCCTACGAGAAGCTGTCCGAAGAACAGATCATCGAGCGGGCCGCCCAGGCCATCGCCAAGGGCGACGTGGTCGGCTGGTTCCAGGGGCGCATGGAATTCGGTCCCCGGGCCCTGGGCAACCGCTCCATGGTGGGACGGCCCACGGATGCCGACATCAACAAGACCCTGAACGACCGCCTGGAGAGGACCGAGTTCATGCCCTTTGCGCCGAGCGCCCTGGTCGAATACGCGGACGAGCTCTTCGTCGGCGTGGACAAGGCCGCCCATCCGGCCGAGTTCATGACCGTCACCTTCGACGTGAAGCCGGAGTGGCACGCCCGCATCCCGGCCGTGGTCCATGTGGACGGCACGGCCCGCCCCCAGCTCGTGCGGCAGGACACCAATCCCCGCTACTGGAAGCTGATCGAGCGCTACCGCCAGCTCTCCGGCATACCGGTGGTCCTCAACACCAGCTTCAACGTGCACGAGGAACCCATCGTCTGCGGTCCGGAGGAGGGGATTCGCGCCCTGGCCGAGGACCGGATCGACCGGCTCGCCATCGGCAACTACTGGGTCCAGGGGACCCGGCCATGAGCGCCCCGCCGGGCCGTCCCAAGGGGCGCCATCGCCCGTTCCGAGCCGCACCGCGGCGAGCCGCCGTCGCCCCCTCCCCGGGGGAGGGGGTCGGGGGGAGGGCCCACCGGAGCGCCCCGCCGGGCCGTCCCAAGGGGCGCCATCGCCCGATCCGAGCCGCACGGCGGCGAGCCGCCGTCGCCCCCTCCCTGGGGGAGGGGGCCGGGGGGAGGGTGCCGTGAGCGAAAAGCAGAAGGGCGAGGCGAAGACCGCCCGCATCCCGATCAAGGTCGTCCCCGCCGAGACGGTACTGAAGAAGCCGTCCTGGATCCGGGTGAAGGCCGGGTCGGACGCGTCGAAATTCGCCGACGTGAAGCGCATCCTGCGCGACCACCACCTGCACACCGTCTGCGAGGAGGCTACCTGCCCGAACATCGGCGAGTGCTTCGGCAAGGGCACGGCCACCTTCATGGTCCTCGGCGACCTCTGCACGCGCCGCTGCCCCTTCTGCGACGTGGGCCACGGCAAGCCCCTGCCGCCGGATTCCGAGGAACCGGAAAAGCTCGCCCGCACCGTGGCCGCCCTCGGCCTCAAGTACGTGGTCGTCACCAGCGTGGACCGGGACGACCTGAAGGACGGCGGCGCCGGCCACTTCGCCGAGTGCATCCGGCGGCTGCGGGAGCTGTCCCCCGGCACCCGCATCGAGGTGCTGGTGCCCGACTTCCGCGGCCGCCTGGAGGTCGCCCTCGACGCGCTGGCGGCCGCGCCCCCCGACGTCATGAACCACAACCTGGAGACCGTGCCGCGCCTCTACCGGCAGGCCCGGCCCGGCGCCGACTATGCCCATTCATTGCAACTGCTGAAGGCGTTCAAGGCGCGCCACCCCGGCATTCCGACCAAGTCCGGCCTGATGGTGGGGCTCGGCGAAACCGACGACGAGATCCTGGACGTCATGCGCGACCTGCGGGCCCACGACGTGGAGATGCTGACCATCGGCCAGTACCTGGCCCCCTCGGGCCACCACCTGCCGGTGGCCCGCTACGTCCATCCCGACATCTTCGCCATGTTCGCCCGCGAGGCCGGGGCCATGGGCTTCGCCCACGCCGCGAGCGCGCCGCTGGTGCGCTCCTCCTACCACGCCGACCGGCAGGCCTCGGAGGCGGGCGTGGCCGGCTGATCCGGCCGGCCGAGCCTCGCTTCGCCGGGGGCCGGAAGGGCGCCCCGGCCGTGCGAAGCCGGCGCGGGGTCCGGCGCAAGCCCCGGCGTTTGGCGTAAGGTACGTTCCCTTGCCGCCGCCGCCCGGGAACCGATGCACCCCACCCAGCACCGCCGCCCGTACCGCTACTATGACTTAGTCATGGCCGCCTTCGTCTGCGTGCTGCTGTGCTCCAACCTGATCGGCGCCGCCAAGGCCGCCCAGGTGGAACTGCCGGTGCTCGGGCCGGTGATCTTCAGCGGCGGCGTCCTCTTCTTCCCCATCTCCTACATCTTCGGGGACATCCTGACCGAGGTCTATGGCTACGGCCGGGACCGCCGGGTCGTCTGGGCCGGGTTCGCGGCCCTCGCCTTCGCCAGCTTCATGGCCTGGGCCGTCCTCGCCCTGCCGCCCGCGCCGGACGACTTCAACCGGGGCTACCAGGTCCACCTGGAGGGTGTATTCGGCAACACCTGGCGCATCGTGCTGGGGTCGATGATCGCCTTCTGGTGCGGCAGCTTCGCCAACAGCTACGTGCTGGCCCGGATGAAGGTCGCCACGGAAGGGCGCTGGCTGTGGAGTCGGACCATCGGTTCCACCCTGGTGGGCGAGGCGGTGGATTCCGGGCTCTTCTACTTCATCGCCTTCTGGGGCATCTGGCCCGACGGCCAGGTGATGCAGGTGGCTCTCGCCCAGTACGTCCTGAAGACCTCGTGGGAAGTGGTGATGACCCCGGTGACCTACCGGGTGGTGCACTTCCTGAAGCGCCGGGAGCAGGAGGACTGGTACGACCGGCACACGGACTTCAATCCCTTCCGCCTGAAGGTCTGACCGGCGGGGTGTCAAGGGGCCGGCGCGGGAAGGCGGATATCCACGGCTAGGCCGCCGAGGGCGGATTCGCCCAGCCGGATGTCCCCGCCATGCCGGGCGACGACGGCCCGCACGATGGCGAGCCCCAGGCCGCTGCCGTCCGGGTGGGCGCCGGGCAGCCGGCAGAAGCGTTCCAGGACCCGCTCCCGGTCCCCCGGCGCGATGCCCGGGCCGGCGTCCTCGACGACGATCCTCGCCTCGCCATCGGCCGGGTGGCAGCCGATCCGGATGCGGCCGCCGGGGCCCCCGTGGCGCATTGCGTTGTCCACCAGGTTGGCCAGCATCTCCCGCAGCGCGATGCGGGAACCGGTGAGCGGCGTGCGCGCCAGATCGAACTGGATGTCCACGTCATGGGCGAAGGCGCGCGGCAACCATTCTTCGGCGCCCTCGCGCACGACTTCGGCCAGGTCGAGGTCCTCCATCGGAAGCGGTGCGCCGGGCTCCGCGCGCGCCAGGGCGAGCAACTGCGCCACGAGCCGGGAGAGGCGGCGCGCCGTGGCGGCGACGCCGGCCAGTTCGGCGGCGCCGAGGGGCCTTGCCGCGGCCGCCCGCTCCGCCGCCTCCACCTGCGCGAGCAGCCCGGCCACCGGCGTGCGCAGCTGGTGCGCCGCATCGGCGACGAAGTCCCGCTGGGCGCGCAGTGCCCGGTCCAGGCGGGCGAACAGGTCGTTGATCTCGGCCACCACCGGCCGGATCTCCTCGGGGACCGGGGCCATGTCGAGGGGATCCAGGTCGGAATGGCTGCGCCGGGCGATCTCGCGCCGCAATGGCGCGATGGGGGCGAGGCCGCGCCGGATGCCGAAGGCCAGCAGCAGGCCGGTCATCATGAAGACCAGGGCCTCGGGCACGGCCATGCCGAGCAGGACCTCGGCCATCAGCCGGTCCCGCTTCCGCGTGGTGGTGGCCACGGCGAGGCGGAAGGGGCGCCCTCCCGCCTCGAACCGCATCGCGACGCCACGCAGGCGCTGCTGGCCCTCCCCCAGGTCGAAGAAGGCGGGGGCCTCCGCGGACCCGTCGGGCAGGTCGTCGGGCAGTCCCGCGCCGCCGGCCGCGACAATCCCGTTGGCATCGACCAGCCGGAAGAACACCCGGTCGTCCGGCTCGGCGAGCAGCATGCGCTGCGCCACCGCCGGCATATCCCGCGGCACGCCCTGCGGGGACAGCTGAACCCTTTCCGCATAGGTGGTGGCGGCGTCCAGCAGGCCCTGGTCGTGGGCCTGGGAGGCGGCATCCCGGGCAACCAGGTAGTCGGCCAGCGCGCTCACGAAGAGGGCGACGCCGGCCACCGGCAGCAGCCAGAAGAACAACTGCCGGCGGAGGCTCGCGGCGCGGCCGGCGGGCGCCGCCCGCGGGCGGCGGCCCGGCGGCCCGGCGTCAGGCATCGCCCGTCTGCAGGTAGTAGCCGAGCCCCCGCACCACGCGCAGTTGCACGCCGGCCGGCTCGACCCGGGCGCGGATGCGCGAAATCAGCTTCTCCACGGCGTTCTCCGAGACATCCCGGTCGCCGCCGTAGAGGCCGGCCAGGAGATCGTCCTTGGTCACGATGCGGTCGGCGCGGGCGGCCAGGAACTCCAGGGCGGCCAGTTCGCGCGCCGTCAGCGTCAGGGGCTCGGCGTCGACGTAGGCCCGGCGGGCCTGGGGATCCAGGGTCAGGCGGCCCAGGGTCACCGTCTGGCCGGTCCGCGCGCGCCGCCGCCGGAGCATGGCCCGGACCCGGGCGCGGATCTCGTCCACGGCGGCCGGCTTGACCACGTAGTCGTCGGCCCCCAGGTCGAGCAGGCCGACCCGTTCGTCCAGGCCGTCCCGGGCGGACAGCACCAGGACCGGCGTGTCCTTGCCGAGCTGTTGCAGGTGGGCGAGGACCTCGCGACCGTCGCCGTCCGGCAGTCCCAGGTCGAGCACGATCACGTCGAAGGCGCGGCTTCCGACCAGGGCCTTGGCCTCGGCCGCCGTCACGGCGGCGGCGACCTGGCAGCCGTCCTGGCGCAGGCTGCGGGACAGGCCGTCGGCCAGGGCCTGGTCGTCTTCGATGAGCAGGAGGCGGGCATCACGCATGGCGGCCGGGTGCGGGGTGGGTTGCGGACATTCTATTCCCTCGCGGCGGCGTGTTCCCGGTGGCTTGTCAGGCTGCCTCGGGTTTCTTCCGCGGCCGGCGCGGGGATTTGGGCTTCTCCTCGCCGGCGGCCGGGCCCTTCGCAGCCCCGCCCTTCGCAGCCCCGCCCTTCGCCCCCTCTCCCTTGGCGGCCGGCTTGCGCGGCCGGCGGCCCTTGGCTTTCGGAGCTTCCTCGGGAGTTGCCGGCTCTCCGGCCGCCGCCTCCCCGGCGGAAACGGCGACGGGGGTTCCGTCCTCGCCGGCCGCGGAGGCCGACGGCAAGGGCTCGGGCGTCCGCTCCACGGGCGCGGCTTCCGCGGCCGGTTCGGCGGCCGGTTCGGCGACACGTTCCAGCGCCATCGTGGCCGCAGGTCCCGCCACCGCCGGTTCCTCGGGCAGCGGACGGGCCAGGCGGCGGGACACGAAGGGCCCGCCCTTGTCGTCCCGGCCCAGTTCGATCAGGCCCCGGGACTGGGCCTCCTCCAGCAGGTTGCCGAAGGCCTTGAACCCGAAGTAGGACTCGTTGAAGTCCGGACGCCGCCGCTTGATCGCCTGCTTGAGCATCGAGGACCAGATGCGTCCGGCATCGCCCCGCTCCTCGAGCAGCGCGTCCAGGGTGCTCATGGCCAGGTCGATGGCCTTGCCGCGACGGGCCTCCAGTTCCTCGCGCCGCCTCTGGTCCTCCTCGCCGCCGCCCTTCTGGGGTTTCGGCTGCCCGGCGTTCTTCGGCGCGGCCGGCCGCTGCTCGCGTCCCCGGACCAGGTCGTCGTAGAAGATGAATTCGTCGCAGTTGGCGATCAGGAGGTCGGAGGTGGACTTCTTCACCCCCACCCCGATCACCTGCTTGGCGTTCTCGCGCAGCTTCGACACCAGGGGCGAGAAGTCCGAATCGCCGCTGATGATGACGAAGGTATTGACGTGGGCCTTCGTGTAGCAGAGGTCCAGGGCGTCCACCACGAGCCGTATGTCGGCGGAGTTCTTGCCGGACTGGCGTACGTGGGGAATCTCGATCAGCTCGAAGTTCGCCTCGTGCATGCCGGCCTTGAAGGCCTTGTAGCGCTCCCAGTCGCAATAGGCCTTCTTGACCACGATGCTGCCCTTGAGCAGCAGCCGCTCCAGGATGGGCTTGATGTCGAACTTCTCGTACTGGGCGTCGCGGACGCCGAGGGC
>JAEUNJ010000044.1 GCA_016791145.1 Rhodocyclaceae bacterium | reverse complement strand
TGGCCCTGCGGGCAGTGCAGACCTCCGACTTCATGACGGCCAAGTGGGCCGAGCTGCCCCATGAACTGCTCGCCCGCGTCTCCAACCGCATCATCAACGAGGTGCGCGGCATCAACCGGGTGGTCTACGACATCTCCGGCACGCCGCCGGCGACGATCGAGTGGGAGTGACCGCGCGCGGTCAGGCCCTGGCCGCCTGAACCGCCGCCGCCTTGCCGGCGGAGTGGAGCAGGGCGACCACCTTGTCGTGGCCGCCCTTGACGGCCAGTTGCAGGGGGGTCATGCCGTCCGGCCGCGGCAGGTCGGGATCCGCCCCGTTCTTGAGCAGCAGCCCCGCGACGATCAGGTCGCCCCGGGCCGCCGCCACGTGGAGGGGCGCGTCGCCCTGCTCGTTGGGGACGTTGGGATCGAATCCCATGCCGAGGATGGTCTTCAGCTTGTAGGTCTGGCTCTTCTCGATGGCCTGGATCAGGGCATTGGTGCTCTCCACGCTCTTCTTGCGCGGAGGTGGCTCCAGGCCCATGGGCACGGCCTTGGTGCCGTAGTTGAGCAGGGAGCCGATCACCATGATCGCCAGGGCCACCAACAGCGGCAGCTTCGAAATGCCGAGTCCATCCGCCCATTGGTCCGGAAGATTGGCCCCCACGGCGAGCAGGATGCAGAGCAGGAAGACGAAGACCTTCAGGTACAGGAAGAGGGCGATCATGACGACCATGCCGAGCACGGCCATCATCCAGCGCCGGTCTATGCCGGCTGACTGAAGCACGTCGGTGGGCAGGTTCGCGACCAGCGCGACGATGACCACCATGACCACCAGCAAGCTTTCGCGGCGGATCCGAACGGCGACGAAATCCATGGCCCCCTCCTTTTGCTCAAGTATTGAGTCTCCGTCAAACGCAGGCCCGTCGCAAGCGGGAAAAGAGGGGCCTTGGCGACCCATTAAGAAACGTCATGCCGCGGCCCGCGCGTTTTTGTTATCGTATTCGTTTTTTCAAGGGGGGAACGCCATGAAGCGTTGGATCTATTCGTTCGAGAAGGGGGACGGCAAGAACAAGATGCTGCTGGGGGGCAAGGGCGCCAACCTTTGCGAGATGACCCAGATCGGCCTCGCGGTTCCGCCGGGCTTCACCATCACCACCGAGGCCTGCCTGGCCTACCTGGACAAGGGCCACCTGCCCGAGGGCATCTGGGCGGACGTCCAGGCCCACATGAAGGAACTCGAGGAGAAGACGGGCAAGGGCTTCGGCTCGGCCGACAATCCGCTGCTGGTTTCCGTGCGTTCGGGTTCCGCCATGTCCATGCCCGGGATGATGGACACGATCCTGAACCTGGGCCTCAATGACCAGTCGCTGCAAGGGCTCATCAAACAGACCAAGAACGAGCGTTTTGCCCAGGACGCCTACCGCCGCTTCATCCAGCTCTTCGGCAAGATCGCGCTGAACATCGCGGACGAGCACTTCGACGCCAAGATGGCCGAGATCAAGGCCAAGTACGGCGCCAAGCAGGACGTGGACCTGAAGGCCGAGCACCTGAGGGAACTGTCGGCCGCCTTCCTGGCCATTGTCCACGCCCATTCCGGCAAGCCCTTCCCGCAGGACCCCTACGACCAGCTCGAGATCGCGGTGAAGGCCGTGTTCCGCTCCTGGAACGGCAAGCGCGCCATCGACTACCGCAAGCAGTTCAGGATCACCCCCGCCATGGCCAACGGCACGGCGGTGAATGTCTGCACCATGGTCTTCGGCAACATGGGCAATGACTCCGGCACCGGCGTCGGCTTCACCCGCAACCCCGGCACCGGCGAGAACCAGATCTACGGCGAGTACCTGGTGAACGCCCAGGGCGAGGACGTGGTGGCCGGCATCCGGACGCCGAAGCCCATCGCCGAGATGGCGACGGAAATGCCCGAGATCTATGCCCAGCTGATGGAACTGCACAACCGCCTCGAGTCCCACTACAAGGAAGTGCAGGACTTCGAGTTCACCATCGAGAAGGGCCGCCTCTACTGCCTGCAGACCCGCAACGGCAAGATGAACGCCCGCGCCATGGTGCGCACCTCGGTGGAGATGTGCAACGACGGCCTGATCTCCAAGGAAAAGGCGCTGCTGCGCGTCGAGCCGGCCATGCTGGAACAGCTGCTGGTGCCGCAGCTCAACCCGAACTTCAAGGGCAAGTCCCTGGCCCAGGGCCTGCCGGCATCCCCCGGCGCCGCCTCCGGCAAGATCGTCTTCGATGCCGACACGGCCGAAGCCCGCGGCAGGACCGGCGAGCGCATCATCCTGGTCCGCGAGGAGACCAAGCCCGAGGACATCCACGGCTTCTTCCAGGCCCAGGGCATCCTGACCAGCCGGGGCGGCAAGACCTCCCACGCGGCCGTGGTGGCCCGCGGCATGGGCAAGCCCTGCGTCTCCGGCTGCGAGGCCATCCACATCGACGACATGGCGCGGGTTGCCCACATCGGCGACACCACGCTGCATGAGGGCGACGTGGTGACCATCGACGGCGGCACCGGCCATGTTTACGCCGGGGAAGTGCCCACCGTCGAGCCCGAGTTCTCGCCGGAACTGAACGTGCTGCTGGGATGGGCCGACGAGGTCTCCCGCATGGAGGTCCGCGCCAATGCCGACACGCCCAACGACGCCGCCAAGGCCCGCGGTTTCGGCGCCAAGGGCATCGGCCTGTGCCGCACCGAGCGCATGTTCAACAGCACCGACCGGCTGCCCATCGTCCAGGAGATGATCCTGTCCGAGTCGCCGGAGGAGCGCCAGGCCGCCCTGGACCGCCTGCTGCCCATCCAGCGCAACGACTTCAAGGGCATCTTCAAGGCCATGAAGGGCCTGCCGGTGACGGTGCGCCTGCTCGACCCGCCGATGCACGAGTTCCTGCCCACCTCGGCCCAGTTGGAGTCCGAGATCACCCACCTGCGCCACCTGAAGGACACCATCAAGGGCATCGAGGAACTGCCGGACACCCTCAAGCTCCTCAACCCCGCCCTCTACCAGAAGTACTCCGACGGCCTCGGCCGCATGAACGAAAGCCTGGCCGTCTTCAAGGAGTCGCACCTGGAAGAAGACGTCATCGTCAAGAAGGAGAAGACCCTTCGGAAGGTCCGCGCGCTGGCCGAGGTGAACCCCATGCTGGGCCATCGCGGCGTCCGCCTGGGCATCACCTATCCCGAGATCTACTCCATGCAGATCCAGGCGATCCTCGAAGCCGCGGCCCTCTGCGCCAAGGAGGGCATCGAGTGCTATCCGGAGATCATGGTGCCGCAGGTGGCGACGGTCGAGGAACTGAAGCGGATCAAGAGCTACGTGGAGCGCATCCACAAGATCGTCGAACTGACCCACGGCATCAACGTCCAGTTCAAGTTCGGCAGCATGCTGGAGGTGGTGCGGGCCTGCATGCGCGCGGGACGGATGGCGGAAATCGCCGAGTTCTTCTCCTTCGGTACCAACGACCTCACCCAGGCGACCTTCTCCTTCTCCCGCGAGGATGCGGAGAACAAGTTCCTGCCGGCCTACAACGAGACGGGCATCCTGGAGGACAACCCGTTCGAGGTGCTGGACGTCAAGGGCGTCGGCGAGGTGATGAAGATCGCGGTGGAACGGGGCCGCGGCACCCGGGACGACATCAAGATCGGCATCTGTGGCGAGCACGGCGGCCATCCGGCCTCCATCCAGTTCTGCCACAAGATCGGCCTCAATTACGTGTCCTGTTCCGGCCCCCGGGTGCCCATCGCCCGTCTGGCCGCCGCCCAGGCACAGTTGCAGGACGCGGGGGCGAAGGCCACCTCCAACGCCTGATCCGGCGGAGGCCGGGGACGACCGCATGACGCAGGACGAGATTTTCATGCGGGAAGCCCTGGCCCTTGCCCGGGAGGCCGCCGTGGTCGACGAGGTCCCCGTGGGCGCCGTCCTGGTCCTGGACGGCGCCGTCGTCGGCCGCGGTTTCAACCAGCCCATCCGGCGGGCCGATCCCACGGCCCACGCCGAGATCATGGCCCTGCGCGATGCGGCGACCCGCTTGGGCAACTACCGCCTGCCGGGCAGTACCCTCTACGTGACCCTGGAGCCCTGCGTGATGTGCACCGGGGCGATCATGCACGCACGGGTGGCTAGGGTCGTCTTCGGTGCCCGCGACCCCAAGACCGGCGCCGCCGGCAGCGTCATCGACCTGTATGCCGAAAACCGGCTGAACCATCATGCGGACATCGCGGGTGGTGTCCTGGCGGAAGAATGCGGCGGGCTCCTGTCGGCCTTCTTTGCCGCCCGTCGCGGTCGCACGGCGGTCGCCTGAAGGAAAAGATCCCCTTCCCGCTAGATGAGAATCTGGATTAGTATTCCTCAGCAACTGCTTGTTGTGTATGGGGAGCATGGGGATATATTGCTTCGTTACCGGGTCTCCACCGCCCGCAGGGGAGCCGGCGAACAGCGGGGGAGCAACCGGACGCCCCGGGGCCGCCACCTGATCCGGGCCAAGATCGGCCGGGATGCCCCGGAGAACACGGTTTTCGTCGCCCGCCGGCCCACCGGCGAAATCTGGACCCCCGAACTGGCGGCGCAACATCCCGGGCGGGACTGGATGCTGACCCGCATTCTCTGGCTGTCCGGCAAGGAGCCCGGCCGCAACCGCCTGGGTGAGGTGGACACCATGCGCCGCTACATCTATCTCCACGGCAGTCCGGACACGGCTGAGATGGGCACGCCCGGTTCCATCGGCTGCGTGCGCATGCGCAACCGGGACATCATGGAACTCTTCGACCGCGTCGCGCCCTACACCCGGGTCGACATCGTGGAATACGGAATCGAGGAGGGGAACTGGGCAACGCTGGGGTCCGCGGCGGGACCGGTGCGGGAGGCCGTCTTCGTCCGGGAGCAGGGCGTCCCGAGGGAGATGGAGTACGACGAGGCGGATCCGGTGAGCCTGCACGTCCTGGCCCGCGGGCCGCACGGCGGGGCCATCGGTACCGGGCGCCTCCTGCCGGACGGGCACGTGGGCCGCATGGCGGTACTTCGGGAATGGCGGGGGCAGGGGGTCGGCGCCGCCTTGCTGTGCCGGCTGATGGAGGCCGCCGGCCGGCGAGGCCTGGCGAGGCTTGTCCTGCATGCCCAGACCTCCGCGGCGGATTTCTACGCCCGTTTCGGTTTCGTGCCGGAAGGGGAGACCTTCATGGAGGCCGGCATCCCCCACGTGCTCATGGCGCGGGCCGCAAGCTGAACCGGAAGCGCATACGGCCGCCGGGCGCTCCGCCCGGAAGCCAGGTCTGCTCGTCGAACACCACCCTTCCATTCCCGTCGGCGAGGAGCACGGTCGAACTTCGGGTGCCGTAGCCGGGCGCCTTCACGAAGGCGCTAGACAGGACCCTTTCCCATTCCAGGCTGACCCCGGTACGCGGCAAGGCCTCGTCGGGATGGATTCCGTCGTCCCGCAGCAGGTCGAACAGGGCATCGTCCTCCGGCAAAGCGTCGAGGGCCCGGGCCAGGGCCGACTTGGCGGCCTGAAGCTTTGGCCAGGGTGTATCCAGCAGGTGGTTGGAGACACCGTAGATACCGGGCGCCAGCATCCGCCGTTCGCCCCCCACATTGCTGTACCAGGCCAGGTCGTCCCGGTCGGCCACGAGCAGGTTGAACCCGTTGTAGCGGGCCGCACCGGGCGCAATCCGGGCTATGTAGTCCGCCGGAAATTCGCCTCCGGCGAGGAATCCGGCCACCAGGCCGCCCCGGCTCTCGGCGTCCTTGCGCATCTGGGCCGGATCCCGGAAATTGGTCAGGGCCGCGAAACGGCCATCCCGCGTGTAGCCCATCCAGGTGCCGCCGGCCTGCAGGTCCCGGCCCGCCAACACCGCGGGCGACTCCTTCCAGAAGCCGGCCGCGGCCGTCGGCCGCGCGAAGAACTCGTCCCGGTTGGCGGCCACCACGAGGGGGAAGCACGGGTGCGCCTTCCAGGCCAGGAGAATCAGGCACATGGCGGGTTTGCGGCTCGCTCCGGATTATCGCAGCCGGCTGCGAAAACGGCCCGTCAGGCGGGTAGCGCGTAGGGCAGGGGGAGCAGGTCGATCCGCGGTCCGGCCGGGCTTCCGGCGTGGACCTCACCCGCCTCGGCGCCTGAGGACTGGACGACGAAGAGGGTGTCGTAGCCGCCGTCCGGGGAGGGCGCGACGCTGACCAAGGCGCCGCAGTGCTGGTCGCCGGCTTCCGGCGTGAACAGGTCGGTACCCGCGGGCAGGTTCTCCGCGAGGCGGCCACGGAACATGCGGCGCTTCACCTTCCCGAGGTACTGGGTTCGCGCGACGATCTCCTGGCCCGGGTAGCAGCCTTTCTTGAAGCTCACTCCACCGACCTCCGGGATTTCCATGTTGACCATCTGGGGGACGAAGGCTTCCTGGGTTTCCGCCACCACCCTCGGGCGCCCGGCCAGGATCTCGAGCCAACGCCAGGCCGCCGTGCCGGCCGGTCTTGCCTGCGCCGCCAGGGCGCTCCAGACCTGCTGGGCCTCGGGCGCCGCGACGGCGAGCAGAATCCTGCGCTCGTCCAGCCTCGCGGCGATGCCGCCGGGGAAGGCCGCCGTGCTGCGCGCGGCCGGCACGGCCGCGCCCAGGCGGGCCAGGGCCGATCCGGCCTCCGGGCCGGCCAGTCCGATCAGCACGGTGTCCTCGGTGGCCCGGGACAGGCGGACCTTGCTGCGCAGCACGTACATGGACAGCTTCTTCTGGATCGGATCGAGGATGTCGGCGGCCGCCAGCAGCATCACGCCACGCGGATCGCGCCACATCTCGAAGCTGGCGATCAGGCGTCCCTTCGCCGTGCACAGGCCCGCAAACCGGACCTCGTCGGCGCCAAGATGCGTGACGTCGTTGGTCAGGAGGTTGTGGAGAAATGGGACGGCATCCTCGCCGGCCGCGAGGATCAGGCCGTCGTCGAGGACGGGGACGACCACCGTCCCGTCCCGGGCGGCGGCCAATTCGGCCGGCCCATCGCCAAAACTGCGGCCGTCGTCCACAAGCCCTTGTGCGGCAATGAAGTTCTTCCAATCTCCGGACATGTTCTCTCCTCGTGGAGGGGCTGGGTGGGGATGGCGGGTATTATATCCGCTGCCCCCCGACCACCTTTTCCATGGGTCTGCTCAAACGCCTGCTCCTGGCGCTCCTGGTCCTCGCCGCCGGGTTCGCCGCGTGGCTTGCCCATTTCGCCCACGGAGCCCTTCCCCTCTCCGCCAGTCCGCTGGACTTCACCGTCAAGCCCGGCAGCAGCCTGCGTTCCGCCGCTGGACAGATGGCCGAGGCGGGGGTCGGCTTCGCGCCCTGGCAATTCGAACTCCTCGGACGCCTTTCGGGCCGCGCCTCGGCCATCAAGGCGGGAAGCTACGAGGTGACCTCCGGCGTCACCGCCTGGGAATTGCTCAGCAAGCTGACCCGGGGCGACGTAACCCAGGCGGAGGTTCTGCTGGTCGAGGGCTGGACCTTCGCCCAGTTGCGCCGGGCGCTCGACACCCATCCGGACCTGCGCCACGACACGCAAGGCCTGACCGACGGGGAAATCCTGCTCCGCGTGGGCGGCGCGGAAAGCCACCCCGAGGGGCTCTTTTTCCCGGATACCTATCTGTTCGCCCGGCAGAGTGCCGATCTGGACGTGCTGAAGCGGGCCTACCGGATGATGAAAAGGCGACTGGAGACCGAATGGCAGGGCCGGGCGGCGAACCTGCCCTACGGCACGCCCTACCAGGCCCTGGTCATGGCCTCCATCGTGGAAAAGGAGACCGGCCGCGCCGAGGACCGGCCGCGCATCGCCGCCGTCTTCGTCAATCGCCTGCGCCGGGGGATGCTCCTGCAGACGGATCCGACGGTGATCTACGGCCTGGGGAGCCGGTTCGACGGGAACCTGCGAAAGCGCGACCTGCTGGCCGACGGCCCCTACAATACCTACACGCGGCCGGGACTGCCGCCCACGCCGATCGCCATGCCCGGCCTCGCCTCCATCCAGGCGGCCCTGGCGCCCGCAAGGGTTGACGACCTCTACTTCGTCGCCCGCGGCGACGGCAGTTCCCAGTTCTCGCGGACCCTGGAGGACCACAACCGGGCCGTGAACCGCTACCAGAGACGCTGAAGGATCGAGGAGGAATCGCCGCCGTGCGCGGAAAGTTCATTACGCTGGAAGGGATAGACGGGGCGGGAAAGAGCACCCACCTGGCCTGGCTGGTGGAGCGCCTGCGAAGCCGCGGCCTCGGCGTGGTGCAGACCCGGGAGCCGGGGGGGACGCCCCTCGGGGAGAAACTGCGGGCGCTGCTGTTGGCCGACCCCATGCACCAGGACACCGAGACGCTGCTCATGTTCGCGGCCCGGCGGGAGCACCTGGCACGGGTGATCGTGCCGGCCCTCGAGGCGGGGGACTGGGTGGTCTCGGACCGCTTCACCGATGCGACCTTCGCCTATCAGGGGGGTGGCCGGGGCCTGGACTGGAACCGTATCGCGGCGCTGGAGCACTGGGTCCAGGGCCCTGTCCAACCCGACCTGACTTTGCTCTTCGACCTGCCCGAAGAGGTCGCCGCGATGCGCCTCCAGGGCACGGGGGCGGCGCCGGACCGCTTTGAACAGGAAAAGACGGATTTCTTCGCACGTGTGCGGCAGGCCTATCTGCGCCGCGCGACGGAATCGCCCGCGCGCTTCCGGATCATCGACAGCCGAAAGGGCGTCGGTGAAATTCAGAAAGCACTCGAAGTAATTTTTACAACTGTCTGAAATGCCAATTCTTCCGTGGCATGCCGAAACATGGAACACGCTTTTCGGCACCCCCGATGCGATCCCCGCCGCAGTGTTGGTGGCCGGGGAACCGGGATGGGGTCAGGATGTCTTTTCCCAGGCGCTGGCAGCGCGTCTCCTCTGCGACGGCGCCCAGGGAACGGGGGCGGGCGCCTGCGGCAAATGCGAGTCCTGCCGGTGGCTGGCCGCCGGGACGCACCCCGACTACCGGAGGGTGATTCCGGAGGCCGACGAGGAGGAGGGCGAGGGCGAGGAGGCCGAGGCGTCGCGTTCCCGCAAGCCGGAAAAGAAGAAATCCACCCAGATCCGCATCGAGCAGATTCGCGCGCTCGAGGATTTCGTCTTCACCGGCAGTCACCGGCGCGGAAATCGGGTGATCGTCCTCGATCCGGCCGAAGCGATGAACCCGGCGGCCGCCAATGCACTTCTTAAGATACTTGAAGAACCACCTTCAACTGTCTATTTTGTATTGTCATCCAGTGCATGGCGGCGGCTGCTTCCCACTGTGATCAGCCGATGTCGGCGGGTCACGCTGCCGCGCCCGCGGGAGGACCTGGCCCTGGCCTGGCTCCATGCCGAGGGCGTGGGGGCGGAGGCCGGCGCGCTGCTGCCGGTCCTCGGGGGAGCGCCGGTGGCGGCCAGGGAGTGGCTGGAAGACGGCCGAAGCGCGGCCGCGAGGGCGGTCATCGCGAGCCTGCAGGAAACGGGAACCGATCCGGTGAGCCTAGCGGCGCGGTGGGGTACGCTGGTGAAGGATCAGGACGGCCTGACCCGGGAGAATCTGGTGGGCCTCGTCCAGCGCTGGGTATTCGATCTGATCCTGTTCAGTCTGGCGGGGCA
The DNA here is from genome assembly GCA_016791145.1 of Rhodocyclaceae bacterium. Lineage (GTDB taxonomy): Bacteria > Pseudomonadota > Gammaproteobacteria > Burkholderiales > Rhodocyclaceae > JAEUNJ01. The sequence continues at coordinate 42,474 of JAEUNJ010000044.1, read as the reverse complement.
GGTCCGATTCATGGCGGCCCACCGGGCGGCGGTGGAGAAGGGCGCCCGGGGCCTCTCGATTCCAAGGCTGCTCGCCTGCTACAATGAATTGCTTCGGATTAGGATGGTCAGTCAACACCCCTTGAACGCTCAGCTTTTCCTGGAGGATCTGGCGGCCCGTTTCCTGATGGCCATCGCGACCAAACCGTGAACGATCCGAACCCGAAGGCGGCGTCGGCGGCCCGGCCGGCGGTCCTCTCGCTCAACATCAATTCCAAGTCGGCCCTCTACGCGGCCTACATGCCCTTCATCAAGCAGGGCGGCCTCTTCATTCCCACCACGCGTCCGTACGCCATCGGCGACGAAATCTTCATGCTGCTCACCCTGATGGACGAACCCGCCCGACTGCCGATCGCCGGTACGGTGGTGTGGATCACCCCGGCGGGTGCCCAGGGGAACAAGAACCAGGGGATCGGGGTCCGCTTCAGTGCCGACGAAAGCGGCCAGGCGGCCCGGAACAAGATCGAGACCATCCTGGGCGGCCACCTGAATTCGTCCCGTCCCACCCATACCATCTGAACGTCCCGCGCCGGCGGGCGCGCATCCCATGCTGGTCGATTCCCATTGCCACCTGGATTTCCCCGACTTCGCCGGTCGGGTGCCCCAATTGCTCGCCCGCATGGGCGAAGCCGACGTCACGCATGCCCTGTGTGCCGGCGTGAGCCTGGAGAAGTTCCCCGACATCCTCGCGCTGGCGGAGGCACACGAGCAGATCGTCTGCTCCGTGGGCGTGCATCCGGACGGGCAGGGTGGCCTGGAACCGGGCGTGGCGGACCTGGTCCGGCTCGCTGGCCACCCGCGCGTGGTCGCCATCGGCGAAACCGGGCTGGACTACTACCGCCTGACCGGGGATCTGGAATGGCAGCGGGACCGTTTCCGGGTACACATCCGGGCGGCGAGGGAATGCGGCAAGCCCCTGATCGTCCATAGCCGGGAGGCGCCGGCGGACACGCTGAAGATCCTGCGGGAGGAAAGAGCCGCCGAGGTGGGCGGAGTCTTCCACTGCTTCACGGAATCCTGGGCCACCGCCGAAGCGGCCCTGGACATGGGTTTCCATGTGAGCTTCTCGGGCATCGTCACCTTCAAGAACGCGGCCGAACTTCGGGAGGTCGCCCGGAAGGTACCCGCGGAGCGGCTCCTGGTGGAAACCGATGCGCCTTACCTGGCGCCGGTGCCGCATCGGGGCAGGACGAACGAGCCGGCCTACGTACGCCACGTGGCCGCCCACCTTGCGGAAACCCGGGAAACCGGCTTCGACGAGCTGGCGCGGCAGACCACGGACAATTTCTTTCGCCTTTTCGGGATACCCGGATGATTCGCAACTGGCTGTTTGCATTGATCTTCCTCGCCGTCGTGACGGGTGCCCGGGCGGGCGCATACGACGATATCGTCAAAGCCGCCGCCGAGGGGGACACCGAGACCGTCGTTCAACTGGTCCGCCGGGGCATGGACGTGAATACCACCGACCCGTCGGGGATGACCCTGCTGATGCTGGCAGCCCTGAACGGCAATCTGCCCCTGACGGATTTTCTCGTGCGCAGCCGCGCCAACGTCAACAAGCCGAACCGCTTCGGCGATACGGCCTTGCTGCTGGCCAGCCTGAAAGGGCACCTGCCGGTGGTGAAGCGGCTCGTCGAGGGCGGCGCCGACCTGGAGCCCAAGGGCTGGACGCCGCTGATCTACGCGGCCTTCGACGGGCACGTGGAGGTCGTGCGTTACCTGGTCGGCAAGGGGGCGGACGTGGATGGCCAGGCCAACAACGGATCGACCGCGCTGATGGTCGCGGCGCGCAACGGCCACCTGGAAGTGGTGAAGGCCCTGTTGGAGTCCGACGCGGACCCGGAGATCGCCAACGACGACCAGGCGACTGCCTTGAGCTGGGCCAAGGCCGGCAATCACCGGGAGATCGTGAAGCTCCTGGAGGAAGCCCTGGGCGATTGAGGTGCCCGGCGAACGCCAGGCGGGTGGGTCCGGTCGGGGGTTGGAATTCGCTGGAAGATGAAGGGTTCGGGTCGGCCTGGAACGGGAATCGGGGCCTCGGATCCGGTGCCGGTGGGGCCGACGCAGCTCGGCTGAGAGTACCTTCAATAGGCGGATAATGTGTATTATGTCAAATTATAAAACCATGCCGCACCTCGAGGCCCATGGCGCATCGATCCACCCGCCGCGATTTCCGCAACGCCACTCCCACCAGAGGCTTGCGCGCGCCTCTCCCACCCGGGCCCCGCACTAGAATCGGGTGTCGCGGCGGGATGGGGAATCCCGCCATTCCGGCGACGGCCGAATCCGATCCTGGGGAGGATCCAAATGGCAGTTCCGTTCAGGCGTTCCACGCGGCGGCTTTTCATGCTGCTCGGCGCCGTGCCGCTCATCATCGTGCTGCTCGGGTCCCTGTACATGGTCGGGATGGCCACTCTGGAAAACAACCCGCGCGATTTCTGGAGCAGCATCGAGTGGGCCTCGGAAACCCTGACGACCACCGGGTACGGCTCCGACGCCCACTGGCACCATCCGCTGATGAACCTGCTGGTGATCTTCACCCAGGTCTTCGGCATGTTCCTGTACGTGCTCTTCTTCCCGTTCTACGTGCTGCCCTACCTGGAGGAGCAGTTCGAGGCGCGGCTGCCGCGCAAGTTGCCGCCCATGGACGGCCGGGTGCTGATCCAGCGTTACAGCCCCGCCGTGGACACCCTGGTCGGAGAACTCGGGCGGGAGGGGATTCCCCTGGTCATCCTGGAGCAGGACGACGTCCTTGCCCGCACCCTTCGCGATCGGGGGTACGACGTGGTGGCCGGCAACCTGGAGGAACAGGCGAACCTGCTGGCCGGGGTTGAAAGGGCCCGGGCACTGGTCACCAACGCGGATGACCATCTGGGCGCCACCTTCATCCTGATCGCCCGGGAATTTGGCTTCCGGGGTCCCATCCTCGCCCTGTGCGCCGATCCGCTGCACCGGGCCCCGATGGAGAAGATCGGCGCTACGGCGGTGTTCACGCCCTCCCATGTGTTGGCGGCAGCCCTGGCAGCCCGGGCCAGCACTAGGATCAACCCCCGCCACGAGGGCCTGCGCCTGCTGGGCGGCCACGTGGACGTGGCCGAATTCCGGGTCCGGGAGGACAGCCCCCTGGCAGGCCGGCGGCTCGGGGATCTGCGCATGCGGGAGCAGCACGGGGTGACCATCATCGGCCAGTGGTCCGCCGGACAATTCCGGCTGGTGGAGGGCCCCGACACGCGGGTCGGGGCCGGGGCGATCCTGGTGGCCGTCGGCCCGGGGGACAGCCTGCGTCGCATCGAAGACCTCGCCACGCCGGTTAACCGGGAAGGCCCGATCGTCGTCGCCGGCTACGGGGCGGTCGGGCACAAGGTCGTGCAGATGCTCGAGGACGCGGGCGAATCGACCGTCGTCATCGATCCGGCGCCCCAGCCCGGAGTCGGCGTGGTGGGCAATGTCCTGGAGCAATCGACGCTGGACCAGGCCGGCGTGAAGACGGCGAAGGCCGTGGTGCTGGCCCTCAGCAACGACAGCGCGGGCGTGTTCGCCGCCGCTGTCGTGCGCGATTATGCCGGCCACGTGCCCCTCATCGCCCGGGTCAATCGGGCCCCCAACGTGGCGCGGCTTTATGAGGCCGGGGCCGATTTCGCCCTGTCCATCGGCCAGGTGGCCGGACAGATCCTCGCCGGCCAGTTGCTCGACCGCGACGACTTGATCCTGGAGGAGCAACTGCGCTTCATCCGCGTCGGCCCCGGTGGTCTGGCGGGCGCCCATCCCTGGAAGGCCCAGGTGCGGGAAAGGACCGGCGCCGCGGTGGTGGCCGTCGAGCGCGGCGAACGGGTGGTGGTCAATTTCGAGCCCGGGTTCCGGGTCGAGGCCGGTGACGTGGTGTTCGTCTGCGGGTCGGCCCGCAGTTTGGACAGGTACCGGGAGGAATTCCGGCCGGCCGCCCCGCCCCGCCCCGCCGGCTCCTGAAGCGACGCGGGTTCCCGGCGCCGGGCCGGGAACCAGGCCGTCCTCACTCCACGCGGATTTCGACTTTCCGTGGCTGTGCGTGGGCCGCCTTGGGAATGCGCAGCCTCAGCACGCCCTGGGCGAATTCGGCCGAGACCTTGCCGGAGTCCAGTTCCTTGGACAGGGTGAATACCCGGCGATAGCGCGGCAGGCTGACCTCGGCATAGGTCGATTCCATCCCGGCCGGTATCTCAAGTTGGATGTCCGCCTCGATGGTCAGCGTGTCCGCCTCCACGTGGAGGTTCAGCTTGTCCTTGGGCACCCCGGGCAGGTCGGCATAGAGGGTAATCCCCTCGGCATCCTCGATCACATCCACGGGCGGCAGGAGGGTGGGTTCCGGGCGGGCGGCGTCGTCGGTCCGGGTGCTGTCGGTCTTTTCCGTCATGATGCGGTCCTCCTCACTGGATGCTGATGCGCCGGGGCTGGGCGGCCGCCTTGCGCTGGATACTGATGTGCAGGACGCCGTCCCTGCAACGCGCCTGCACCTTCTCGGCGTCGATGTCGTCCGGAAGCGTCACCACCCGGCGGAACCGCCCGGCGTAACGCTCGTCGATGTGGATCGTCGTCCGCGTGTCCCCTTCCGGCCGTTCGGCCTTCCGCTCGCCGGCCAGGGTGAGGACGCCCTTCTCCAATTGCACGTCCAGGGTCGCGGGATCGACTCCCGGCACGAAGGCGTAGATCTCCACCGACTGGGGCGTGCCGCCCACGTTCATGGCGGGAAAGCCGCCCCGCAGGCTGCCGCGGATGCTGGGGGAAAGGTCGTAGGACTGCTGGAGCTGGCGCTGCAGGCGGTCCAGTTCACCGAAGAGGTCGCGGGGGAAGAAGGTTCGGTAGAGCATGGAAAGTCTCCTTTGCCTTGGGATCGGGTCGGGCCGCCGGAGCGCCCTCTGCGCCGATATGGGCGTCGCGGTCTCGGATTTCAAGTGGCGGCGGACACCGCCCTCCTCCCCCTTCCGCCGCCCCGACGACGCGAATTGCCCGCCCGGGGTCGGGCGCATTCCGCGGCTAAACTTTGCCGGCACCGGCGTTCCCGGGTTCCACCGGGGGGCAGCGCCTCCATCGTCCGGACGGAAAGGAAGGCATGAAAGAACGCATCGACGAGCTGTTGCGGCGAATCCACGACCTGCAGGAGGAGATCGAGGACGAGTACCGGCGCGGGTTCCAGGAATTCGAGGTCCGCCGGGCAGCGCTGGCAGAGGAATTCCAGCGCCACCAGCGCCGCTACCGGACGGGGCTCTTCCGTTTCCTCAGGCGCTCCCGCCTGCCAGTGGTGCTGAGCTCGCCGGTGATCTATGCGGGTTGGATCCCCTTCCTGATGCTGGACCTCTTCGTCACGACCTACCAGGCAATCTGCTTCCCCGTATACCGGATTCCGAAAGTGCGCCGTTCGGACTACGTGGTCTTCGACCGGGAGGATCTTCCCTACCTGAACCTGGTGGAGCGGTTCAACTGCTTCTATTGTTCCTACGCCAACGGCATCGCCGCCTACACCCGGGAGGTGGCCGCGCGCACGGAGCAGTACTGGTGCCCCATCAAACACGGTCGGCGGCTGAAGGCGGCCCACGACCGTTATCCGCGCTTCTTCGACTACGGCGACGCGGAATCCTTCCGGCAGGGCCTGGAACGTCTCCGGCGCCAGTATGGGGAGGGCGATGGCGCCTGACCGGCCCGGGGCGCGGCGAGTCCGGTCGGCCGCCTGGAGGGGCCCGGATTCGCCGCGGCAGGTTAGCTCCTGGTTGAAGGAAAAGCTCCCGTTGGTGATTTGTTATTACCAAAGATATAATTCTGACCAGCCAAACCGCCCCGGCTGCGGGGCTTCGGAGGAAAGGGCGATGAAGCGCGCACTGTCGGCAGGGCTGATCCTCGCATCCCTCGCCATGTCCGGCTGCGGGCCGGCCGAGCCGATCCGGATCGGATTCGTCGGCGGCCTGACCGGCAGCAGTTCCGACGTGGGCACGGCCGGACGCGATGCCGTCCTCCTGGCCATCGAACAGGCCAACGCGGCCGGCGGCGTCGGCGGGCGGAAGCTCGAGATGGTCGAGCGTGACGACGCCCAGGACAAGGCCGTCGCAGCCAGGTCCGCCCAGGACCTGGCCTCCGCCGGGGTGGTGGCGGTCATCGGACCGTTCACCAGCGCCATGGCCGACGCGACGGTGCCGGTGCTCGGCAAGGCGGGGATCGTCAGCATCAGCCCGACCCTGACCGCCATGGCCTACTTCGGCAAGGACGACGACCTGATCCGCATCAACCGGACCACGCGGGACAACGCCAACGATTATGCGGCGGTCCTGCTGAGCCGTCGCCAGAAGCGGGTGGCGGTCGCCTTCGACACCCGAAACCGCGCCTTCACAGAATCCTGGCTCGACGAGTTCCGGAAGGCGATGGTGTCGAGCGGCGGAGAACTGGTGGCGGAGGTCGCCTACGAATCGCGGCCGGACACCCCCTTCGACGGGGTCGTCGCCCAGATGCTGAAACACCGGCCGGACGGCCTGTTCTTCATCTCGCCGACGCCCGACGTGGTGCGCCTGTCGGAGCAGGCGAAGCGCGTCGCGCCGCAGCTTCCCATCGGGGCCACCGAATGGGCGGCCAGCGAGGGGCTCCTGACCGGCGGCAAGGCCGTGGAGGGACTGGTCATCGTCCAGAACTACAACCGGGACGACGATTCGGCCCGCTACACGGATTTCCGCACCGCCTTCGAGCGCCGGTTCGGCCGCAATCCAGGCTATAGCGCGGTGTCCGCCTACGACGCCGCCACCGTGCTCCTCGCGGGCCTGGCGAAACAGGCCAAGGGGGAAACCCCCAAGCAGGCCATCCTGAAATATGGCCCCTACCAGGGCCTTCAGCAGCAGATCGCCTTCGACGCCAATGGAGATACCCTGCGCAAGGTGTTCTTCACGGAGATCCGGGACGGACGCTTCGTACTGATGAAATGATCCCGCCGCCGGCCCCATGGCCGGCATCCGGCGCCGCGGTCACGGGCTGCCAAGTTCCTCGCGCAGGGATTTCCTGGCCTCGGCCTCAACCGCGCCGAGCACGGTCCCCATCGTGCGCAACACCTCGCCCCGGACCGCGGTTGCCGCCTGCTCCAGGCGTTGCCGCTCCTCGGCGGTGGGCACGGCGGGCTCACCCCCCTCTCCGGCCGCCGCGAGGGACCGGCGCACCAGTCCGAACATCAGCGAGAGCATGTCGTCGGAAAGCAGCCTGCCGATCATTCGATCCGGTTCCAGGCGGTCCAGGGGATCGTCCTCCGCGCGCAGGGTCTGGGACGACATGCCGAGGATCGTGGCTAGGAGGCAGGCGAACAGGCGGCGCATGAGGAGACTCCGGGACTGGGCAGGAGGGACAGGGGACACCTCCTTAACGCACAGGATCCGGAAAGGCATACGCGGTCGCCCTGCCCCGCCCCCGGCATCCGGGTGGCCATCGCGCCGGGGAGAGGCGCCGGGGACTACACTGAGCCTTTTACCTTCGGGGACCGCCATGTTCGACCATCTGTTCACCGACGCCCAGGCCCGCATCCGCGACGAGGCGCGGGCCTTTGTCCGCGATACTCCGCGGCGCCTGATCCTGGACATGGATGAGGAGAAGGTCCGTTTCCCGCGCGAATGGCTGCGGGAGGCCGGACGGCGCGGGCTGCTGGGCGTCCGCCACCCGGTGCGCTGGGGCGGCCGCGGCATGGACTGGGTGACCGCCTGCGCGGTCAGCGAGGAGATCGGCACCCTGAGCTACGAACTGGCCTGCGTGTTCGGCGTCGGGGGCGACCTGGTCTGCGACGCCATCCTCCTGCACGGCACCGACGAACAGCGGGAACGCTACGTGGCCCCGCTGCTCGCCGGGGAGATATTTGCCGCCGAATGCCTGACGGAACCGCGCGGCGGCTCGGACTTCTTCGGGGCCACCGCCACGGCGGAGGACAGGGGCGACCATTTCCTGCTCAATGGCCAGAAGCGCTTCATCGTCGGCGCCGAGGGCGCGGATTATTTCCTCGTCTACGCGCGCACCGATCCGGATCCCCAGGCGGCGCCGCAGAAGAGCATTTCATGCTTCATCGTGGACCGGGGGCCGGGTGTCGAGGTCAAGTACCTCTACGGGCTGATGGGGTGTCGCGGCGGCGGCACCGGCCGGCTGGTGTTCAAGGACGTCCGGGTGCCGACGGCGAACCTCCTGGGGGAATTGCACGGCGCCTATCCGGTATTCACGACCATGATGGTGCCGGAACGCCTGGGCACGGCCGCCATGACGATCGGCCCGGGCCGGGCCGCCCTGGACGTGGCGACGCTCTACACCTCCCGACGCAAGGCATTCGGGCAGGTCATCAACCGTTTCCAGGGCGTCAGCTTCCAGGTGGCCGAAGGAGCGATGCTGCTGGATGCCTGCCGGTCGCTGGTGCACACGACCTCCGTCGCCGCCGATCGCGGCATGCAGACCCAGCGGCTGCGCCGCATGGTCTCGGAAACCAAGAAGTTCGTCACCGAATCCTGCCAGAAGGTGGTGCATAACGCGATGCAGGTGGTGGGCGGGATCGGCTACACCAATGTCCTGCCCCTGGAGCGCATCCACCGGGACATCCGGCTCGCCTCGATCTGGACCGGCACCAACGAGGTGATGGCCACGATCGTCGCCCATGAATGGTACCGGGAGGCGGCGGAGGCCCGGGCGGCGGGACAGGCCCGCGACCACGCCGCGGACGCGCCGGAGGCCGATGCCCCGGACGAACTGATCTACGGCTGATCCGGGGCCGCCGCAGGGGGCGGACGGATGGCAGAATCCGGCCGGTGCGCCACCTGAACCTCCGCCTGCTGTCCCTGCTCGCCGTCCCGCCCGTGCTATGGGCCGGCAACGCGGTCGTCGGTCGCCTGGTGGTGGACAGCATCGGCCCCATGTGGCTGAACGTCGCGCGCTGGCTCGTCGCCTTTGCGATCCTGCTGCCCCTGGGCCGGCGCGCCGTCGCGGGACGGGCGGCGTGGCGACGGATCATGGACCGGTGGCCGTATCTGGCCGTCCTGGGACTTCTGGGCGTCGGGACCTACAACGCCCTCCAGTATCTCGCCCTGCGCACCAGCACGCCGGTGAACGTGACCCTGATCGCCTCCAGCCTGCCGGTCTGGTCGATGATCCTGGGCGCCCTTTTCTACGGCACCCATCCGAACCGCATGCAGGTGGGCGGCGCCGCGCTCTCGCTCGGGGGAGTGGCGACCGTATTGTCCCGGGGGGATGTCCAGGCGCTGCAGCAGATCCGCCTGGTGGAAGGGGATCTCCTGATGCTGGCCGCCATCGTCGGCTGGGCGCTCTACAGCTGGATGCTCGTGCGGCCTCCGGCCCACATGCGGGGCGCCGCCAGGCCCGACTGGACCTGGGCGGAGTTCCTCGTCGCCCAGTGCGTCTTCGGCATCGGCTGGACCTTCGTCGGTGCCGGACTGGGCGAGTGGCTGATCCCGCCGGTGCCCACCCGCTGGTCCTGGGGACTCGTGGCGGCGATCCTGTTCGTGGCCATGGGACCATCCGTCGTTGCCTACCGGTCCTGGGGCCTGGCCGTCGCCGAGGCCGGTCCGGGCATGGCCGCCATCTTCTACAACCTGACCCCCCTGCTGGCGGCCCTGATGTCGGCCGCCGTCATCGGCGAGGGCCCCCAGCTCTACCACGGCATCGCCTTCGGGCTGATAGTGGCGGGAATCCTTCTGTCCTCCTTCGGCATGCCCCGCCTGCCGCACGCCGAGGGCCCGGGCCGCGGCTGACCCGGTCGCCGGCCGACAAAAAAATAGCCCGGCGCGGGCCGGGCAACGTCCAGTTGGCCTGGACGGGGAGGAGACCTTGGGGCGCCGCCGCGTTATGCCGCTTCGATCCGGGCGGGAATGTGCTTGTGCCAGGGTGTGCCGGCAAACGGGTCCCGGTCGTCGCCCGAACTCAATTCGTTGGGCGCCACGCCGACCATGTCCGCACCGCCCGGGCCGCCGGGATGCACGACACCCAGGCCATTGGGCAGGGACACGTGGCCGGGCATCATGGTATCCGCCAGTTCGACCGGCACCAGGGCCGTGCCCCGGCGGGTGGTCAGGCGGACGCGGCCGCCCGCGCCGACGCCGACGCGCCGCGCGTCTTCCGGATGCATGCGCAAGGCGCCCGCCGCGTCCTTCTTGCGCCAGGCCGGGTCGCGGATGATGGTGTTGGCCGTGTAGCCGCGCCGTTCCCCGGCGGAGAGGACGAAGGGGAATTCCGGATCGGCGGAATGCGCCGGTTCGATGGCCAGCCCATCCAGTTCCGGCAGCAGCTCCGGGATGGCGAGATGAAAACGGCCATCCGCGGTACCGATGCGGCGGAAGCACTCCTCCCAGTCGTCCTCGGCGAACACCATGCCATGGGGATGGTCGAGCATCGCGTCGAACAGGGCGTCGGCGGCTTCCGGCGGCGGGCCCGCGAAACCGGCCCGGGCCAGGGACTTGCGTTGGCGGGGCGCCACCGTCTGGCAGACGCCCCAGAGGGCGGCGGCTTCCGCGCACCCCTCGGGCAGCAGGTCTCCGATGGCCCGGAAGAGGATCACGGCGCCGAGGGGGAGCATCGCCGGGTGGGCGGCCGCCAGTTCGAAGAATTTCGCCCGGAATTGCGCCCTGCCCGCCTGCCAGGCCGCCCGCAGCGCGGCGACGCCGTCCCGGGGCATGGCGCCGAGGGCCTCGACGAGCCGCGCATGCAGCTCGGCCTCCGAGAAGAGCCCCTCCGGCGGCGACAGCAGGGCCCGGCGCAGGTGGAAGCAGTTGTGGGGGAATTCGAAGTTGAAGAAGGTGGCCTCCGCCTTCTCGAACTGGCTCGCCACCGGCAGCACGTAGTCGGCCAGGCGGGCCGTCTCGGACATGGCCACGTCGATGACCACCAGCAGGTCGAGGGCCTCCAGGGCCTCGCGCATGCGCGGTCCGTCGGCCAGCGAATGGGCGGGGTTGCCGCTCTCCACCAGCATGGCGCGGAAGCGCTTCGGGTGGTCCGTGAGGATCTCGTCGGGAATCAGGTTGCAGGCCACGAGGCCGCCTATGATCCGCGATCCGGTGACCGGGCTGCGCCGCCCTTCTCCCGAGCCGCCGTCGCCGCCAGCGAACAGGGGCACCAGGCTTGCCGGGCGGTAGGCGGTGCCCGGCTTGCCGAAGTTGCCGGTCAGCAGGATCAGCAGCTTGTGGAGGTAGGAAGCCAGCGTCGAATGCCGGTTCATCTGCACGCCCAGGTCCTCGAACGAGGCCACGCTGGAGGCCCGCGCGATGCGTCGCGCCGTTTCCCGGACCCGGCCTTCGTCGATTCCGCAACGGGCGCAGTACGCGGCCACCGGAACTGCCTGCAAGTGGGGGAGCACCTCGTCTGCGCCCGCCCCATGGGCCGCCAGCCACTCCCCGGCGATCAGCCCCTCCTGCACGATGGTCGCCACGAGCGCCGCCAGCAGCCAGGCGTCGGTGCCCGGCCTCGGACGCAGGTGGATATCGGCCAGCTCCGCCGTCTCGCTGACCCGGGGATCGATGACGATCAGGCAACGGGACGGATCCCGGGCGATCTCCTTGAGGGTGACCCGGGCCCGGGCGATGCCGTGGGAATGCCACGGGTTCTTGCCGACGAAGAGCGCCACCTCGCAGTGCTCGAAGTCGGCCCGCACGAAGCCGCCGATCATCCGGTCCGAGACCCAGAATTCGCCCGTCTTTTCCTGGGCCAGGGCGCTGGACCGGTAGCGGGAACCCAGGACGGCCCGGGTGGCGCGGCCGTAGGCCCCGGGCAGGTGGTTGCCCTGTCCCCCGCCGCCGTAATAGAAGATCGTGTCGCCGCCCCAGGTGTCGCGGACGGCGGCGAAGCGGTGCGCCACCTCCCGGATGGCGGTGTCCCAATCGATCTCCTCGAAGCTGCCGTCCGGACGCCGGCGCAGGGGCCGGGTGAGGCGCTGGGGACCGCTCTGGTAGAAGTCCAGGCGCGCCGGTTTTTCACAGGCATATCCCCGGGATGCCGGGTGGGCGTCGTCCCCCCGGACCCGGACCAGCCGGCGTCCGTCGTCGCCCCCCAGCTGGACCTCTATCCCGCAGTTGCACTCGCAGAGGATGCAGGCGGTGGGCTGCCACGGCTTTTCCGGGCGTTCGGTCGGGACGGTCATGGGCGGCTCCGGCTCGTGGGGATCGGTGACGGACGTAGCCTAAACGAAAAAGGTTGCGTGTTACAACTATTTACGAACGGGGCCGTTTTGGGGCATAGTCCGCCCATGGCACGCAAGCGCTTCTCCGACATGAACTGCGGCGTCGCCCAGGCCCTGGAAGCCCTGGGGGACTGGTGGACGCTGCTGATCATCCGCGATGCCTTCTTCGGCGTCCGGCGCTTCACCGATTTCCAGGCGAGCCTCGGCATCGCCCGCAACATCCTCACCGACCGCCTGAACCGGCTGGTGGACCACGGCATCCTCGAACGGATCGACGTGGGCGACACGGGCTTGCGCTACGAATACCGGCTCACGCCCAAGGGCGAGGGCCTGCTCCCCCTCCTCACCGCCCTGCGGGAATGGTCGGACGCCTGGGTCTTCGGACCCGGCCGCGAACCCGTCGTCGCCGTGGAGAAGGCCACCGGCCGACCGCTGCCGGGGATGCGCGTGCGCAACGCGGAAGGCCGCGAACTGGGCCGCCATGAGCTGCGCATCATTCCCGGCCCCGGCGCCTCCGCCGAGACCCTCGAGATGCTCGCCCGCCGTCCCCGGAGCAAACAGCCCCGCCGGGCCTGACTCCGCCCGCGCCCGGGCCGACCCGGCGCCACGACCCGTGCGCCGCATCCCCACAGCGGCACCGGCCGCCCCGGGATTCAGAAATCCAGTTGCAGCGCCGCCAGCCGGGCGTAGAGGCCGCCCTGCCGGCGCAGGTCCTCCGGCGTTCCCGTCTCCACGACGCGGCCCCGGTCCATCACGACGATCCGGTCCACCTTCTGCACCGTGGCCAGCCGGTGTGCGATGACCAGGGTCGTGCGGCCCTCCATGGCCGCCGCGAGGCCCTTCTGCACCAGGATTTCCGATTCCGCGTCCAGGGCGCTCGTCGCCTCGTCGAGGAGCAGCAGCGGTGCCCCCTTCAGGATCGCCCGGGCGATCGCGATGCGTTGCCGCTGGCCGCCGGAAAGCCGGGTGCCCCGCTCGCCGAGGAAGGTGGCATAGCCCTGGGGCAGGCGCTCGATGAATTCGTCCACCCGCGCCGCCCGGGCCGCCGCCAGCACTTCCGCGTCCGTCGCCGAGGCCCGGCCGTAGCGGATGTTTTCCCGGGCGTTGGCCGAGAAGATCACCGGGTCCTGGGGCACGATCGCGATGCCGCCGCGCAGGTCGTGCAGGCGCAGTTCCCGCAGGTCCTGCCCGTTGATCAGGATGCGTCCGGCACTTGCGTCGTAGTAGCGCAGCAGCAACTGGAAGAGGCTGGTCTTTCCCGCCCCGGAAGGCCCCACCAGGGCCACGCTTTCCCCCGGCGCCACGTCCAGGCACACGTCGTCCAGCGCCCGGACCTGCGGGCGCGCGGGATAGCTGAAGCCCACGTGCTCGAAGCGGATCGCGGCCTTGGCCGGGTGCGCCGGCGCCACGGGCCTCGCCGGTTCCCGGATCGCCGGTTCCGCGTGCAGCAGGTCGAGCAGCCGCTCCGTCGCCCCGGCCGCGCGCATCACGTCCCCCCAGACCTCCGCCAGGGTGCCGACGCCGCCGGCGACCAGCACCGCATACAGGACGAAGGAGGCCAGCTCGCCGCCGGTCAGTGTGCCCGCATGCACCTGCCGGGCCCCCACCCAGAGGACGAAGATGATCGCGCCCATGGAGGCGCTGATCACCAGCGCGGTCAGCGCCGAGCGCACCCTCGTCCGGCGGATCGCCGCGGCGAAGCCCTCGGCGGTCCGTCGGGCGAAACGGGCCGCCTCGCCCGGTTCCTGCGTATAGGCCTGCACCGTCGGCATGGCATTGAGGATCTCCGCCGCCAGGGCCGAGGCGTCCGCGATGCGGTCCTGGGATTCCCGCGAGAGCTTCCGGACCCGCCGCCCGATGGCCATCAGCGGCAGCATCATCAGGGCCAGCAGGGCCAGGTTCAGCGCGAACAGCGTGAAGCTCGTGACGGCGAGCATGACCATCCCGCCGACGAACTGGAAGGCGCTGCGCAGTCCCATGGAGACCGAGCTGCCGACCACGGTCTGGATCAGGGTCGTGTCGCCGGTGAGCCTGGACAGGACCTCCCCGGTCTGCAACGTCTCGAAGAACTGGGGCGACTGTCCCAGGACACGGGCATACACCGCGTCGCGCAGGTCCGCGGTGACCCGCTCCCCGATCCAGGACACCGTGTAGTAGCGGGAAGCCACCGCCAGCGCCCAGACCGCCGCCATGCCGAACAGCGCGATGAAATGCCCGTCCAGGCTCAGCCCGCCGAGCAATCCGCCCCCGGCCCGCCCGCCGGCGCCGAAACCGAAATCGATCAGGTCCCGGAAGGCCAGCGGCACCAGCAGCAGGGTTCCCGACGCCAGGCAGAGCAGCGCGAAGGCCAGGACGATGCGCGCCCGGTAGGGGCGCAGGAAGGGCCACAGGCCGCGCAGGGCGGAGATGCGGCGGGGATCGGCGGGTTTCTCGCTCATGGCCCCGCATTCTCGTCGGAATCGGCCGGGGTGGGATAATCCCCCGGGCAAATCCTCCTGGAAAGCGCGGTCGGAACCCGCGGACACCGGGGTCACGGAGCGGGACCGGACGCCCCGCGCGGCGGAATCGCAGGCCGGACGCGGGATCCGGGGCGATCCCCGAGGCGCGATGCCTCGATACGGGGCCTTGCTCCGTGACCCAATGTCGACGTTTCCAGGGCCACCGAACCACCACCGGACCGGGCGAGCGCCGGCAGGCGCCGCCGGCGAAGGGACCGCGCGGAAGGAGCGCCATGAACAAGACCTACGACATCGTCGTCCACGGGGCTACCGGTTTCACCGGCCGGCTGGTCGTGGAATATCTGTTGTCCCGCCATCCCGTCGGCGGTCCCCTGCGCTGGGCCATGGGCGGCCGCAATGCCGGGAAGCTCGCCGCCGTGCGCGACGAACTGGGCGCCCCGGCGGACACGCCGCTGGTGGTGACGGACGTGGCCGATCCGGCCAGCCTCGCCGCGCTCGTGGGGGCCACCCGCCTCGTGCTGACCACGGTGGGCCCCTACCAGCTCCACGGCAACGAACTGCTGGCCGCCTGCGCGGCCTCCGGCACCGACTACGCCGACCTTTGCGGCGAGCCGGCCTGGATGCGCCGCATGATCGATGCCCACGAGGCGGCGGCCAAGGCCAGCGGCGCCCGCATCGTCTTTTCCTGCGGCTTCGACTCGATCCCCTTCGACCTGGGCGTCTGGATGTTGCAGCGGGAGATGAAGGCACGGCACGGCGGGCCCGCGACGCGCGTGCGGGGCCGGGTCCGCCGCATGAAGGGAACCTTCTCCGGCGGCACGGCCGCCAGCCTCAAGGCCACCCTGGCCGCCGCCCAGGCGGACCCGGCCGTGGTCGCCCTGCTGAAGAATCCCTTCTCCCTGACGCCCGGCTTCGAAGGGCCGCGCCAGCCGTCCGGCGCGAAACCCCTGTGGGAGGAGGACCTGGGCAGTTGGGCGGCCCCTTTCGTCATGGCCGCCATCAATACCCGCAACGTCCATCGCAGCAATTTCCTGCTCGGCTTTCCCTATGGCCGTGACTTCGTCTATGACGAAATGATCTTCACGGGCCCCGGGCCAAAGGGCGAGGCTCTCGCCCAGGCCATCGGCGCGGACAATTCCCTCGCTTCGGCCGACGGTCCCAAGCCCGGAGAAGGACCTTCCCGGGAGGAGCGGGAATCGGGGTATTACGATGTCCTGTTCGTCGGGGAGGACCCCGCCGGCCACCGGCTCAGGGTCGGCGTGACCGGGGACCGGGACCCCGGCTACGGCTCCACCTCGCGGATGATCGGCGAGGCCGCCCTATGCCTTCTGGAAGAGGCGTCCGCCACCCCCGGCGGCATCTGGACGCCCGCCGCGGCCATGGGCGATGCGCTGATCGCGCGGCTGGCCCGGAACGCCGGACTCGGCTTCGCGGTGGAGGGAGGCTGACGGCGGCGCCGGTAACCCGGCCCGGAAGATGCGAGCGCCCTCCGCCGCGGCGCGCCGGGCAGCCGTTCCCGGCCGGATTCAGGCCGACAGCTCCCGGCGCGCGGCGAGCCAGCGCAGCACGGTGGCGAACAGGAGTCCGGGCTCGATGGGCTTTGCCACGTGGTCGTCCATGCCGGCCTCCCGGGAGCGCCGGCGGTCCTCGTCGAAGGCATTGGCGGTCAGGGCGACGATGGGCGTCTCCTTTCCGCCGGGCAGCGCGCGGATGGCCCGCGCCGCGTCCAGTCCGTTCATCACCGGCATCTGGAGGTCCATCAGCACCAGGTCGTAGGCATTGCGGCGGGCCAGGTCCAGGGCCTGGGCGCCGTTGTCGGCGACATCCACGAGCAGTCCCGCCTCCTCCAGCAGCAGCCGCGAGACTTCCTGGTTGACCGGCTCGTCCTCGGCCAGCAGGACCCGCCGGCCGGCATGCAGGCGGCGCAGTTCCGCCTCCGCCTGGCGCGGCGGTGCGGCCGGCTCCGCCGGGCCGGAGGCCAGGCGGACGGTGAACCAGAAGACGCTGCCCGCGCCCGGCGTGCTCTCGACGCCGATCTCCCCGCCCATCAGGCGGACGATCGCGCGACTGACGGCCAGCCCCAGGCCGGCGCCCCCGTACTTGCGGGTCGGCGAGGCGTCGGCCTGCTCGAAGGCGCTGAACAGGCGGGGCTGGTCCTCGACCGGGATTCCGATGCCGGTGTCCTCGACCTCGAAACGGAGGAGGCTGCCGAGGCCGGAGGCGGCCGCCTCGCGGACGCGGACTGACACCCGGCCGCGTTCGGTGAACTTGACCGCGTTGCCCACCAGGTTCAGCAGCACCTGGCGCAGGCGTTCCGGATCGCCCCGGAAGCGGCGCCCCGCCAGGCCCGGCTCCACGCTGGTCTCCAGACCCAGCCCCTTGGCCAGGGCCTTGGAGGACACGGCCGCCACCGTGTCGTCCAGGATCGGCGCGAGCTCCAGGTCCCGCTCCTCCAGTTCGAGGCGGTCGGCCTCGATCTTCGAAATATCCAGGATGTCGCTGATGATGCCGAGCAGGTGGTGCGATGCGCCCTCGACCTTCTGCAGCTGGTCCGCCTGCTTCGGGTCCGTCGCCCGGCGCAGGGCGAGGCCGGTCATGCCGATGATGGCGTTCAGCGGCGTGCGCAGTTCGTGGCTCATGTTGGCCAGGAAGGTGCTCTTGGCCCGGTTCGCCGCCTCGGCCACCTCCTTGGCCTGGGACAGCTCCCGCGTCCGCTCGGCCACCAGCTCCTCCAGATGCTGGCGGTACTTGCGCAGTTCCGCCTCGGCCGCCTTGCGCTCGGTGATGTCGCGGCTGATGCCGACCAGGGACACGGGATGGCCGGCCTCGTCCAGCACGTAGTTGATGACCATCTCCACCTTCACGATGCGGCCGTCCGGATGGGGATGTTCCACCTCGATCAGGCGCGTCAGGTCGTGCGTCTGGCCGGCGGCGATCTCGCCGAGGGTCTTGCCCAGGCCCTTCGCGGCCCGCTCCGCCGATTCGGGCAGCAGGGTCTTCAGGAAGTTCTGTCCGACGATCTCCTCGACCTTCACACCCAGGAGCCTTTCCACCGACGGGGTGATGTAGGTCACCAGCCGGTTATCCAGGTCCACGGTCCAGATCACGTCGTGGGCGTTCTCAGCCACGAACCGGTAGCGCGCCTCGCTTTCCCGCAGGCGCTCGTCGGCCGCCTTGCGGTGCGAGATGTCGGCGATGGTGCCCACGTAGCGGAGGGGCCGGCCTCCGGCGTCGCGCTCCACCACCCTCCCCTTGCCGGCGATCCAGAGCACATTGCCGGAACGGGTAAGCATCCGGTACTCCACTTCATCGTGTCCGGAATCGTCGCGAAGCCGGTTCTCCATGGCCTGCCGCACCCGCTCCAGGTCATCGGGATGGACCAGGCTGCGCACGAAGGCCCGGTCCGCCACCACCTCCCCCGGCCGGTATCCCGCCAGTTCCAGGTAGCGCGGCGAAAGGTAGATCTCGTCGGTGGCCAGGTTCCAGTCCCAAAGCCCCTCGTTGGCGGCCTCCAGGGCCAGGTGGAGCCGGTGTTCGCTGAGCTCCAGGTCGCGGCGTATGCCGGAGAAGAGGATCAGGCCCAGGGCCACGGAGGCGGTCACGTTCAGGACGCCGGCCACCGTCCAGAAGAACTGGATCCACCGCGACGCGTGGCGCACGTTCGTGATCCCGTCGGGCTCGGCCAGCGACAGGGGTACGACCGCGACGGACGCGATGCCCGCCGCCACGAAGGTGATGACGAGCAGGTGGCGCAGGGCGGCCCCGGAAAGGGGCTGCCGGTCCCGGTGGCGGACCAGCAGGAAGGCCGTCGCGAAGGAGATGGCCGCGGTGGACAGGGCCAGCACGTTGACGCGTGCCGGAAAACTCGGATTCACGAGGGCGAAATAGAACATCGCCGCGGCCACCAGCGCGCCGATGACGCGCGCCGGCCGGGCCAGGGAAGCCAGGCCGTAGCGGACCCGCACGCCGTCGTGGAAGCTGGCGAATCCGGCCAGCAGCAGCAGGCTGCCGATCAGCAGCGCCAGGAGGTCCGGCAAGGGACCGCGCAGGCCGATCAGCAGGAAACCCGCCCCCGCCGCCACCGCGCTCAGCACCCATTTCCGCAGCACCCGGTCCCGTTCGTTGGGCTGCCCCCCGTGCAGGAAGGCGAAGGACAGCAATCCGACGGCCACGACGAGCACGGCGAGGAGGATGTTGTTTTCGGCGGACATGATGTGCGGTTGGGGCGGCCCGCGATCCATGACAATGCCCGTGGCATTGCGCGGTCAGCGGGCGGCGCCGTGGGTCGCGGCGGGCGCGGTCACTATGCCTTTCGTACGAGATTCTCCCCTTCGACCACCCCAAGTCAAGGGTTGCGGCGCCCGAAGGGTGCCAGAATTGCGGCCCGGGTCCGTTTCGTAACCGGAGCGGTTACGCCGCGGGGCGGGGCCGGGGGCCCCGGATCGGGGCCATCGCGGGTGAAAAAGTGGAGAAAAGCGAATGAAGCGAATTTCCGCCGTGGTCTTCGACGTGTTCGGAACCCTCGTGGACTGGCGCAGCGGCGTCGCCCGCGAAGCTCGGTCCCACCTGGGCCCGCTGGGGGTGGAGCTGGACTGGCTCGCCTTCGCCGACGCCTGGCGGGCCCGGTACCAGCCGGCCATGGAGGAGGTGCGCGCCGGTCGGCTCCCCTTCTCGAAGCTGGACCGGTTGCACCGGCGCAACCTGGACGCCCTGCTCGGGGACCTGGGCCTGGACCGGGTCTCCGGGGACGTCCGCCGGGAACTCAACCTGGCCTGGCACCGGCTCGACGCCTGGCCGGACGTGCCGGAGGGCCTGCGCGGGCTGCGCCAGCGCTGCCGCATCGCGCCCTGCTCCAACGGCAACATCTCGCTGATGGTGGACCTGGCCCGCCGCAACGGCTTTCCGTGGGACGCGATCCTGGGGGCGGAACTCGCCCGGGACTACAAGCCCAAGGCCACGGTCTACCTGGCCGCCGCCGCGGCCTTCGACCTGGCGCCGGAGGAAACCCTGATGGCCGCCGCCCATTCGGACGACCTGGCCGCCGCGGCAGCGGCGGGGCTGCGCACCGCCTTCATCGCGCGTCCCGACGAATTCGGTCCGGGCCGGGGGGAAAGGGCGCCGGCCGTGCCGGTGGATTTCACGGCCCCGGACCTGCCGGCGCTGGCGGCCATGCTGTCCGGATGAAGGTGCCTTCCGGCGGACCGGGGCGCCCGGCGCGACGACGTCGCCCCGGCCCCCTCCCCGGAGTGCGGCCGAACCGGACCGACCCTGGACCCTGATAAGCTCGCCACGGCGGCGCGGCGTCGCGGCGTCGAAACGTGATTTCAGGACGATGGGAGCCGGCATGCTGGGCGATTGCGAAAGGGAACTGACCCACACGCGCAGGATCACCTGCCGGGCCTACCGGCGTCGGGACGGCCTGTGGGAGATCGAGGCCGCGGTGGAGGACGAGAAGGCGGAGACGGTGAATTTCAGGGCCCGGCCCGCGGTCGGTCCGGGGCAATTCATGCACCGGATGACCCTGGCCTTCCTGATCGACGGCGACTACACGGTCCGCGACGTGGCCGCCCGGACCCTGGACGCGCCCTGGCCGGCCTGCGGCGAGACCGACGAGGCCTACCGCAGCCTGATCGGCCTCTCCATCGGTCCCGGATTCAGGCGGCAGGTCCACGAGCGGGTCGGCGGCGAACGGGGCTGCACCCACCTCACCGACCTGCTGACCCAGGTGGGCAACACCTACATGCAGGCGACCTGGCCGGAGCGGGTGGCCCGCCAGTCGGCAGTGGATCCGGACCCCCGCCGCTGGCCCGATCCGGGCGCCGTCGGCTTCGTCGGCCAGTGCCACGCCTGGCGGCCGGACGGCGACGCCCTGCGGCGCGAATACCCGGAACTGGTCCCGGGCTGCGACGACAGGCGGGCCTGAAAGGCCCGGCCATTCCGCCGGGACGCCGGCGATTCGGGAGAACCGGGCGGTCGCCGTCTGCCGGGCATCTGCGGGGCAAGCGCCCGTTGCCCGACGGGCGGTCATCCGGAGCGCGGCACCCGCGTCCGGCGGGGCGACGGGGCGCCCCTCGAAACTCGGATCAGGCCGCCCGGGCGGCCGCCACGTAGAGTCCGACCACGCACAGCAGGCCGCCGGTCCAGATCAGCGAGCGCAGGGTCGGCCGGTCGGCCAGGTAGGCGAGCCCATGCCCGACCCGGCAGGCGATGAACAGGCCCGCGAGGAGGTTCACGGTGCCCTGGTCGGCATGGGTCCAGTGGGCCACCAGCACCGCCGCCGCGAAGGGCGCGAAGGCCTCCCAGGCGTTCTGCTGGGCCCAGTCGGCCCGCTGGCGCCAGCCCGTCTTCTGCTGCAGGCGTGGCCGCGCGTTGTCGTAGCGGCCTCCGGACTTGGACAGGGTGCTCCACACGAAGGGAAGCAGCCCGGCCACCAGGATGCACCACAGGGCGAAGCTCATGGCGGGATCCTCTCCAATCGGGGCGGCCGCCGGAAACCGCCCGTCATTTCAGCCAGGTGCCCGGCGAAGGCGATGGCCGTGTGGTCCTCCAGGTACGGCCCGACCACCTGGATGCCCACCGGCAGCCCGTCCGGCGTGAGGCCGACGGGGGCCGTGGTGGCCGGCAGTCCCGCGACACCCACGAGGCCCACCCAGGCCAGCTGATCCCAGTAGGGGCGTGCCTTCCCGTTCACGACGATGCGCCGCCGGTTGATCGGCTCCGAGTGGTCGTGGGGGATGGCGGCGGTGGGCGTGACCGGACAGAGCAGCACGTCGTAGTCCCGGAAGAAGGCGGTCCAGGCGGCCCGCATGCGCAGGCGCGCCTCGTGGGCCGGAAGCCAGTCCCGGTGCCGCTGCGTGATGCCGCGCGCGAAGCGGGCCGCCGGGCCGTCCTCGCCCGGGGGCGCGGCCGCCGCGGCGGTCGCCAGTCGCGCGAACTGGGCCTCGGTGGGCCCGCCCGAGGTGGCCGCGTACATCAGGCGCAGGTAGAGGTCCCATGCCTCGGCGAAGGCAAACCCGGGACGCGCCGCCTCGTCCACCGGCACCCCCGCGCGGCGCAGGGTTTCCACCGCGGCCCGGCAGACATCGGCCACCGCCCCATCCACCAGGCAGGCCGGGTCGTCCAGCCAGGCGGCGACGCGGAATTCCCTCGGCGACCGGCGGCGCGGCCCGGGCAGCCGCAGGCGCCAGGCCACGGCCTCCTCCGGCAGCGGCCCCGCCAGGAGGTCCAGGGCCAGGGACAGGTCGGCCGCCGTCCTCGCCATGGGGCCGGCGACGCCGATGTCCAGTTCGGCGAGGCTCCCCGGAGGGCCCGGGATGTGGCCGCGCATCGGAATGAGGCCGTAGCTGGTCTTGTGGCCAAAAACGCCGCAGAAGCCGGCCGGCGTGCGGATCGAGCCGCCGATGTCGCTGCCCAGTTCCAGGGGCGTGAAGCCCGCGGCCAGGGCGGCGGCCGCGCCGCCCGAGGAACCGCCGCAGGTGCGCGCCGGATCCCAGGGATTGACGGTGGTGCCGAAGAGCGGGTTGTGGGACTGGAGGTCGGCGGCATGGGCCGGAAGATTGGTCTTGCCGAACACGATGGCACCGGCATCGATGAGCCGCCGCGCCGCCGGGGCATCGGCGGCCGGCACATGCCCGGCGAATTCCGGGGCGCCCGAGGTGGTGCGCAGCCCGGCGGTCTCCCAGGAGTCCTTCAGGGTCATGGGCAGCCCGTGGAGGGGCCCCCAGGCCTCCCCGCGGGCCAGCGCCCCATCGGCCTCGTCCGCCCGGCGCCGGGCCCGCTCCGCGTCCAGGGTGACGACCGCGTTGATGGCCGGATTCAGGGCCTCGACCCGCTCCAGGTGGCGTTCGAGCAGCTCGCGGCAGCCGACGGTCCGGTCCCGCAGGGCGGCGGCAAGTTCGCTGGCGGAGCGGAAGGGAAGGTCGTCCATCGCGTGTCCGTCGGGTCGTGGAGCGACAATGATCCCAAATTTTCCCTGGGCGCAGGCGTCGCGCGGTGAAAGCCGGCCCGGCAAGGGCGGTGGCACCGGGGAGACGCCGGGGGCCCCCTGCCGGAATCACGCCGGGGACGACGCATCCACGGGAGACGGCCCGGCCCCGGGAATGGGAGCGGAATCACCGAGCCGATGCCGACGGCAGGGCCCGGCCGGAGCCGGGCCCCACGGGTCGGCGGGATTCGCTCAGACGATCTGGACGTCCGTCGCCGCCAGGGTGGCCGCGGCCACACCGAACAGGGTCGCCACCTTCACGGCGGCCGTGGCCCCCGTGCCGTCGGCATCGTAATAGAGGTCGCCGGTGGTGGTGTCGTAGATCAGCCGGTCCGTCGCGTCGCCCGCCGTCGTAACCCCCGCACCGCTGCGGAAATTGGCGGCCGCGAAGGCCCCGTCGGCGCCGATGGCGGTGAACACGGCGTTGTCGAACCACAGCTTGTCGGCGGCGGTCGCGAAGTCGGAGATGGTGTCCACGTTGCCGGCCCCGGGCGCGGTGTTGAAGGCGAAGATGTCGTTGCCCCCGCCCCCGGTCAGGTTGTCGTTGCCGCCCCGGCCGTAGAAGGTGTTGGCCGCGCCGTTGCCGAGCATGGTGTCGCCCGAGGCGGTTCCGATGGCGCCCTCGATGCTGCCGGCGGTCACCAGGTCGTGGCCGCCCAGGCCATCGAAGAACGTGTTGCCGGCCAGATCCACCAGGGCAGCCGACGTGCCGCTGCTGTAGTCCAGCAGGTCGAAGCCGGCGCCGCCGTCGATGGTGTCGTTGCCCGCCTGCCCGTCGATCACGTTGTTGCCGGCGCTGCCGATGATGATGTCGTGGTAAACGGTGCCGCGCACGTTCTCGATGTCGGCCAGGGTGTCCGTGGTGCCCCAGCCGTCCAGTGCCCGGTTGGACGCCACGACGGTGCCGATGGGCTTGTCGTTGAACTCGACGGTGGTGGTGTAGTTGTTGGTCCCCAGGTTCACGATCACGCCGTTCCCGTCGCGGTCCGCGTCGAACTCGTTCCGGTAGTCGGCCCGGTCGGCACCCGCGCCGCCGTTCAGGGAGTCGGCCCCCGCCATGCCCGACAGCCAGTCGTTGCCGGCGCCCCCCGCCAGGGTGTCGGCGAAGTCCGACCCGAGCACCCAGTCGATGTTGGCCAGGGAGTCCACCGTGCCCCAGCCGTCCAGCGCAATGCCGGTGGCGAGGTTCACGTTCACCGCGTTCGGCGAGAAGCGGTAGTCCGCCCGGTCCAGGCCCGCCACGCCGTCGATCACGTCGTCGCCGGCCATGCCCTCGAAGGCCTGGAAGTCCTGGGTCGCGGCGCTGGTGTCGCTGCCGTAGATCTGGTCGGCGAAGGCGGAGCCGCGGATCAGGTTGATGTCGCGCAGGGTGTCGATGCCGCCCCAGCCGTCCCGCACCGTGCCCGTGGACAGGGTGGCGACGATGCGGCTGGGATCGCCGGCGTAGTCGGCCCGGTCGAAGTCGCTGGCATCGAGGGTGCCGCTCTCCGCGGCGCCCTTGCTGCCCGCGATGAAGTCGTTGCCCGCGCCGCCGACGAAGGACTCGAACTTGGTGCCGACGATGTTCAGGCTGCCGCTGCCGCCCACCAGGATGTCCGCGAAGCCGCTGCCGCGCACGCCGTCGATGGCCGCGACGGCATCCTCCGTGCCCCCTTCGCCCGCCGTGGTGTCGGCCGTATCCCGCACCGTGCCGCCGGTGATGCTTACGGCGCCGACGGTGACGGCGGTTGCGCCCAGGTTGGCGTGGACGGGGCCCAGGGCGGTACCGTAGTCGGCCTGGACGAAGACGCCGCTGTGGCTGTCGCCGGTCAGGCTGTCCTGGCCGTGGCCGCCGACCAGCACGTAGGACTGGTCGCCGACCGGCACCACCGAGCCGTTGCCCTGGTTGCTGTAGCCTTTCCAGTTGGCCTCGTAGGTGGCCTGGAGGAAGCCCACGGCCAGGGTGTCGCCGCCGGCGCCGCCGACCAGTTTCTCGATGGAGACCAGGGTATCCTCGCCCCCGATGCCATCGTCGTTGGCCGCCGCCAGGTCGTCGCCGAGGGTGATGGTCACCGGCCCGGAGGCCGAGTAGTCGGCCGTGTCGAAGCCGGCGCCGCCGTCCAGCGCGTCGTTGCCGCCCCCGCCCACCAGCAGGTCGCCACCGGCGCCGCCGACCAGCAGGTCGTTCCCGACCCCGGCGCCGCCGTCCAGGAAGTCGGCCCCGGCGCCGCCGGCCAACTGGTCGCCGCCGGCGCCGCCGCGCAGGGAATCGTTGCCCGCGCCGCCGACCACGTTCATCTCCACGGCCGTCGACAGGCCGCTGCCCACCACGTCGGTGCCCACCGCGTCCAGGTTGGTCAGGGTGAAGGCCGTCGCCCCGACGCCCTCGGACAGGAACAGGGTATAGATGCCGTCCATGTCCGTGGCATCGATGGTGTTCGTCCCGTTCAGCGTGAAGGTCACGGTCTCCACGCCGTGGATGCGGAGCTGGCCGGCGGCGCCGGCGAGTCCGTCCAGGGTGGCGTAGAGCTGGTCGCCGTCCGGCCCGTAGAGGTCGGCGGTGCCCAGGCGCAGGTCGGAGCCGGTGTCGAAACCCTCGACGAAGTCCAGGCTGTCGAAGGTGGTGCCGCCGAAGTCGAAGATGTCGGAGACGCCGGTCTGGGAGGCGCCGTAGAGGTTGTGGTTGCCCTCGCCCAGCCGGTATTCGTGCCGCCCGGTGCCGTTGGCGCCGAAGACCAGCAGGTCGCCCGTGTAGCCCGTGGCGTCCAGGTCCCGGCCCAGGTTGTAGATGACGGTGTCGAACTGGCCGGTGCGGCCGGTGCCGTTGGCGTTCTTCAGCTCCGCGACGGTATCCACGTCGACGGTGCCGGTGCCGTTCAGGAGCAGGCCGTTGACCAGGAAGGGGGAACTGCCCATGTTGGCCGCGTCGATGCTGGCGCCGGCGGCGCTTCCCTCCACCCCCGACTTGCTGTTCGCGAGGGTGATGGACTCGATGCCCGTGAAGCGCAGGGCCCCGTTGCTGCCGGCGAACAGGCCGTCGATGTCGGCCACTACGGAGTCGTATCCGTCGCCGCCGTTCACCACGTCCGTACTGCCGATCGTCGCCGCGTCGCCCACCTTGGCGAAGGTGAAGGCGTCGCTGCCGATGCCGCCGATGGCCGTCACGCTGACGCCGGCGGCGGAGAGGTTGAAGCCCGTGCCCCCTGCGTTGCTGGTGACGACGCGCAGGTTGTCGCCGGCGAAGTCCGTTGCGTCGAACACGCTGGCCCCCATGGAGCGGATGCTGAGGTCCGATTCGCCCACCACCTCCACCGTCGAGGCGGTGGACAGGTGGAGCTGGATGCCGCTGCGCGCCGTGCCGATGCCCGAGTCGATGACCAGGGTCTCGATGCCGGAACTCTCGATGGAAGCCTGGGCATCGACCACGTTCACGCGCAGGGCGTCGGCCTCGCCGGAGGCATCCTCCAGGCCCAGTTGCACCAGGCCGGAATAGCCGTCCAGGGTCACCTGCTGGGTGACGATCAGGCCCTCCAGGTGCAAGCGGCCGCCGCCGGCCACCTCGACCACGCCGGCGCCCGAGCCCTCCAGGGCCACGGCATTGACGCCGCCCAGGGGCGTGCCCTTCACGTTGAAGCGCAGGGTCTCGATGCCCGCGGTGTGCAGGATGGTGTCCACCCGGGCCAGGTCGAAGCTCAACGCGTCCGCTTCGCCGGTGGCGTCATGCAGGCTCACGGTCGTGTCGCCGTGGTAGTCGGCAAGGCCCAGGGTCGGCAGCAGGGCCCCGGAGTGGCTGGCCCCCAGATGGGTGGCGCTGAAATTCTCGCCGGTCACGTTGATGGCCGTCTGGGCCGTGGTGTCGATCTGGCTGAAATCCGCCTCGACCAGGTTCACGTCGAAGTTGAACACCTCGATGCCGTGGGCGGTGAAGGCCCAGGTCACATCGAAATCCTTGGCGTTCAGCACGTCGGCACCGCCGACCCCCTGGGCGCCGCCATCGATCACGTCGCCGTTGGACAGGGAGAAGTCGGCGGAGAACTGGAAGCGGTCGTTGCCGGCGCCGCCCTGCAGGGAGTCGCTGCCGGCCTGGCTGCCGTCGAAGACGTCGTTGCCGCCGCCGCCCACCAGGGTGTCGTTGCCGGCGCCGCCGACCAGCGTGTTGTCGCTGGCGTTGCCGGTCAGGGCGAGGCCCGCGGTGCCGGAAACGCTCAGGGTCTCGATGTTCTGGGCGGCCGTCAGCGTGAAGTTCACGCTGGTGGAGACGGTGTCGATGCCGGCCCCGGCGGCCTCCGTGACCACGTCCCCGGCCGAATCGACGACGTAGAGGTCGTTGCCCGCCCCGCCGGCCATGCTGTCGGCGCCGAAGTTGCCGGCCAGGGTGTCGTTGCCCGCCCCGCCGTCCAGGCTGTCGTTGTGGCCGCCGCCGTCCAGGCTGTCGTCGCCGTTGCCGCCCGCCAGGGTGTCGTTGCCGGTGAAGCCGAAGAGGGCGTCGTTGCCGTCCAGGCCCTGCAGGTTGTTGTTGCCGGCGCCGCCCTCCAGGCGGTTGTTCAGGGCGTTGCCCGTGCCGGTCAGGTTGCCGGCGCCGGTGAGGACCAGGTTCTCGAAGTTGAGCCCCAGGGTATGGGCCACCTGGCTGAAGACGGTGTCGATGCCCTCGTCGGCGTTTTCGATCACCTTGTCGCCCAGGTTGTCCACCTGGTAGCTGTCGTCGCCCTTGCCGCCGGCCATGGTGTCGTTGCCGCCCAGGCCGCGCAGCGTGTTGCGGCCGTCGTTGCCGGTCAGCACGTTGGCGGCATTGGTGCCGATGATGCCGTAATTGCCCGTGCCGCGCAGGGTCAGGTGCTCCACGTTGGCATAGCGGGTGGCCATGTCGAGGGCGATCACGTTGCCGCCCTCGTTGCTGGCGCCCACGTCCAGGATCACCGTATCGCTGCCCGAGGCGGCGCCGCCGCCCTCCACCACGGTATCCAGCAGATCCACGTAATAGGTGTCGTTGCCGTCGCCGCCGGTCAGCATGTTGGCCGAGTTGTTGCCGCGGATCACGTTGCCCAGGGCGTTGCCGACGGCGTCCACGGCCGAGAAGTCCAGCGTGACGTTCTCGATCACGTCGTTGCCGGTGGCCCCGCCGCTGGCGAGGAAGATGGTGTGGTCGTTGAGGTCGGTGGTCCGCAGGTTGGAGATCACCGTGTCGATCCCGGCGCCCAGGGAGGCGGTGGATTCGTCCACCCGGTCGGACATGCTGGTGACGTAATAGCTGTCGTCCCCGGCGCCGCCCTTCATCAGGTCGGCCCCGGCCTGGCCGTTCAGCAGGTCGTTGCCGGCGCCGCCCAGCAGCGTGTCCGCGCCGCCGCCGGCGTTGATGGTGTCGTTGCCGGCATCCCCGTCCAGGATGTTGTTGCCGGCATTGCCCGCCATCGCGTTGTCGGCGGTGTTGCCCTTGGCATTCTTGTTGCCGTCGCCGGGTTCGATGCGCAGGTTCTCGACGTTGGCCGCCAGGACGTAGGGAGCGGTCAGCGAATAGCCGTAGAGCACCACGGTGTCGAGGCCGGCGCCGGCCGCCTCGACCACCGGCGCGTCGGTGTCGTCCACGTAGTAGGTGTCGTTGCCCAGGCCGCCGGCCAGGGTGTCCGCGAGGCCGCCGCCGAACAGGACGTTGTTGCCGGCATTGCCCAGGATGTTGTTGGCGAGATCGTTGCCGAAGACCTGCAGGTCGGCGGTGCCGGCCATGACCACGTGCTCGACGTTCAGGTAGAGGGCGCCGATGTTGCCGCTGGTGATCACGGTGTCGATGCCCTGGTTGTGGCGCTCCAGGACCAGGTCGCCGCCGCCCGGGACATCCACGTAGTAGGTGTCGTTGCCCAGGCCGCCGTACATCGCGTCGGCCCCGACGCCGCCGTTCAGGGTGTCGTTGCCGTCGCCCCCCGCGAGCATGTTGTTGCCGGCATTGCCGGCCAGCAGGTTGGCCAGGCCGTTGCCCCAGCCCTCCAGGTCCTCGTCCCCGGTCATCACCAGGTTCTCGACGTTGGCGGCCAGCGCGAAATCGACGCCGGCATAGACCGTATCCGTGCCCTCGGCGGCCGCCTCCAGGACGGTGACGCCGGGGTTGCCGACGACGAAGGCATCGTTGCCCAGGCCGCCCTTCAGCACGTCATCGCCGCCGGCGCCGTGGATCACGTCATTGCCCGCCGCGCCGTCGATGGTGTCGGCGTGCTCGGTGCCCATGATCATGTTGTCGGCGGCATTGCCGATGCCGGTCTTGCCGCCGGGGGCGCCGTCGCCATCGGCCAGGTAGAGGTCCTCCACGTTGGCGGCCAGGGTGTGGCTGGCCACCCCGTCGGCCAGGATCACCGTGTCCTGCCCGGCGGCGGCGTTCTCGACCACGTTGTCGGTGGCGGATTCCAGCAGGTAGCGGTCGTTGCCGGCCCCGCCCTCCAGGCGGTCGTTGCCGGCGCCGCCGTCCAGGACGTCGTCCCCCGCACCGCCCAGCAGCGTGTCGTTGCCGCCGTTGCCGTTGAGCAGGTCGTTGCCCGCGCCGCCGTCGATGCTGTTGTGGCCGTCGTTGCCGCCTACCAGGTTGTCCAGCGCGTTGCCGACGCCGTTGATGTTGCCCGTCCCCTGGAGGAAGAGCGCCTCCACGTTGGCGCCCAGGGTGTAGGTGGCGGCCGTCGAATGCACCGTGTCGGTGCCCGCACCGGCCCCTTCGACGACCACGTCCCCGGCCGCGTCGACCAGGTAGAGGTCGTCGCCGACGCCACCGGCCAGCGTGTCGTTGCCGGCCCCGCCGTCCAGGACGTCCTCGTTCTCCGCATCGCCGTCGGCGACGGTGATCGCGTTGGGCAGGGCGTTGCCGTCGAAGTGTTCCTGGTGATCCCCGCCGATCCGGACGATCAGGTTCTCCACGTTCGCCGCCAACTGGTACGGAAGGTCGGACACCGCCTGGCCGTCGATGATGACCGTATCGGCGCCCTCGCCGGCGTTCTCGACGATCGTGAATTCGAGTTGGCCATTCACCAGATAGACGTCGTTGCCCAGCCCCCCGATCAGGGTCTGGTCCGCTGCCGCGAAGGTGGATTCGAAAAGATCGTCTCCGGTGGTGCCGACCAGGGTGGGGAGATAGATATTGCGGATCAGGGCCATGGCTGTCTCCTGTTGGTTTATACGCGCCCGGCGGCGGGCGCCAAGCCGAAAAGTGTAACGCCAACGCGGGCTTTGGGCAAATCCCCTGGCGCCGCAGCGGGGCGCGGGCGGCGCGGGACGGCGGCCGGGGCCCCGGGGGCATTGAAACCAACAGTTAATTCCCTGGCCGTCCTCCCCGCCCCGGGCCTTGCCGGCCTTTCACGCCGGCGGCGCCACCCCCGCGGGCTTTTTTGGGATCATGGGGCCGACACGCACCCGGAAGCCATCCCTTGGACCCGACCGACCACCCGCCGGCCGCCGCGCCGGCCGATGCCGCGATCTACTTCGCGGCCGACGCCTACACCACCAGCGGCCGCGCGAAACTGATGGGCCGCCACGCCGCCGGCGAGGGATTCCTGCGCGCCCTGGCCCGGGACGGGACCGCGCCGATCGACTGCTATTCGGCCAACCGCCGGGAGGCAGCCGGGCTCGCATCGCTGGCCAAGGCCTGGGGCAGCGCCCGCCCCGTGCGCTGGATTCCCCATGGCCAACTGGCGGGACTGCGGCCGGCGGGGGCCCTCTTCTACCCCGGCCCCAACCTGGGCGACCTGGCCTGGCAGCGGCGGCGCCTGGACCCGGCGGCCTACAGCCTCACCGGCGTCACCCACACCACCGCCTCCCACGGGGCCACCGACGCCATCGCCGACCTGCTGACCGCGCCCCTGGAGCCCTGGGATGCCCTGGTCTGCACCTCCCGGGCCGTCGTCGATTCGGTGCGCCGGCTGTGGGCCGCCGAGGGCGAATGGCTGCGCGAGCGCCTGGGCGCCGGCCGCGTGCCCGAGCCGCTGCTGGCGGAGATTCCCCTCGGCGCGGACTGCGCGGCCCTGGCCCCGGACGCGGCCCTGCGCGCGCACTGGCGCCGGCAGCTGGAGGTCGGGCCGGACGAGGTGGTGTTCCTGTTCCTGGGCCGCCTGTCCTTCCACGCCAAGGCGAACCCGCTGCCCATGTTCCTGGCCCTGGAGCATGCCGCCCGGGAATCCGGCAAGCCCGTCCGCCTGGTCATGGCCGGGTGGTTCGCCAACGAGTTCATCGAGCGGGCCTTCCGGGAGGGGGCGGAACGCTTCTGCCCCTCGGTGCGCCTGCAGGTGGTGGACGGGCGCCAGGACGAGATCCGGAACCGCGTCTGGCAGGCGGCCGACGTCTTCGTTTCCCTGGCCGACAACATCCAGGAGACCTTCGGCCTGACCCCCGTGGAGGCCATGGCCGCCGGACTGCCCTGCGTGGTCAGCGACTGGGATGGCTACCGGGGCACGGTGCGCGACGGGGAAGACGGCTTCCGCATCCCGACCCGGATGCCCCCCGCCGGCCTGGGGGCCGACCTGGCGGCGCGCCACGCCGACGGGGTGGCCGATTACGACCGGTACATCGGCGAGGCGAGCCTCTTCGTGGCGGTGGACGTGGAGGCGACCCAGGCGGCCTGCCTGCGCCTCGCGGCCGACGCGGACCTGCGCCGCCGCCTGGGCGAATCTGCGCGCCGGCGGGCGCTGGAGGTCTTCGACTGGGGTCGCGTGCTGGCCCGCTACCGGGAACTGTGGCGGGAACTGGCCGACCGGCGGCGCGCCGCGCCGCCCGCCGGCGCGCCCCGCCTGCCGCCCCGGCGGGCCGATCCCTACTGGCTCTTCGCCGGCTATGCCACCGGGACCATGGCGGGGGACCTGCGCCTGCGCCTGGCGCCGGGCGGCGGCCCGGAGGCGCTGGCCCGGCTGGCCGATTCGCCGCTGGTCAATTTCGGCCGGGACCTGCTGCCCACATCCGTGGAACTGGGGGCCGTGCTGGAAGTCCTCGCCGGCCGCCCCGGGGCCGCCCTGGCCGACTGCCTGGCGCCGTTCCCGGAGGCCCGCCGGCCCCTGGTCCTGCGCGGCATCGCCTGGCTGCACAAGGTGGGGCTGGTGGCGGTGGTGCCGGCCTGAGGGCCGCGCTTCCGCAATACCGCCCGGCACGGCCCCGGCGCGACGCCGGCGGTTCCGGCCCGTCGCCGCGGGGGCCCCGCGGCGCGCCGGGGTGGCGGCGTTACACTCGCGGCATGAGCGTTGCCGCCGCCCCGCCCCTGTCCCGCCGCCAGTCCCTGTGGCTGCTGGCCGCCGCGGCAGCCGGCTTCCTGCCCCTGCTGCCCTGGCTGCCCTGGTGGCTCTCGGGGCTGGCGCTGGCGGTCATGACCTGGCGGGGCGCCATGGTCTGGCGCGGCTGGCGCCCGCCGCCCCGCTGGCTGCCCGTGCTGCTCGCCGTGGCCGGCGCCGTGGCGGTGGGCTTCCAGTTCCGCAACCTGTTCGGCAAGGATCCCGGGGTGGCCCTGCTGGCCCTGCTCGCCGCCCTGAAGCTCCTGGAGATGCGCGGGCGGCGGGATGCGACGATCGTCGTCATGCTGGCCTACTTCCTCGTCATGACGCCGTTCTTCTATTCCCAGGGCATCCCCTACGCCGCGGCGATGGGCACGGCGCTGCTGGTGATCACGGCCGCCCAGATCCAGGCGACGCGCGACGGGGAGCCGGCGCGCCGCTCCCTGCGCCTGGCGGCCGTCATGCTGGTCCAGGGCATGCCCTTCATGCTGGCCCTGTTCATCCTTTTTCCGCGCATCCCGGGCCCCCTGTGGGGCCTGCCGCTCGACGCCTACAGCGGCCTGACGGGGCTCTCGGAGAGCATGACGCCCGGGGCGATCGCCAACCTGAGCCAGTCGGAGGCCATCGCCTTCCGGGTCCGGTTCGCGGGCCCGCCGCCGCCCCGCCAGGCCCTTTACTGGCGCGGCCCGGTGATGACCTGGTTCGACGGGCGGACCTGGCGCATGCTGCCGCGCCGGGGCGAGACCCAGATCCCCTACGAGCCGGCCGGCCCCGGGGTCGAGCAGGAGGTCACCCTGGAGCCCCACAACCACCACTGGCTGTTCGCGCTGGAACTGCCCGGCACCCTGCCGGCCGACGCGATGCTGGCGCCGGACTACCAGTTGCTGTCCCGGGTGCCGGTGCGCGCCCGGATGCGCTACCAGGTGCGCTCCCATCCGGAGACGGTCGCCGGGGCCCAGGCCACGGGCGCCACCCTCCGCGAGTCGCTGCAGCTCCCGCCGCGGGTGAATCCGCGCACCCGGGAACTGGGGGCGCGGCTGCGCGAGGCGGAGGGCGGCGATTCCCGGCGCATCGTCGGGGCGGTGCTGGCCATGTTCCGCCGCGAGGCCTACATCTACACCCTGACGCCGCCGCCCCTCGGGGCGGACGGGGTGGACGACTTCCTGTTCTCGACCCGGCGCGGCTTCTGCGAGCACTTCGCGGGGAGCTTCGTCTTCCTGATGCGGGCGGCGGGGGTGCCGGCGCGGGTGGTCACCGGCTACCAGGGCGGCGAGATCAATCCCGTCGACGGCTACCTGACGGTGCGTCAGTCGGATGCCCACGCCTGGGCGGAGGTGTGGTGGCCGGAGCATGGCTGGCAGCGGGTGGACCCGACGGCCGCCATCGCCCCGGGCCGCATCGAGCTGAACCTGGCCGGCGCGCTGCCGGCCGACGAGGCGCTGCCGCTCCTCGCCCGGCCCGCCTTCTCCTGGCTGCGCGAGGCCCGCTACCGCTGGGACGCGGTGGCCAACGCCTGGAACCAGTGGGTGCTCGGCTACAACCCGCAGCGCCAGCGCGACCTGCTGGCCAGCCTCGGCCTGCGCTCCCGGGACTGGGGCGAGATGGTCGCCGCCCTGGCCGGGGTCACCGGGCTGCTGCTGATCGCCCTGACCGCCTGGACCCTGCGCCGGCAGCGCTCCAGGGACCCGGTCCAGGCGGCCTGGGAGCGCCTGTCGCGACGCCTCGCCCGCCGCGGGCTCGCCCGCCGGGCCTGGGAGGGCCCCGCGGACTATGCCGCCCGGGTGGCCGGCGCGTTGCCCGCCGCGGCGGCGCCGGTGCGCGAGATCGCCGACCTCTACGCCGGCCTGCGCTACGGCCGCCTGGCCCCGGCCGAAGCCCTGCCCCGGCTGCGGGCGGCCGTCGCCCGGTTCCGCCCGGGCTGAGGGAGGCCCGGGTTCCCCTGCCCGGCGAGGGTCACCGCCAGGGTGCCGGGGCGCCGCGAAGCGATGTCGTTGCAGTTTCCATCCGCGGCGGCCCCGGCGAACGGAGGCGGCCCACAGCGACCGGCCCCGGGGGCGCGCCCGCGGCCTTGCCTTCCGTTCCGCGTGGACGGCGCCGGCCGGAAACCCGGGGCAGGCGGTGGAATCGGCGGCTGCTCGGCGGATCGGGCCGTCGGCCGGCGGCGATACTCGCGCCATGGATCGATTGCGTGCTCAAGCCGCCGCGCGGCTGCGCCGGGCCCTCGCCCTGGCCCTGCCCCTGGGCCTGGCCCTGCCGCCGGCGGCGGCCCTGCCGGCACCCGCCGCCCGGGATTTCGAGCATCGGCCGGAGGTGCGCACCTTCGTGGCCGAGATGCGCGACCGGCACGGCTTCCCCGAGGCCGACCTGCGCCGCGCCTTCCGGGAGGCCCGTTTCCAGCCCTCCGTGATCCGCGCCATCATGCCGCCGCGGGACCCGGGCATCCGTTCCTGGCAGGCCTACCGGGCGCGCTTCGTGGAGCCGGGACGGGTGGTGATGGGCCAGCGCTTCCGGCGGGAGAACGCGGCCGCCCTGGCCGGCGCCGCCGCCCGCTACGGGGTGCCGGAGGAAGTCATCGTGGCCATCATCGGCGTGGAGACCATCTTCGGCCGCCACACGGGCGGCTACCGCACCTTCGACGCCCTGGCGACACTGGCCTTCGGCTACCCGCCGCGGGCGGAGCTGTTCCGCCGGGAACTGGAGGAACTGCTGCTGCTGGCCCGGGAAGAGGGCCGCGATCCGCGCGGCTACAAGGGCTCCTACGCCGGCGCCCTGGGACTGCCCCAGTTCCTGCCCAGCAGCCGGCGGCGCCACGCCGTGGATTTCGACGAGGACGGCCGCATCGACCTGGCCGCAAGCCCGGCCGACGCCATCGGCAGCGTGGCCCGCTTCCTGGCCGACCACGGCTGGCGCAGCGGCGAGCCGGTGTTGGTGCCGGCGACGGCGAACGGAGACCGGGTGGCGGAACTGCTCGCCCTGGGCATCGAGCCCCGGCTGCGCCCGGCGGAGATGGCGGACTACGGCGTCGCCGCCCCCGACGCCCCCGACCTGCCGGCCACCCTCGTGGATTACGTGACCCCGGCCGCCGGGACCGAGTACCGCCTGGGCTTCCGGAACTTCTACGTGCTCACGCGCTACAACCGCTCGAGCTTCTACGCGACGGCGGTCTTTGACCTGGCCGAGGCCCTGAAGCAGTAGTCGCGGCCGTCCGCCGGGGCCCCAGCCATCCCGGGGCGGCGCCCCGTGCGCAGGGACTAGAGCAGGTCGTCCCGGCCCAGGCGGGCGCGGAAGACGCGCTTGCGCAGGGCGTTCAGGGATTCCATCTGGATCTGGCGCACCCGCTCGCGGGTCAGGCCCAGGTCGGCCGCCAGTTCCTCCAGGGTGGCCACCTCCCGGCCGTTCAGGCCGTAGCGGCGTTCCAGCACCTCCCGCTGCCGGTCGCTGAGCTGGCCCACCCATTCGGTGACCCGGGCCTCCATCTCCCGGGCCTCGATCAGGGCGTCCGGCTGCTCGTCCCGGTCGCCGGCGAGCGCGTCGGCCACCGACAGCTCGGGGTCGATCTCCAGCGGGGCGTCCAGGGAGGCGGTGCGCTCGGACAGGGCGAGCACCCGCCGTATCTCCTCCGCCGGCTTGTCCAGGGCCCGCGCCGCCACCTCGATGCCGTCGCTGGCGCCGGGGTTCTGCTCGGTGGCCTGGCGCAGGGCCTTGAGGACCACGTTCAGTTCCTTGATCACGTGCACCGGCAGGCGGATGGTCCGCGACTGGTTCATGATCGCCCGCTCGATGCTCTGGCGTATCCACCAGGTGGCATAGGTGGAGAAGCGGAAGCCCCGTTCCGGATCGAACTTCTCCAGGGCATGGATCAGCCCCAGGTTCCCCTCCTCGATCAGGTCGTCCAGGGGGATGCCCCGGTTCAGGTAGTGCTTGGCGATGCTGACCACCAGCCGCAGGTTCGATTCGATCATCCGCTGCCGGGCCGGGAAGTCTCCCGCCCGCATGCGCCGGGAGCAGTCCAGTTCCTCGGCCGGGGAGAGCAGCGGGTTGGCGCCGATCTCGTTCAGGTAGAGCTGGGTGATGTCGTCGAAGAACTCCTCGGGGGCGGCCTCGGCGGCCTCCTCGCCCGCCGGCTCCCGGAGGACCTCGGCCTCGCCGTC
Organism: Rhodocyclaceae bacterium; assembly: GCA_016791145.1. Taxonomy (GTDB): domain Bacteria; phylum Pseudomonadota; class Gammaproteobacteria; order Burkholderiales; family Rhodocyclaceae; genus JAEUNJ01. Next base: position 6,475 of record JAEUNJ010000044.1, on the reverse strand, counting down.
GGCGAATTCCTCGTCGCTGCCCATCAGCGGGGCGGCAGGAACTTCAGCGGATCCACCGGTTTGCCCTGGCGGCGGATCTCGAAATGAAGCCGGGGCGAGTCCGTGTCGGTGCTGCCCGCCTCGGCGATCTTCTGCCCCCTGGCGACGCTCTGCCCCTCCTTGACCAGGATCCTGCTGTTGTGGGCATAGACGCTCGAATAGAGGTCCCCGTGGCGGATGATCAGCAGGTTGCCGTAGCCGCGGATCGCGCTGCCCGAGTAGGTGACCTTGCCGGCGGCGGCGGCGAGCACCGGGTCGCCGGACCTGGCGGCGATGTCGATGCCCTTGTTGCCGCCCTCAACGAAGGACGCGGTCACCTTGCCGGCGGCCGGCCAGACCCAGTCGCCGGCTTCCTCCCCCGCGGCGGCGGGTACGGGCGCCGGCGCCTTTTCGGCGGGCTTTTCCGCCGGGCGGGCGGCTTCGGGCGCCTTCTCGGGCGGCTTGGGCGGCGGCGCCGCCTCGCCCTTCTGGGCCTGGGCCCAGGCCGCCTCGGACCAGGGCTGCTTGCCCCCCTTCGGCTCGCGCTTCAGGGTGTCGGTGTTCGCCGGCGCGGGCTCGCCACCGCCGAGGGGGCGGGTTTCCACCGGGGCGCCGGCGGCGACGGGCTTCGCCACGGCGGCGCCCTCGGGGGCCGCCACGCGCAGCTGCTGGCCCACCTCGATCCGGTTGGGATTCTCCAGGGAGTTCCAGGCCGCCAGTTCCTTGTAATCGACGCCGTGGTCCAGGGCGATGCGATACAGGGTGTCGCCCCTCTTCACCACGTAGAAGCCTTCCCGGGACTCCGCCGCGGCGGCGGCCACCGGGGCGGGCGCGCCCTTCCCCGCGGCGACCCCTCCCCGCTCCTCGACGGGCGCGGGGGCGTGGCTGGCGCAGCCGGCCAGCGCGGCGACGGCGATGGCGGCGGCGATGACAGGGATGCGGCGGATCATCTTTCCACTCCCGGCAACAGGGGGACGAAGCGGACGGGATCGTAGCGGGTTTCGACGAAGCCCTTGGGACCCTTCTCCAGCAGCACGAGTTCCTGGACGCCGGTGCCCACCGGCATGATCAGGCGGCCGCCGGGGGCGAGCTGGTCGCGCAGGGCCTGGGGTACGGCGGCCCCGGCGGCGGCGACGATGATGCTGTCGAAGGGGGCCGCCTCCGGCAGCCCGCCGATGCCATCCGCATGCTTGAGGCGCACCCATCCCTGCCGGGTCTGACGCAGGTTCTCCCGGGCCATGGCGAGCAGCGGCGCGAGCCGCTCGACGGCGAAGACCTGCTTCGACAACTGGGCCAGCACGGCCGCCTGGTAGCCGCAGCCGGCGCCGATCTCGAGGGTCTTGCCCAGCTCCCGGCCGGAGATCAGCAGCTCGATCATCCGGGCGACCACATAGGGCTGGGAGATGGTCTGGCCCAGGATCAGCGGCAGCGCCGTGTCCTCGTAGGCCCGGTGGGCCAGGGCCTCCTCGACGAAGATGTGGCGCGGCACGGCGGCCATGGCCGCGAGGACCCGCTCGTCGCGGATGCCTTCCTCGCGCAGGCGCTCGATCATGCGCGCCCGCGTGCGCTGGGAGGTCATGCCGATGCCGAGCAGGGTGTTCATCCGAGCCAGCGGGCGACGCCCGCCATCTGCGCCGCGTGGGTGAGGTCGATCTGCAGCGGGGTCACGGACACCCAGCCTTCGCCGACGGCATGGAAATCCGTCCCGGGTCCGGCATCGGCCGCCTCCCCGGCCGCCCCGACCCAATAGACGGTCTCGTGGCGCGGGGTGATCTGCTTGATCACCCCCTCGGCCTTGTGCCGCTTGCCCAGGCGGGTCACCTGGCGGCCGCGCAGGTCCTCGAAGGGAATGTCGGGGACGTTCACGTTGAACAGCACCGGCTCCGGGTAGGGATCCCGCTGGAAGCGCTCGACCAGTTCCACGGCGATGCGCGCCGCGGTGTCGAAATGCCGCCCCCGCTTGCTCGCCAGGGAGACGGCGACGGACGGGATGCCGAGCAGGTAGCCCTCGGTGGCGGCGGCGACCGTCCCCGAGTAGAGGGTGTCGTCGCCCATGTTGGCGCCCAGGTTGATGCCGGAGACCACCATGTCGGGCAGGAAGTCGAGCATGCCGGTCACCGCCAGGTGGACGCAGTCCGTCGGCGTGCCGTTCACGAAATGGAAACCGTTGGGCGCCTTGCGCAGCGACAGGGGACGGTCGAGGGTCAGGGAATTGCTCGCCGCGCTGCGGTCCCGCTCGGGGGCCACGACGGTGATCTCGGCCAGCGCCGACAGGGCCTTCGCGAGGGCCTCGATGCCGGGTGCGAAGTAGCCGTCGTCGTTGCTGAGCAGGATGCGCATGGGGGCGTGGCGGGGATGGCGGGTAACGCAAATCGGAACGCCGATTGTAGCGCAGGCCCCTCCCCCTCCCGGACCGGAAAGGGGCTCAATTCGCGCCCAATTCCGGTCGGCCGGCGGGCCGGGGGCCCGCTCAGAGACCCCGCGACCAGGCCGGCCTGAGGCGGGCCTTTTCCGGATGCGCCAGGGCTTCCCGCACCTGGCCCAGCAGGCGTGCCTTGTCGGCCCCGAGAGTGCCCTTGAGGACGAGCCAGTTGGAGGCGTGATCGCTGCGGAAAACGGTCCGCCGGAGGTCCAGGCCGGAAAGGAATCGCTCCATCTCCATGAACAGGCCGTGCCGGTCCAGGGGCTCCCAGCCGGCAAAGCCCTCCCGGAAGCGGGCCTCGCCGCGCGGAAACGAGACGACCAGGGTCGACAGGTATTCCGGTTGGGTTTCGTTCATCAGCCGCGCCGAGTGGTCCGCGTGCGGCGCCCAGCGGGGCGTGCCCCCCAGCCCGTTGAGGATCATGACCGAGCGGCCGATGCCCGCCTCCCCCAGCTTGACGAGGGCATCGCGGGTCGAGGCGAAGGTCTCGCCCTTGTTCACCCGCGCCAGCACCTCGTCGTCGCCCGACTCGGCGCCCACGTAGGCCAGCGCGAGGCCCGCGCCGGCCAGTTCCTTCAGTTCGTCGACGCCCTTGCGGCGCAGGTTGCGCGGCAGGCAGTAGCTGGACACCCGGTGCACCGCCGGGAGATGCCGGCGGATGGCGTCGAGGATCTCCAGCAGGCGGCGGGTCGGCAGCACCAGGGCATCGCCGTCGGCCAGGAAGACGCGGCGCACGGCATCGCCGAAGCGCGCGCCGCAATCCCGTATGGATTGCAGGACCTCGTCCTGTCCCCGGGCCCGGAACTTCTTCTGCGGCGCCGTGTACATCTCGCAGAAGGTGCAGTGGTTCCAGGAGCAGCCGTCGGTGACCGGGAGGATCAGGGATTCCGCCTCGCTGGGCGGGCGGAAGACCGGCTCCACGTAGCGGATGGGGAAGTCGTCCATGCGGCGATTCTACCCGGCGCCCCCGCCGGTCGTTCCGGCGGGGGCGGATGGAAAATTGGTCAGGCCGGTATCGCCTTACGCGGGCTTCTTCGACAATCTTCTCAAGCGCGCCGGCGTTCCGCCCCCGCGGAATGCGCTGCAATGCAACGAAATCCGTTCCGTTTTTTTCGTGCGAAACCGCGGCGAAACCTTGCTTGGAGGGCCAATTCCGCTACACTGCGCGGGCCCTTTCACCACCCCGGGAGTCCCGCCGCCATGAACAAGAGTGAATTCATCGATGCAGTCGCGAAGAAAGCCAATGGCACGAAAGCCGCCACGGAAGTGGTCGTCAATGCCGCCCTCGACGTGCTGACGGAAGCCCTCGCCAAGGGCGACAGCGTGCAGTTCGTCGGTTTCGGCACCTTCGGCGTCACCGAGCGCAAGGCCCGCACCGGCCGCAACCCGCAGACCGGCAAGGAAATCAAGATCGCCGCCAAGAAGGTGGTGCGCTTCAAGGCAGGCGCCGCGCTCTCCGCGGCGGCCAACAAGAAGAAGAAGAAATAAGAGGACCCAGACTCCGTCCGGCGCCCGGCCATGCCGGGCGCTTGCATTTCCGGCACCCGAAAAGTGCCTTTCCCGACCCACCGATCGTCATGCCATGTGGTTCCGCAACCTGCAACTCTACCGCCTCCCGCCCGGCTGGGCTCCCACCGTCGATTCCCTCCATGAACAGCTGTCCCGGCAGGTCTTCCAGGCCTGCGGCAGCCAGGACTTCAAGAGCCGGGGCTGGATCCCGCCGCGCGGCGACGACCGCCTCGTATTCAATCTGGAACGCCAGTGGCTGCTGGCCCTGGGGGTGGAGCAGAAGCTGCTGCCGGCCTCGGTGATCCGCCAGGAGGCGGAGAAGCGCGCCAACCGGCTGGAATCCGAGCAGGGCTACCGGCCCGGACGCAAGCAGCTGCGGGACCTGCGGGAGCAGGTGACGATCGACCTGCTGCCGCGCGCCTTCTCCCGCTACCAGGCCCTCCACTGCTGGATCGATCCCCAGGACGGCTGGCTGGCGATCGACGCCTCCAGTGGCGCCCGGGCCGAGGAACTGCTGGAAGTCCTGGGCAAGTGCCTCGACGACTTTCCCCTGAGGCGGCTGGACACCCAGGTGTCCCCCAGCGCCGCCATGGCCGGCTGGCTGGCCGCAGGCGAGGGCCCGCCGGACTTCAGCATCGACCGGGAATGCGAACTGCGCCTGCCCGGCGCCGAGAAATCCCTGGTGCGCTACGTCCGCCACCCGCTGGATGGTGGCGAGATCCGCGCCCACCTGGCGGCCGGCAAGGAGCCGACGCGGCTCGCCATGACCTGGCAGGACCGCATCTCCTTCGTGCTCACGGAGAAGCTCGAGGTCAAGCGGCTGGCATTCCTGGACGTCCTGAAGGAGGACGCGGAGAAGCAGTCCGAGCACGGCGACGAGATCTTCGAAATCGAGTTCGCGCTGATGACGGGGGAATTGCGCCGGCTGCTCCCGGCGCTGGTCGCGGCCCTCGGCGGGGAGAGCAAACGAGACTGATACAGGATGTCCGTCCCACATGGGCGCGGAGCGACAGGGCCGCCCAGCGTGTGTCCGTCAACGTCACGTGGGAGGAGAAGTCATGAGCTCAAATGGGGAGAGGACTCCGCATAGCCGCTTCTCATCATCCAGCACCAGCCAGAGCCGTTGGAGGGGGAAATCCCCTTCGGCGACGAGCGGCAAGATGTCCTGATCCAATGGCACAACTTTGGCTTCGATCAGTACAAGACCATTGGATTCCGCTTGGTCGATCGGTTTGGCAAGCAATTCTGCCCATTTGCCTTTGCCGTTCAGGTAACGCGCCATCGCACCTTCGGATATCAGTTTCCAGGAATCCAGAAGCACGGGCGGGAAAGAAAACGAATGCATCAGCATGAGCTGCCTTGCATGAGCAACCGGTTGCCACTTCTCGACCGTGACAGGGGACTTGACCATGAAGTCCTTTCGTATCGACGGCTTTCCAAATTCGGGCCCCTCATCAGCGCCTCTTCGAGGCCGATGCAGAGGTCGATTGCTGCCGCAGTCGCGTGCCGCGCATAAACTCCGGTGTGCATTGCGTCGTTTCTTGCGACCCTGACCAGCTCATACAACGATTCGAAATTCCTGAACAGCCCGGGATTGCGTTCCGCCATTTCCGTGAGAACGCTAGAGGCTCTCGACAGGCCTTGAAGCTTGGGTTTGTACCTGCCGAGTTCCGATTTCTTCCCCAGCAGCCGAAGCCCAAGTGCTTCAAGGGCAAAACAGATCTCGTGAAATCCTTCAGCGTCCGCCAGAGCCGAATACCTGGCAGCTCGCAGTTGATCGCGGTAATAGACACGCTCATCCCACTCAAGCTGTGGAGGATCATCCATTTGACGGCGCGCTGGAATCATCGGCAAACATGGTTTGGCCGCTGCGAACCACCTCTTGTGACCATGGTTCGATTCGGAGAGCATCGTACTGCATATGCGTCACAGGTTGGTCACCTCCCGCCGTGAGAGTTTCGATGCCGGCGAAACCAGGCGAGTCGATGCCGGAATCGCCCTTTCTGCCGGACAACGGCAGTTCCCCAACGTGCCCTCTCGCCTTGTTCCTGCAAGATGGGACGGCGGCAGTTCCGCTCACCCCCGCCGGGCGCTGACCACCCCCGGCACGTCCCGCAGCAGTCCCAGGGCGCGGGCCAACTGCTCTATGCCGGCCAGTTCCACCGTGAAACCCATGGTGGCCATGCCCGCGCGCGACTGGGTCCGCACCGCGGTGACGTTGATGCGCTCCTTGGAAAGCACGTCGGAGATGTCCCGCAGCAGCCCCTGCCGGTCGTTGGCCTCCACCGCGATGTCCACCGGATAGACGCCCTGGACGGCGCCGCCCCAGTCCGCCGCGATCACCCGTTCCGGGTTGCGCGCCGCCATGTTGCGGAAGTTGGTGCATTCGACCCGGTGCACCGAGACGCCCTTGCCCCGGGTCACGAAGCCCGCGATGGCATCCGGCGGCACCGGCTTGCAGCAGCGCCCGAGTTGGGTCAGCAGTTTGCCGACGCCCACCACCAGCACCTGGCTGTCGCCGGCCTT
>JAEUNJ010000015.1 GCA_016791145.1 Rhodocyclaceae bacterium | reverse complement strand
GCGCAGCGGGTCAAGGGCCGCAGGCCCGGCCGTAGCCACAAGAACATCGCGGAGTTTCAGCCTATGACCCAGATGACCCCTTCCGAGATTGTTTCGGAACTGGACAACATGCCGGGAACCGGCCTGTTGCGGCGCAGGCTGACCCGCGTAGCGGGTCAAGGGCCGCAGGCCCGGCCGTAGCCACAAGAACATCGCGGAGTTTCAGCCTATGACCCAGATGACCCCTTCCGAGATTGTTTCGGAACTGGACAAGAACATCGTCGGCCAGGCCCGCGCCAAGCGGGCGGTGGCCATCGCACTGCGCAACCGCTGGCGTCGCGCCCAGGTGGGCGAACCCCTGCGCAGCGAGATCACGCCCAAGAACATCCTGATGATCGGCCCCACCGGCGTCGGCAAGACGGAGATCGCCCGCCGACTGGCGCGGCTCGCCCAGGCGCCCTTCATCAAGGTGGAGGCCACCAAGTTCACCGAGGTGGGCTACGTCGGCCGGGACGTGGATACCATCATCCGCGACCTGGCCGAGACGGCGATCAAGGAGGCGAGGGAGCGGGCCATGCAGGCCGTGCGGGACCGCGCCGCCGACGCGGCGGAGGACCGCATCCTCGACGTCCTGCTCCCGCCGGCCCGCAGCGTGGGTTTCGGCGAGGCGCAACCGGCGCCCGATTCCGCCACCCGGCAGAAATTCCGCAAGCGCCTGCGCGAGGGCGAGCTGGACGACAAGGAGGTGGAGATCGAGGTGGCCGCCGCGTCGGCCCAGATGGAGATCCTCGCGCCGCCGGGCATGGAGGACCTGACCAGCCAGATCCAGAGCATGTTCCAGAACCTGGGCGGCGGGCGGCGCAAGCTGCGCAAGATGAGGATCGGCGACGCGATGAAGGCCCTCACCGACGAGGAGGCGGCACGCCTGATCAACGACGAGGAGGTGAAGGCGGACGCCCTGCGCAACGTGGAGCAGAACGGCATCGTGTTCCTGGACGAGGTGGACAAGATCGCCTCGCGCTCGGACGTCCATGGCGCCGACGTGTCCCGCCAGGGCGTGCAGCGGGACCTGCTGCCCCTGGTCGAGGGCACGACGGTGTCCACCAAGTACGGGATGATCAAGACGGACCACATCCTGTTCATCGCCAGCGGCGCATTCCACCTTTCCAAGCCCTCGGACCTGATCCCGGAGCTGCAGGGCCGTTTCCCGATCCGGGTGGAGCTGGATTCCCTGTCGGTGGACGACTTCGAGCGCATCCTGACCCAGACGGATGCCTGCCTGACCCGCCAGTACCAGGCCCTGCTGGCCACCGAGGAGGTGGCGCTGGAATTCACGCCCGAAGGCATCCGCCGCCTGGCGGAACTGGCTTTCCAGGTGAACGAGCGCACGGAGAACATCGGGGCCCGTCGCCTATACACCGTCATGGAGAAGCTGCTGGAGGAGATCTCCTTCACGGCCGGCAAGGCCGGCGCGGAAACCCTGCTCGTCGACGCGGCCTACGTGGACGGGCGCCTCGAGGGACTCGCCGCCCGGGAAGACCTCGCCCGTTTCGTGTTGTGAGCGGCGGCGCGCTGCTGCTGCGCATCGTCGCGATCGTCTTCCCGGTCTTCGCCCTGATCGGCGTGGGCTGGCTGTACGGCCGCTTCCGCAAGCCGGACATGGCGGTGGCGAACCAGCTCAACATGGACCTGTTCGTGCCCGCGCTGGTGTTCAGCGCGCTGGCGGCCAAGTCCTTCGCCATCGCCGACCACGCGATGCTGGCGCTGGCCGGCAGCGCGGTGATCCTCGGCTCCGGCCTGATCGGGTGGCCCATCGCCCGGCTGGCGGGGATCGCCCCCAAGACGCTGGTCCCGCCGATGATGTTCAAGAATTCCGGCAACATGGGCATCCCCCTGATCGTGCTGACCTTCGGGGAGGCCGCCCTGCCGGCGGCCGTGGTGCTCTTCCTCGTGGAGAACCTGCTGCATTTCTCCCTCGGCGCCTGGATGCTGGACCACCGGGTCCGGCTGCTCGGCCTGCTGAGGAACCCGGTGATGGCGGCGGGACTGGCCGGCGTGGCCGTCAGCCTCGGGGAGATCCCCCTCTGGCCCCCCGCCCTGACCGCCATCCGGATGCTCGGCGACGTGTCGATCCCCCTGCTCCTGTTCTCGCTCGGCGTGCGCCTCGCCCAGTCGGCCTTCCACGTCTGGGGCGCCGGCCTGGTGGGCGCCCTGGCGACGCCGGCCTCTGGCCTCGTCGTGGCGCTGGCCTGCCGTCCGCTGCTGGACACGGGACAGGAGGCCGCCATCCTGCTGCTCTTCGGGGCCCTGCCGCCGGCGGTGCTCAACTACATGTTCGCCGAGCGTTACCGCCAGGAACCCGACAAGGTGGCTTCCATCGTCATGACGGGCAACGTGGCGGCCCTGGCGGTGGTGTCGGCCGTCCTGGCCGTCATCCTCGGGGGCTGAGCGCGGCGCCCGGGTCAAGTCCCGCGCGGAACGACCGTTAACCACCGTTCCGGCGCCGCGCGCGGCGTCCCGCCCCCGGGGCGATGGGCGGCCGGGGCGTCCGGATTGAAGGCTTTCCGGCGCGATGCCGCGAAGTTATGATGGGTTTAATGTGATCCCAGCGATCAGGTGACGGATTCCCGACCATGGCAAACATAGACGGCACGCTGCTCGACGACGTCCTTTTCGACCTTCCGGGACTGGACAAGATCAGCGGTCTGGCCGGCAACGACGTGATCATCGTCGAGGCGGGTTCGGATCACGGCGCCGGCGAGACCATCGACGGGGGGGCCGGCTATGACCGGCTGTGGTTCGCCTCGGCGGCCGGCGGTGACACCCTGGTGCTGCGGGCGACGGTCACCGGCATCGAGGAAGTCCTGATCGCCGACGCCGTGGGCAGCCCGGCGGGCACCACGGCCCTCGACGTGGATGCCTCCCTGGTGGGCTCCGGCCTGGTGCTGATCGGCAATGCCGGCGACAACCTGATCACCGGAACGGGCAAGGGCGACGAGATCCGGGGCAACGGCGGGGCCGACACGCTGCTCGGCGGCGCCGGCAACGACAACATCTTCATCCGGGCCGATGCGCCGGAGGCGGCGGATGCGGGCCCGCAGGCCGACGGGAACACCCTGACGCTGGTCGGCACGGCCGCCGGCGACGTGGTGCTGGACCTGACGGCGGGCGATCAGATCGTCTCCATCAACGGCGTCGCCGAGGCGGCCGGGCAGGCCGGCTTCAGCCACGTGGACGCGGCCTCCCTGGCGGGCGGCGCGGTGGTCGTGAAAGGCAGCGCCGGCCGGAACGTGATCGTGGCGACCGACCTGTCCGACACCCTGGAAGGGGGCGGCGCGGGCGATCTGGTCGTGGCGGGGGCGGGGGATGACATCCTGATCGTGGCTGCCGCGGCCGACGCGGTCGG
>JAEUNJ010000010.1 GCA_016791145.1 Rhodocyclaceae bacterium | reverse complement strand
GGACCGAACCGGCCGAAAAGTACAAGCGGCTGCCGTCACTGGCCGCACCCAAGGTCAGGGTTCCGTCGTTGGTCAGAATGCCGTAGACGGAGTTGGAAGTGCCTTTCAGGACGAGCGCCGCGCTGTTCGCCAAGTTCAAGGCGGACCCTCCGGACAGGGTGGTGTCGGTGGCGAATGTCGCGTTGTCGGAAGCACCCGGCACCGCATGGACGCCGCCGGCCGTTTGCCAATTGGACACGTCGTACCAGCTTCCGCCGCTGGCGGGGCCGATCCAGGAAAGATCCAGGGCCTGGGCCGGCGCGGAAATACCCAGAGAAAGAAAGGCAGCGGCAACGGGCGTCAGCCGGAAGGCGGCACGACGAGGCCTCCGGTGACGACGGAATGGAACGGACATGGCGGTTTCCCCTTTTGAAATCCCAATGGATTGTTTCCGCCCAATCCGGATATGTCAAGTCAAAGTAGCGTTATGGGAAATGTGAACGAGATATTCACAATCATCATTAGTTGCCGAAAGGAATATGCATCAGTCACGCCTGGTTGCGGAATCTGAGGCCGAGATCATCCAGCGCTATCCACACCAGCGTCGGCCCGGGCAACACGAGTTCCCCGCCGAAGCGGGGCACGACACGGCGGCGGGTATAGAAGCGCAAGCCCCCTGCCGTTTCGCTGGCAAGACAGAGATGGGCCGCCGTGGCGAAGCGACCGATCACCTCCGCCGTGTAGTCGTGGCGGAGCAGCCGGCCGGCCTCGTCCACGTGGAAGACCTGGCGGCGGCTGTGGGTCGGGAAGTCCTCCGGGAATTCGGCCACCAGCCGCCCGCCGCCGCTGCCCGGGAACGGCGGCGCCTCGCTCACCCGGACGCCGGGCTCGGCCAGCAGGAAGGGGAAGGTCAGGTAGTTCCAGAGGGCATAGCCGGCGAAGTACAGCATGTCCAGCGCATCCCAGCGGAACAGCCTGTCCAGGCGGCGAAAACTGCGCCGGGGGAAATCGCGGTCGGCGAGGGGATTGCCGGCGGCATCGCGGAGGGTCACCCGGTCCGGCGTCCACAGGCCCGTGCGGCCATGGCCCGTGTAGCCGGCCAGCGCCACCCGGCGTTCGTGGGGATGGACACGGGCGTGCAGGCCGAGGAGGGCGGAACCCTGGCCGTGCATCGAGAAGGCGAGGCCGCCGGAGGAGAGGGCGGCCTCGATGGTCCGGACGCGGCCCCATGCCAGCCTGCCGCCGTGGGCGTCCAGGACCTTTTCCAGCAGGGGCACGGCGGTCACTGGATGCCCCCGCCCCGCCCCCGGGAGGGGGCGGCGGCGGTTCGCCGCCGGGCGGCCCCGGATGCTTCCCTGCGCGCCTGCGGGCGGCGGTTCGGCGCGCTCATGCCCTAGGGGAAGACCGGCGGGGGGGCACCCACGGGGCCGACACCCGCCGGCGCGCTGCGGCTCAGTAGAGCACCGACTGCCAGCGCCCCTCCGCAGCCAGGGCATGGCGGACGGCGGTCCATTGGTCGGCGTCGTCGGCGGTCTCGGCGAGGGTCTTCTCGACCCGGGCGAACATGGCCTCGGGACCGGCGATGTAGACGCGGGTGTCCGGCTTCTGCAGCATGCTCCATACCTCGGCCGCGTTGTCGGCGATGCTGCGTTCGAGCGCCACCGGCGCGTCGAGGGCCGGGCGGGGGCTCACGGCCTGGAAGGCCTTGAAGGTGGGCTGGTCGTAGTAGAGGGCGAAATCCTGGTTCTCGTCGTTCATGTAGAGCATTTCCAGGCCGGTGCGGGCGCCATGGAAAAGGCGGACCCGGCCGCCCCAGCCGCCACCGCGGCGGTAGATCTCGCGCACCAGGCCGCGGAAGGGGGCGATGCCCGTGCCCATGCCGATCATCAGGATGTCGGCATTCCGGTCATCGGGCACGGTGAAGGGATAGCCCAGGGGCCCGACGAACTGGATGGCGGCGCCGGGACGCAGGTCGCAGAGGTAGTTCGAGGCGATGCCCGGATACTCCTGGCCGTTGAAATCGTCCACGTAGCTGCAGCGGCGGACGCAGAGCGTGAATTCGGTGTGCTCCTGCCCGTCGTCCACTTCCGAGATGGAGTAGAGGCGCGCGTGGTGGCGGTTGCCGAACTGGCCGGGCGCCAGCACCCGCACGCACTGCCCTGTGCGGCCGTCGAAGGAAAGATCCTGGGTGCGGAAGACCATGTTGCGGACTTCCTCCTTCGACGAATTGGGGGTGATGCGATCGGAGCGGACCAGGGTGCCCGTGTAGAGCCGCCCGTCCTCCATTTCCTGTCCTGGGACCATGCTGTTTCCTCCGCTGATTCGATTGCCTGCCGCCGGTGCGGCGCGGTCTCCCGCCGCGCCTGACCGGCATTGTAGCGACTGCCGCTGGCCGTCGTCATGAAACCGGCTGATGGCGGGGTCAGCCGCGTTCCCGGGGCGGGCGGATCGCAAGGCCGCGGCTGGGCAGGCGAGGACGAAGCAAACGGCGCCGGCGGGACGGCGTCAAGGCCCTCCGGCGCCCACCAGGGTAAGGACCAGGGGGGTAGTGACGGAGGACAGGGCGGTGGAGATGACCAGGCTCGCCGCCACCGGCCCCTGCAGCACATTGAACTGCCGGGCCATCAGGTAGACGTTGGCGCCCACCGCCAGGGACCCCAGCATGACCACCACCTGGGTCTCCAGCAGCGGCAGGCCCAGGGCCCGCGCCAGCAGCCAGACGACGAGGGGCTGCAGGGCGAGCTTCAGGGCGCAGATCGCGGCGCTGATCTTCCAGTCGGCGGCGATGCCGTATTCGGCCAGGCCCATTCCGAGGACGATCAGGGCCAGGGGCGCGGCGGCCTGGCCGAGGAGGCGCAGCGGCTCGTCCAGGAGGCCCGGGATGGGCAGCCCGGTGAGGCCGAACAGGGTGCCGGAAAGGATCGAGGCGACGATGGGGTTCGTGAGCACCCCCTTCGCCGTTCGGGCAAAACCGCGCAGGTTGGGCGTGCCGTGGCGGGCCCACTCGACGGAGACGGTGACCAGGGTCCACAAAATCAGGGAATTGAAGACGAGGACCAGGGCCACCGAGGGGAGCGCGTGGTCGCCCATCGTGACCTTGGCCAGCGGCACGCCCAGCAGCACGTTGTTGGAGAAGACGCCGCCGAGGGCAAAGACCGACTGGGCGACGCCGTCGAGCCGGAACAGCAGGTGGCCGACCAGCCGTCCGGCGACGAAGACCAGCAGACAGGAACCGAAGAATGCGGCCAGCAGCCGCGCGTCCACCGGCGGCAGCTTCGAGAAGTCGCTCATCATGCGGAACAGCAGGGCCGGCAGCGCGAAGGAGAAGACGAAGGCGTTCAGGGCCTCGGCCATGGTCCGGTCGCCATGGCCCCAGCGCATCAGGACATAGCCGGCGAGGACCAGCACGAAGAGGGGCGCCGCCAGGGCGGCGAGATGGGCGAAGGTGTCCATGTGGACCTGTCCGATCAGCAGTAAGGGCGCTTCAAGCTGAAAAGGCGTTTCATCGCAGAGGGCATAGAGGACGCAGAGGAAGATCCGAGGCCTGCGGAACTTCGTGCGCGTGCCCGTCGGGAAATTGCTGCGCGACACCCGGGTCGGCGATGTCGTGGCTTTCTCTGTGTCCTCTGTGTCCTCTGTGGTGAAGATCTGGCCTTCAATACCGTCCGGCGGTTTCGAGGACCGCCATGGTGACGCGGGAAACGCAGACCAGGCGGCCGGCCTCGTCGGTGATGCGCACTTCCCAGACATGGGAACTGCGGCCCAGGTGCAGGGGCCGGGCAATGCCATGGACATAACCCTCGCGGGCCGCCCGCACGTGGTTGGCGTTGATCTCCTGGCCGACCACGTGGCAACGGTTGCGGTCCACCACGAAGTAGGCGCCCCAGGACGCCAGCGTCTCGGCCAGCACCATGGAGGCACCGCCATGGAGGACACCCGCCGGCTGCCGGGTGCGCCGGTCCACCGGCATGCGGGCCTTCAGCCAGTCGTCCCCGGCCTCCAGCAGCTCGATGCCGAGATGGCCGTTGATGCACTCCAGGCCGCGCTCATTGGCGGCCGCGATGGGAACTTCGTCGAACCAGATCTTCATGGGGCTCCCGCAAGGAAAGGCCATTCACCACGGAGGACACTGAGGAAATCCCATGCGATTCAGGATTGGCGAACCCATGGCGAGCTTTGCGCCCGGAATGGCTCCCGATCCGTCTTTCCCTCTGTGCCCTCTGTGTCCTCTGTGGTGGGAATTGAGTTTCGCGTAAGGCGCCAGGATGCCCTCACTCCCGCGCGCCGCCGCCCAGGGCCTTGTAGAGCTGGGTGGAATTGGCGAGCCAGGCGCGCCGCGCCTGCAGGCTGGCCTGGCGGGCGGAATACTGGCCGCGCTGGGCGTCGAGCACTTCCAGGTAGCTGGAGATGCCGGCCTTGTAGCGCGCTTCGGCGATGGCGAGCACCCGCTCCTGGGCCTTCGCGGCCGCCTCCTGGGCGGCGAGCTGCTCGGCCAGCCGGTCCCGGGCGGCCAGGAGGTCCGCCACCTCGCGGAAGGCCTGCTGCACGGTCTTCTCGTAATCGGCCACGGCGACGACCTTGCGTGCTTCCGCGACGTCGGCATTGGCGGCGGCGCGGCCGGCGTCGAAGAGCGGCAGGCGCAGGGCCGGCTGGAAGCTCCAGGCCTCGGAACCGGCGTCGAAGAGGCCGGCCAGGGCGCGGCTGGCGGTACCGAAGGCGGCGGTGAGCAGGATGCGTGGCAGGAAGGCGGCCCGGGCGGCGCCGATGTTGGCGTTGGCCGCCACCAGCCGCTGCTCGGCGGCCAGCACGTCCGGCCGGCGCAACAGGACTTCCGCCGGCAGGTCGGCCATGAGGTCCGGGACGATGCCCTGCTCGGCCAGGGGCCGGCCGGGCGGCAGCCCGGCGGGCACGGTGCCGACGAGCAGGGTCAGGGCGTTGGCGGCGGCGGCGCGCTGCCGCTCCAGCGCGGCCAGGTCCGCCCGGGACAACTCGAAGGCGGCATCGGCCTGCATGACATCCAGGTCGCCGGCGAGGCCCACGTCGCGGCGCTTCGCCACCAGATCGCGGGATTCGCGGCGGCTCCTGGCCGTTTCGGCCGCGACGGCGGAGCGCTCCTCGGCCTCCAGCAGCGCGAGGTAAGCCCCCGCCACGTCGGAGACCAATGACAGCCGGAAGGCGCGGCGGGCCTCTTCCGTGGCGAGGTAGCCCGCCAGGGCCGCATCGTTCAGGCTGCGCACGCGGCCCCAGAAATCCAGCTCGAAGGAAAGCATGGACAGATTGACGTCATAGCGCTGGCTGGTCAGGGGCCGGCCGGTGACGGTGAGGTCCCCCGGGGTCCGGGCGGCGTTGCGGCCGGCGGCGAGATCCACGTTGGGCAGCCGGTCGGCCCGGGCCACGCCGTACTGGGCCCGCGCCTCCTCCACCCGGGCGGCGGCCGCGCGCAGGTCCCGGTTGTGGTCCAGGGCCGCGACGACCAGGGCCTGCAGGCGCGGATCGGGGAGAAAGGCCCGCCAGTCCAGTTCTTCCGCCCGGCGCGCACCCTGGGCATCGACCCCGGCCGGCCAGGCCGCGGCCACCGGCGGCTCCGGCCGCTGGTAGTCCGGTGCGAGGGAACAGGCGGCCAGGGCGAAGGACAGGGCAAGTCCGCCGCAAAGACGCAAAGACGCGAAGGAGCGCAAAGGGCTTCGCGGCCCGCCATGGCGCCGGGAATCCGCCGGGTGCAGCCGGTTGCCGCCCGGCGCCATGGTGGCGGAGGGCGGACCGGCAACGTCCGCGCCATAACGGGTCATGCCTTGCATTTCTTCGCGCCTCTTTGCGCCTTGGCGCCTTTGCGGTGAAGCCTTGGTCCGTTCACTCATGGCCCGCCTCCGGTGCCGGTTTGCCCGGGAAGACGCGCCGCACGACGACGAAGAACACGGGCACCAGGAAGATTGCCAGCAGGGTGGCCGCGATCATGCCGCCCATGACGCCGGTGCCGATGGCCAGCCGGCTCTGGGCACCGGCCCCGGTGGAGATGGCGAGCGGCATGACGCCGAGGATGAAGGCCAGGGAGGTCATCAGGATGGGCCGGAAGCGCAGGCGGCAGGCCTCGAGGGTCGCCTCGACGATGCCCATCCCCTTCTCGTTGAGCACCCGGGCGAACTCGATGATCAGGATGGCGTTCTTGCTCGACAGGCCGATGATGGCGATGAGGCCCACCTTGAAGAACACGTCGTTGGGCAGGCCGCGCAGCGTCACCGCCAGGACGGCGCCGAAGATGCCGAGCGGCACCACGAGGATCACCGAGAAGGGGATCGACCAGCTCTCGTAAAGGGCCGCCAGGGCAAGGAAGACGACGATCAGGGAGATGGCGAAGAGCAGCGGCGCCTGGGTGCCGGAGAGCTTTTCCTCGAAGGAGGTGCCGGACCATTCGAAGCCGAAACCCTGGGGCAGTTGGGCGGCCACGTCCTCCATGGCGCGCATGGCTTCGCCGGTACTGCGGCCGGGGGCCGGCGTCCCGGCCAGCTTCATGGAGGGCAGGCCGTTGTAGCGGTCCAGCTTGGGCAGGCCGACGATCCATTTCGCATTGGCGATCTCGCCCAGGGGCACCATGTCGCCGCGGGCGTTCCGGATGGGCAGGCGGAGGATCTGCTCGGGGGCCCGCCGCAGGTCGGCGTCGGCCTGCATCTGCACGCGCAGGATGCGGCCCTGGCGCACGAAGTCGTTCACATAGGCGACCCCCAGGACGGACTGCAGGGTCTCGTTCAGGTCGCCCATGGCGATGCCGAGGGCCTGGGCCTTCAGGGGGTCCACCTCCAGCATCAACTGGGGACCGGCCTCCTGCCCCTCGGGGCGCACGCCGGCCAGGACGGGGCTCTTGCCGGCCAGTCCGAGGGCGATGTTGCGGGCCTCGGTGAGCTTTTCGCGGCCCTGGCCGGAACGGTCCTGGAGCCGGAAGTCGAAGCCGCCGATGGCGCCCAGTTCCGGGATGGGCGGCACGTTCACCGCGAAGAACATGGCCTGCTTGATCCTCGACAGGGTCATGTTGGCGCGCCGGATCACGGACGTGGCGGAGGCGTCGGCCGCCTTGCGCTCGTCCCAGTCCTTCAGGCGGACGAAGGTGAGGGCGGCGTTCTGGCCGCGGCCGAAGAAGGAGAATCCGACGACGCCGATCACGTGCTGCACCTCCGGCTGGGCCAGGAAATAGCTCTCCACCTGGGACAGGACCTCGACGGTACGCTCCTGAGTGGCGCCGGGGGGAAGCTGGACGACGCTGATGAAATAGCCCTGGTCCTCCTCGGGCAGGAAGCTGCCGGGCAACTGGATGAACAGCCAGCCCGTGGCGGCGATCACTGCGGCATAGACGGCTAGCCAGCGCACCGGCTTGCGGAGCACCCGCTCGACGCCGTTGCGGTAGCCGCGCACGGTGCGGCCGAAGGCACGGTTGAACCAGCCGAAGAAGCCCCTCTCGGGAAGGTTCCCGCCGGGGTGGTGGCGCAGCAGGGAGGCGCACATGGCCGGCGTGAGCGTCAGGGCCATCAGGGCCGAGAACATCATCGTGAGCACCAGGGTGACGGCGAACTGTCGGTAGATGGCGCCCACCGAGCCGCCGAAGAAGGCCATGGGCACGAACACGGCGGACAGGACCAGGGTGATGCCGATGATGGCGCCGAAGATCTGGTCCATGGCCTTGCGGGTCGCTTCCCGGGGCGCCAGGCCCTCCTCGCGCATGATGCGCTCCACGTTCTCGACAACGACAATGGCATCGTCCACGACGATGCCGATGGCGAGCACCATGGCGAAGAGGGTGAGGACGTTGATGGAATAGCCGAGCAGGTAGAGGCCGGTCAGGGCCCCGACCAGGGCGACGGGAACGACCACGGCGGGGATCAGCGTGGCGCGGAGGTTCTCGAGGAACAGGTACATGACCAGGAAGACCAGGATCATGGCCTCGACGAGGGTGATCAGCACCTCGGTGATGGAGATCTCGACGAAGCGCGACGTGTCGTAGGGAATCTCCCAGGCGATGCCCTTGGGGAAGAACCTGGAAAGCTCGCCCATGCGCGCCTTGACGGCCTTGGCCACTTCCAGGGCGTTGCCGTCGGGCGCCACGCGCACGGCGATGGCCGCGTTGGGCTGACCGTCGATGCGGGCGTAGATGTTGTAATCCTGGGCGCCCAGTTCCACCCGGGCCACGTCCTTGACGCGGACCGTCGAGCCGTCGGCCTGGGCGCGGACGATGATCTCGCCGAATTCCGCCGGCGTGGTCAGGCGGCCGCGGGTCACGATGACGGCGTTCAGTTGCTGCCCCGGGGCGGCGGGAGCCTGGCCCAGTTCGCCGGTGGCGATCTGGACGTTCTGGGCGCGCACGGCCTTCAGCACGTCGGAAGGGGCCAGGTTGAAGGCGTGCAGCTTCTCCGGCTGCAGCCACAGGCGCATCGAATACTCGGTGCCGAACAGGATGGCTTCGCCGACGCCCTTCACGCGGCGGATCTGGTCCAGCACGCTGGCGGCCGCGTAGCTGCCCAGGGCGACGTTGTTGAGGCTCTTGTCCGGCGAATAGAGGGAGATGAACAGCAGGTAGTTGCGCTGGGGCTTGGTGACGGGGATGCCCAGGCGGCGCACGTCGTCGGGCAGGCGTGCCTCGATGCGCTTCATCCGGTTCTGGGCTTCCACGGAGGCGATATCCACGTTGGTGCCCGGCTCGAAGGTCAGCGTCAGGGTGCCGACTCCCAGCTCCGAGGAGGCGTCCATGTAGAGCAGGCGCTCGATGCCATTCATCTCCTGCTCGATGAGGGCGGTCACCGTGTCCTCGATCACCTGGGCCGAAGCGCCCGGGTAGGTGATGTTGAAGGCGATGGCCGGCGGCGCCACCTGGGGGTACTGGGCCACCGGCAGCTTCTTCAGGGCCAGGCTGCCGGCGAGCAGGATCACCAGGGCGATGACCCAGGCGAAGACGGGCCGGTCGATGAAGAACTTGGCGAGCACGTTTCAGTCCTTGCGGCCGGATCCGGCCCCATGCGTCGCTAGACCGTCCATGCCGCTCATGCCCTGCATGCCGGACATGCCCGACATGCCGCCCATGCCGGTCATGCCCTGCATGCCGACCGGCGGCGGAATGCCCGGCTTCGGCGGCGGGGCACCCGGCAGGATGGGCGCCTGGGGGCTCCACTCGACGGCCTTCACCTGGGCGCCGGGACGCGCCTTCTGGAGTCCGTTCACGATCACCTTCTCGCCGCCCTGCAGGCCCTCGGCGATGATCCAGTCCGTGCCGGACATGCCGCCGGTCCTGACCGGACGCGGCGCCACCTTGCCCTCGCCGTCCACGACCATCACGGACTGCCCTTGCGGTCCGGCCTGGACGGCCCGCTGGGGCAGGCGGATCGCGTCGTCGGCCTGGGCCTGGGGGAAGCGGATGCGGACGAACATGCCGGGCAGCAGGTCCCGGCGCGGGTTCGGAATCTCGGCCCGGAGCTGGATGCTGCCGGTGCCCGGGTCCACGGCCATGTCGGTGAAGAGGAGGCGGCCCGGATGGGGGTGGACACTGCCGTCCTCCAGGACGACCTGGACATTCTTCTCCTCGGATTTTTTCAGCCGGCCGGCCTTGATGGCGCCCTGGAGGCGGAAGAGGTCGGCGTTGGACTGGGTGAAGTTGACGTAGATGGGGTCCACCTGTTCGATGGTGGCCAGGTGGGTGGCCTCGCCCTTGCCGACCAGGGCGCCCTCGGTGACCAGGGCCCGGCCGATGCGGCCGGAGAGAGGCGCAAGGACCGAGGCGTTCTCCAGGTCCAGCTCGGCCTTGGCGAGCACCGCCTCGGCCTGCTTCAGCCGGGCGGCAGCGAGATCGTATTCCTGCTGGCTGACTGCCTTCAGGTCCAGGAGGGGCTTGTAGCGTTCCAGGGTTTGCCGGGCGACGGCCACGTCGGCACGGGCGGATTCGGCCGCGGTGCGGTAGGTGCGGGCATCCAGGTGGAAGAGGGCGGTGCCGGCCTTGATCTCGCTGCCCTCGGCGAACAGGCGCTTCTCGACGATCCCCTCGACGCGAGCCCTCACTTGTGCGGTACGTATTGCCTGGAGACGGCCGGGAAGCTCCTGAGTCAGGGTGACGGAGGCGCGGGCCACGGTGACAACGTCCACTTCCGGCGGCGGTGGCGCAGCGGCGCCGGGGCCGGGAGCGGGTTTCTTCTCGCCCTCGCCACAGGCGGCGAGGCCCAGGCCGACGATTGCCGCCAGGGTGGCCAGATGAAGGGACTTTTTATGCCTGCTGTGATTCATGGGGCGGTTCCTTCGGGCGCGTAGGCGCGGAGAAAGGTATCGATGATGCGATGGACGCGTACTTCCTCGTCAGCGGGGTCCCGGACAGGCAGGCCGCACATGCGGGCGGTTCGCTCGGCGCCCACAAGCATCCCTATCAGCAACTCGGCGGCAAACCCGGGGTCGTCGCGGCGCAGTTGACCCGCGGCCATGGCCCGCTCCAGGGAAACGGCCAGGCGACGGGCGGTCTCCTGGGGGCCCTTTTCGTAGAAGGCCTTGGCCAGGGCCGGGAAACGGACGGCCTCGGCCACCAGGACGCGGAACATGGCAAGGCCTTCGTCGCTGAGGAGTTTGGCGCGCAATGTGGCTGCAAAGCGAAGCAGGCACTCACGTACATCGGTGGGGCCACCTTCCAGGGAAACGGCAATCCGGGAGGACGCCAGGCGCGCCACCTCACTGAACAGGTCGTCCTTGCTGGCGAAATGGTTGTACAGGGTCTGCTTTGCGACGCCGGCGCGGGCGGCGATGCGGTCCACGCTGGCCCGGTAGCCTTCCTGCAGAAAGGCTTCCCGGGCCGCCTCGATCAGGCGCTGGCGGCTATCGACGAAGACGCTTTCGGCGGGATGGGCCACGGAAACCCCGGAACTGGACTGGACTGTGCAGTCTATTCCCTCGGCCCCCGCCTTTCAATAGTCGATTGGTTTAATCGGTTTCTTTTTTCAGGGCCGGGTTGCGGGCCCGCGCCGCCCTCAGGTCGAGCAGGGCATCCTGGAACCGGTATTCGGTGGCGGCCTGGGCTATTTCCCGGGCGGCCGGACCCAGGGCGGCGCGGAGGATCGCACCTTCCTCGCGCAGCAGCGTGCTGGCGCGGAAATCGTCGGTTTCGAGCAAGGCCTCCAGGCGGTCGGCCAGATGCCGGGCGGAGTCCCAGTCCGGATTAACCGGAAGCACGTCCCGGTCGTCCGGGTCGGGGCCGGGGTCGGGACGGCTGGCGGCGGAAAAGGCCTCTCCTTCCTCCTGCAAGGGCAGGTCGAGCCAGAAGGTGCTGCCCTCCCCGGCAACGCTGTCGACGCCGACCCGCCCCCCCATCAAATGAGCCAGTTGGCGGCAGAGGGCAAGACCGAGGCCGCTACCGCCGTGCGCGCGGGTCGTGGAACCGTCAGCCTGTTCGAAAGGACGGAATAGGCGTGCGAGGGTGGCGGCGGGAATGCCAATGCCGGTATCCCGTACCTCGATGTGCAGCCGGGGATCGGCGGATTCCGCGGTGGCTCGGCGGACGTGGATGCGGATTCCGCCCTGGCGGGTGAATTTCACGGCGTTGGCGACCAGATGCGACAGGGCCTGGCGCAGGCGGGCCGGATCCCCTTTCAGCAGGCGGTTCAAGGCGGGGTCGATCTCCACCGCGATGGACAGGCTCTTTTCCCTTGCCGCCGGGGCGTGTTCTTCCACCACCGCATCGACAACGTCGGCCAGGTCGAAGGGTTTCGATTCGAGGCGCAGATCGCCGGCATCCAGGCGGGCCAGATCCAGAAGGTCGCCGATCAGCGAATTCAGGTGCTGGCCCGAAACGCTGATCTGGGTCAGGAATTCCTTCTCGGTGGCCCCGGTCGCGTCCTGGAGCAACAGGTGGGTCATGCCGATCACGCTGTTCAGCGGCGTGCGCAGTTCGTGGCTCATGTTGGCGAGGAACATGCTCTTGGCGCGCGCGGCGGCCTCGGCCGCATCCCGGGCCCGGGCCAGTGCCTGGTTCGAGCTCTCCAGCTGGGTGCGGGCGAGATCGAGCGCCTCGATGTGGTGCACCAGGTCGAGCCATCGGCGGCGGAGCTGTTCCAGCAACCACCAGCCGGCAAGGGAAACGAGGACGAACACGACCAGGTGGGTCAGCGCGTCCTGGCGCCCCGGCGCCTCGGCCGCCTCCGCAATGGGGCCGTAAGGCAGGGAAACGCTGATCCCGCCCCGGATGTCGCCGAGTTTGTAGCCCTGCTTCTCGTGGCAGGCAAGACAGGGTTTGGCCACCAGCAGGGGGGCCATGTAGCGGAGCAGCTGCCGGCCTTTGTCGTCATTCACCACCTCGACGCGCTCCTTGGAACCGCGCTCGAAGGATTCGAGAGCCTGGCGCTCCCAGGAGTCGGGCGTGTTCTTCGGCCGGATGGGGTTCAGGCTGGTGATGTGGAACACCGTCCCACCGGTTTTTTCCGCAAGTTCCGCGATCAGGCGCGTCATGTAGGCGGGGTTGACCAAGGTGAGCTTCTGGCCGTCCGTGGTCGTCAGGTCCCGGCGCGGATGTTCCAGGTAGGGATTCGGCTGCGCCTTGTCGGAGACAGGCACGTATACGCCGCCGTGCTCGGCGTTCCACGCCCTGGCAAGGACCACCATGCCGAACATGTTCCTCGCCCCCTCGGTCGCCACCTCGAGGGTATGGCGCCGCATTTCCTCCACGTGGCTCAGCATCGAGAAGCCGACCGCAAAGGCCCAGCCGGCGAGGGGTATGAGCCACCACGGCCTTTGCCTCAGGAACAGCGGCGTTTCGTTGTCGGTCATTCCTCCTCCGCGAGGCTGAATGGAGAGGGGTAGGATAACGCGCACCGGCCGGTCGTGGACAGGCCGCCGGGAGCGGCTCCGGAACGCCCTGCGGTTTCCGCTCCGCACCGCCCGGCACGTCTGCGGGCGCGAAAAAGAAAAGGCAGCCTGCAGGCTGCCTTTTCACGTCCGGGCCGAAATCGGGGCCGGCTTCAGTGTCCCTTCTTGCGCAGCTTCTGGATCGCAGCGAGCTGGGCGACGGCCTCGGCCAGTTCGGCCTGGGCCCGGGCGTAATCCATCTCGGCGCTGCGGTTGGCCATCAGCTCCTCGGCCCGCTTCTTGGCGTCCATGGCCTTCGCTTCGTCCAGGTCCTTGCCGCGAATCGCGGTATCGGCCAGGACGGTCACCAGGCCGGGCTGGACTTCCAGGATGCCGCCGGCGACGAAGATCAGCTCCTCCTGCTCCTGGTTGAGGAGCTTGAGGCGCACGGCGCCGGGCTTGATGCGGGTCATCAGGGGCATGTGGCCGGGCAGGATGCCCAGTTCGCCTACCTCGCCGGGGAGGACGACGAATTCCGCCAGGCCGGAGAAGATGGACTCCTCGGCGCTGACTACGTCTACGTGTACGGACAATGCCATGTTCAACCTCGTGATGTTCAATGAGCGGGCCGCGATTTCCGGCAGGGCGGAAGGAAGCTGGGTTTCCGTCCCCACCGGTCACTCCCCCCGCATCACTGCAGGGTCTTCGCCTTCTCGAAGGCTTCCTCGATGCCGCCGACCATGTAGAACGCCTGCTCGGGCAGCTGGTCGCATTCGCCTTCGACGATCATGCGGAAGCCCTTGATGGTGTCCTTCAGGGTCACGTACTTGCCCGGGGTGCCGGTGAACACTTCGGCCACGGAGAAAGGCTGGGACAGGAAGCGCTGGATCTTCCGGGCCCGGGACACGGACAGCTTGTCCTCGGGAGAGAGTTCGTCCATGCCCAGAATGGCGATGATGTCGCGCAGTTCCTTGTAGCGCTGCAGCACGGCCTGCACCTTGCGGGTGGTCGAGTAGTGCTCCTCGCCGATGACGTTCGGGTCCACCTGGCGGGAGGTGGAGTCGAGCGGATCCACGGCGGGGTAGATGCCCAGGGAGGCGATGTCCCGGGACAGCACGACGGTGGCGTCCAGGTGGCCGAAGGTCGTCGCGGGCGACGGGTCGGTCAGGTCGTCCGCCGGCACATACACGGCCTGGATGGACGTGATGGAGCCGACGCGCGTGGAGGTGATGCGCTCCTGCAGGCGGCCCATTTCCTCGGCCAGGGTGGGCTGGTAGCCCACGGCGGAAGGCATCCGGCCCAGCAGGGCGGACACTTCGGTGCCGGCCAGGGTGTAGCGGTAGATGTTGTCCACGAAGAACAGGATGTCCCGGCCCTCGTCACGGAAGGCTTCGGCCATGGTCAGGCCGGTGAGGGCGACGCGCAGGCGGTTGCCCGGGGGCTCGTTCATCTGACCGAAGACCATCGCCACCTTGTCGAGAACGTTGGAGTCCTTCATCTCGTGGTAGAAGTCGTTGCCCTCCCGGGTACGCTCGCCCACGCCGGCGAACACCGACAGGCCCGAGTGCTGCTTGGCGATGTTGTTGATGAGTTCCATCATGTTCACCGTCTTGCCCACGCCGGCGCCGCCGAACAGGCCGACCTTGCCGCCCTTGGCGAACGGGCAGATCAGGTCGATCACCTTGATGCCGGTTTCCAGCAGTTCGGTGGCGGGGGACAGTTCGTCGAACTTGGGGGCCTTCTGGTGGATGCCGCGGGTCTGGCCGCCAGCGATGGGGCCGGCTTCGTCGATGGGACGCCCGAGGACGTCCATGATGCGGCCCAGGGTGCCGTGACCGACCGGCACGGCGATGCCGGCGCCGGTGTTCTTGACGCTCATGCCGCGGCGCAGACCGTCGGAGGAGCCCATGGCGATGGTCCGGACCACGCCGTCGCCCAGCTGCTGCTGGACTTCGAAGGTCAGGCCGGCCTCGGCATTGCCGACGTTGGCGTCGTCGAGGGTCAGGGCGTCGTAAACCTTGGGCATCTTGTCGCGGGGGAACTGGATGTCCACCACGGCGCCGATGCACTGGACGATGTTTCCGTTGCTCATGGTCATTTCCTTAATGCAATAAATTCGTTACGTGGCGAAGGGCGTCAGACTGCCGCCGCGCCGCCGACGATCTCGGAGATTTCCTTGGTGATCGCGGCCTGGCG
>JAEUNJ010000283.1 GCA_016791145.1 Rhodocyclaceae bacterium | reverse complement strand
GCTGCTGGTCATCGATCGCGGACGCATCGTCCGAGAAGCCGACAAGGCGGATGTGAACCTCCAGGAGGTTCAGTCCTTCCTGACGGTCTGAGCGGACTATTCCCCCCCCGGAGCATTAAAGGAGAACGCAGTGAGACATGGTGACATAGCGAGCAGCAAGGATTGCGTCGGCGTTGCCGTCGTGAATTACAAGATGCCGCGCCTGCACACGAAGGCCGAGGTTCTGGACAACGCCCGCAAGATCGCGGACATGCTGGTCGGCATGAAGCAGGGCCTGCCCGGCATGGACCTAGTCATCTTCCCCGAGTACTCCACCCACGGCATCATGTACGATGCCAAGGAGATGTACGAGACCGCCGCCACGGTCCCCGGGGAGGAAACCGAAATCTTCGCCGCGGCCTGCCGCAAGGCGAACGTCTGGGGGGTCTTTTCCCTCACCGGCGAGCGCCACGAGGACCATCCGAACAAGGCGCCCTACAACACGCTCATCCTGATGAACAACAAGGGCGAGATCGTCCAGAAATACCGGAAGATCATGCCCTGGGTCCCCATCGAGGGTTGGTACCCGGGCGACTGCACCTACGTCTCCGAGGGACCGAAGGGCCTGAAGGTCAGCCTCATCATCTGCGACGACGGCAACTATCCCGAGATCTGGCGCGATTGCGCCATGCGCGGCGCGGAACTGATCGTCCGCTGCCAGGGCTACATGTATCCGGCCAAGGAGCAGCAGGTAATGGTTGCCAAGACCATGGCCTGGATGAACAACTGCTACGTCGCCGTGTCCAATGCCACCGGCTTCGACGGCGTCTACTCCTACTTCGGCCATTCCGCGATCATCGGCTTCGACGGCCGGACCCTCGGCGAATGCGGCGAAGAGGACATGGGCGTGCAGTACGCGGAGCTCTCGATGTCGCTGATCCGCGACGCCCGGCGCAATTCCCAGTCCAACAACCACCTCTACAAACTGCTGCACCGCGGCTACACGGGAACGGTCAATTCCGGCGACGGGGCGGACGGCGTGGCCGCCTGCCCCTACAACTTCTATGCCAAGTGGGTCAACGATCCCGAAGGCACGAAGAAAATGGTGGAAGCCCTGACCCGGTCCACTCCCGGAACGAAGGACTGCCCGATCGAGGGAATTCCCAACGAACCGGCGACGCACCGCTGACCGACGGGCCGCCTCCCGTCCCCCGGGAGGCGGCACACGCAGATAACGACAAGAACACCCTCAACCGCAGCCAGGCAACGACATGTCCTCTCTGATGGAGCAGTACCTCATCCGGACGGAGCCCTATTACTGTCCGACGGGTAACGAGATCGCCCTTTTCGAAGCCGCCTACCGGCTGCGCATGCCCATGATGCTCAAGGGACCGACGGGCTGCGGCAAGACGCGCTTCGTGGAATACATGGCGTGGAAGCTCGGCCGCCCGCTGATTACCGTCGCCTGCCACGAGGACATGACGGGATCGGACCTGGTGGGTCGCTATCTCCTGGACGCCCAGGGTACCGTCTGGCACGACGGCCCCCTCACAACGGCCGTGCGCCAGGGCGCCATCTGCTACCTGGACGAGGTGGTGGAAGCGCGCCAGGACACCACCGTCATCATTCATCCCCTGACCGACGCGCGGCGCATCCTGCCCCTCGAGAAGAAGGGTGAACTGCTGAACGCCCATCCCGACTTCCAGCTCGTGGTCTCGTACAACCCGGGCTACCAGAGCCTCACCAAGGACCTCAAGCAGTCCACCAAGCAGCGCTTCGGCGCCATCGATTTCCACTACCCCGATCCGGAACACGAGGCCTCCATCGTCGCCCACGAGGGTGGCGTGGACCGGGAGGAGGCGCGGCGCCTCGTCGGCATCGCCGGCAAGTCCCGGGCCTTGAAAGGCCGCGGCCTGGAGGAAGGCATATCGACGCGCATGCTCGTCTACGGCGCTGCCCTCATGCGCGACGGTGTGGCGGCCCGGGACGCCTGCCGGCTGGCCATGACGCGTCCGATCACCGACGACGAGGCTCTCTACCGGGCCATGGACGGCTTCATCGAAGCCTACTTCGCCTGATCCGGTGCCGCCGGCAGGCGACCCGGCCCCATGAACCCGATTCCGCGCAGCATCGAAGCACCTGCCTGGCTCACCGTCCGGCACGTGGCGGCCATCCCCGGCGCGGCCGCGCGGGCCGACGCCGCCCTGGGACAGGTCGCGTCCGCCGACGGCCGGCCGGTGGCGGACCGCCTGGATGCCGTCTTCTCCGCCTGCCTCGACCGGACGGCCGGAGCGCGCGACCTGGGCGCCGCCCTCGACCTGCTCGGCCAGTTGCCGGCCCTCGGAGGTTCGGGCCTGGTGGCGCTCGCGGGCCGGATGGAAGGCCTGGTCAGCCGCCTCGGGTTTGCCGGCCTTCGCCGCTGGCTGGCTACCGGCGTCCGGGCCTACGAGCGGGAGCCCGGCCTCCTGCAGGCCTATCTGCGCGGCGACGATGGCCTTGCGGCGCGCAGCCTGGCGCACGAGACCGAAGGCACACGCCTCGAACACGTCCATGACGTGCTGCAGCACTACCTGGACGGCTTCCTCGGCGCCCACCTCAAGCTCTCCGGACGTGCCCCGGGCCCGGTCGGCGGGCCGCCTGCACGCCCCACGGTCTCCGAGGGGGGGCTTTTCCTGCCCGAAGGCTACGATGTGCTCGACGGCGACGACGGCGGCGTCCTCTACCGGGCCGCCGCTGCACATGCCGTCGCCCATCTGCGCCACTCGCCTCGCCGGCTTCCGGCACGCACCCTGAAACCCATGGCGGTGGCGGTGGCGTCCCTGGTGGAGGATGCGCGGGTCGAGCATCTGATGATGATGGACTGCCCCGGACTGCGAGACGTCTGGGGCCGGTTCCACCGGGTGGAAGGCGCAGCGGCCCGCGACTTGAGCTTTTCCGGCTTGGCGCGGCGCCTGGCCTGTGCCTTGCACCACGAGGATGCGGCCGACGACAACTTCTGGGTGAACAAGGGCGTCCGCCTGTTCCGCGAACACCGGTCCCGGGCGACGGACTATGCCGCCTTCCGGGCCTTCGCGTCCATCCTCGCCAACGACCTCGGGCAGATGCGCGTCCGCTTCTTGCCGGAACGCCATGTGATCGAGCCGGCCTACCGGGACGACAACGCCCTGCTCTGGGACTTCGGGCCGACGGAGCCGCCCCCCGACGCGGAGGTCTTCGCCATCGAGTCGGTGCGGCTGGAGACGGCGCCGGCCGAGCCACCTCCGCAAGACCGGGAGGCCCCGCCCCTGGCCGCGGCGGCGGTCGAGACCCTGCCGAGCTTCCAGTATCCCGAATGGGACGAGGGCGAGCACCTGGCGAGGCCGGACTGGGTGACGGTGTTCGAGCGGCCTGTTCCTCCCCGGCGCGGCCGGCCTAAACCGCCGGCAGCCCCCGCCGGCGAGGCCCATCGGCGCCTGTTTTCCCTGTCCCGAGCCCGACGCCTCGACCGGGCACACCGCGTGGCGCGCCAGTGGGAAGGCGAGGAGCTGGACCTCAACGCCGCCATCGCCGCCGAGGTGGACATACGCTCGGGCCTGCCGCCGGATCCGCGGGTCTTCAAACGGCCCGGGTGGCGCTTGGTGGAACCGGCGGTGACCCTGCTGCTGGACGTCTCCGAATCGACCCACGACTGCCTTCCCGGCAGCTTCGACTCCCTCCTCGACATCATCAAGGCGGCGGCCGACGCCCTGGGCCAGCACCTGCAGGCCACTGGCCATGCCTTCGCCATCGACGCCTTCCGCTCGAACGGCCGCGCCGACGTGAGTTACCACATCGTCAAGGATTTCGACGAAACCTTCGGCGACATTGCCCGCGGGCGGCTCCATGCCCTCCAGGGCGGCCTGTCCACCCGCCTCGGCGCCGCATTGCGGCACGCCCATGCCCGCTTCCGGCGCCGGGAATTCGAGCGGCGGATCCTTTTGCTGGTCACCGACGGCGAACCCGCCGACATCGACGTGCGGGAGCCCCGCTATCTGGCGGCGGATGCCGCGGCGGCGGTGCGGGAAATGGCGGTAGCCGGCACCCTGTGCTTCTGCCTCGCGGTAGACGGCCGGGCCGGCAGTTACGTCGAACAGATCTTCGGTGCCCACCACCTGATTCTCGACGCGCCGCGCGACCTCGTCGGACAGTTGTCGCGGGCCTTCGTCCGCCTGGCGGCCCGATGAGCGCTGTCCGCCGTCCTGTTGCTATCATCCATGCCCGGAGACGTCCGGCATGGCCCCGACCTGCCCGTTTTCCGAGGAAATAGCCGTGTCCGACAAGAGTCCAGTCAAGGTTGGCGTCCTGTTCTCCGAAACCGGCGTCACCGCCCCCATCGAGACCACGCAGCTTTGCGGCACCCTGTTCGCGATCCATGAGATCAACGCGGCCGGGGGCATAGACGGACGCGAACTGGTGCCCGTCCGTTACGACCCGAGGTCCGAACCCTCGGAATACCAGGCCCTGGCGGAACGCCTGATCCTGCAGGACAAGGTCAACGTCATCTTCGGCTGCTACATGTCGAGCACCCGCAAGGCCGTCCTGCCCGTCGTGGAAAAGTGGAATCGCCTGCTCTTCTACCCGACGCTGTATGAGGGATTCGAGTTCTCCAACAACGTCATCTACACCGGTGCGGCACCGAACCAGAACAGCGTCCAGCTCGCCGACTTCATGACGTCGAACTTCGGCTCCCGGGCCTATCTGGTGGGCTCCGACTATATCTATCCCGTCGAGTCGAACCGGATCATGAAGGACTTGGTCCGGCAGCGCGGCGGCACCATCCTCGCCGAGTGCTACCTGCCCCTGACCGCCGGGGTGGATGACTTTCTCCCGGTCATCCGCGACATCAAGAAGCGCGACCCCAGCTTCATATTCTCGACGGTGGTGGGCGAATCCACGCGCCACCTGTACCGGGCCTATGCGCAAGCGGGCCTGAACCCGAGGGAGGTTCCGATCGCGAGCCTCACCACCTGCGAGGTGGAGGTGGAGGGCATGGGCGCCGAATATGCCGTCGGGCACTTCACGGCCGCCCCCTACTTCCAGTCCATCGCCTCGGAAACGAATCATGCCGTCCTGAAGCGCTACCGCGAGTTTGCAGGCGCCGACGTGCTCACCAACATGTGCTGGGAGGCCGCCTATTTCCAGATGCACATGTTTGCCAACGCAATGCGCGAATGCGGGACCGACGAGCTGGGCGCCCTGGTTCCCGGCCTGGTCGGGGTCGATTACCAGGCGCCCCAGGGGCGCGTACGCATCGATCCGGTAAACCATCACACCTGCCTTTACCCGCGGATCGGCCGGGCGAATTCGAAGGGGCAATTCACCATCGTGCGGGAGGCGCTGCGTCCGGTGCATCCGGACCCCTATCTGGTCTCCTACTCCCTGGGCGACTGGACGACCCGCCTCGACACCCTGGATACCTGACCCCGGCACGGCATGCGAACCTCCAGGTCGGGGAACACCCCGGAACTGCTGAAGGATCTGCGGACGCTGAAGGCGGCCGTGTTTCATCCGCAGGACAACGATGGCGAATCGCTGACCCGGCAGCTGCAGCGCATCGGCTGCCAGACGCAGGCCTACTGGCCGCCCCCGCAGGAGTTGCCGGAAGCGGTCGACGTCGTCTTCCTGGCGGTCAATCCAGAGTCGATCCGTCTCGACCTCCCATGGACCCGGGCCGAGACGGCGCCGACCCTGGTGGCGGTGGTGAACTACGAGAATCCGACCGTCGTGGACGGCATGCTGAAGCTCGGCGCCAGCGCCGTCCTGGCAGCGCCGATCCGATCCTTCGGCGTGCTGTCCGCCCTCGTTCTGGCCCGCCAGGTATCCGGCGAACTGCGCCGCGAGCGCAAGCGGGTGGAGAAACTCGAGTCGAAGCTCAGGTCCATGCGCCAGGTGGCCGACGCCAAGCAGATCCTCATGAAAACGCGCGACATCTCCGAGGAGGCGGCCTACTCGATCATGCGTGACCAGGCCATGGCCAAACGCGTTCCCGTTGAGGAGATCGCCGTCGCGATCGTCAACGCAAACGAGATTCTCTCGGCGTCGGGACCCAAACCGCGGAAGTAAGGCAGGGGAAAGGCCGGCCGGCTCCGGCGGGCGCCGCGCCTGAAGCCCGATGTCACGCCGGCGTCAGCCGTGCCGACCTTTCGCCGTGCCCTGGCGGAGGGTGCCGCCGAACACACTGCCCAGGATGATCGCCACCCCCAGGTAGAAGGCGAGGCCCAGCTCCCGTGATTCGCCGAGCAGCAGGGCGGCGAGGACGACCGCATAGACGGGTTCCAGGTTCACGGCGAGCTGGGCCGAGAACACGCTGAGGCGGCGCAGCGCCACCAGCGACAGGGCGAAGGGGAACAGCGTGCAGGCGAGGGCCAGCACCAGCAGCCAGCCCGCGTCCGCCGGTCCCGGCAGCTCGAAATGCGCGCCCAGCAGGGGCCAAACCGGTACCAAGGCACCGAGCAACACGACCCCGGCACCCATCTCCACGGCGGTCAGGGCCAGGGCAGGTATCTCCGTCGAGAGCCGCTTGTTCAGGGCCGCAAACACTGAAGCCAGAAGTGCTGCCAGCGCCCCCAGCCAGAATCCGGATTGCATCGCGGCGGGAATGCCGCCGACCACCAGGGCGATGCCGGGAATCGCCGCCAGCGCCAGCCACAGTTCCCGCGGGGCGAACGGCCGGCCGAACAGCAGGGGTTCGATGATGGACAGGAAGACCGGCGCCAGGCCCATGCAGGTGGCGGCCACGGAGGCGTTGGCCAGCTTGATGGCTCCGTAGAAGCACAACCAATGGACGGTGACCAGCAGCCCGACCCCGAAGGCGGCGGCGATCTGCCGGGCCGGCACCCCCGCCACGCCCCGCCGGACGGGCGGCCACAGGGCGAGGCACCCGGCGACGATGGCCATCCGCCAGAAGACCAGCGGCAGGGCACCCAGGGAGATCAGCTTGCCGAGGATGGCCGTGAACCCCCAGAGCAGGACACAGAGGTGGATCTGCAGACGGGGATCCCAGCGTGAAGGACTGCAGCGGGCGATCGGCAAGGCGGTGGAATGGGGCGGTGGGGCGATTTCAGGGCAATGCTAGCAGCTTCGCATCCCTCGACGGGCGCGGGCTCCGCTCCGAAAAGGGTCCTGTGCAAATCGCGATTGCGGCCTATAGTGTGCAAATAGGGTATCCCTTGCGGGTGCAAGTCCCGGTCGTCGGTGGCCCCGGTGTCCGGGAATTGGCATTTCCTCCAGACAGTATCGATTGGGGAGAACAGCATGAACCGCTCCATGTTCGCACGACTCGCCTGCATATCCCTCTGCCTGGGCCCCGGCGCAGCGCTGGGTGAATCCTGGGGGCCGCTGGGCGGTTCCGGCCTCAGTGGCGAATACGCCCGCTGGTTTCCGGACAGCCCGCTGAGTCGGATACCGCTCACGTGGGCGGTCCCCGGCTCCTACCTCTACCTGGAGAATTTCGAAACCGGTGCCTTGACCACCCCGGGCGTCGCGATCGCCGGCGATGAACTGCGATTCAACGGCAATGACGACTCCGTCGATACCGACGACGGCGTACTCGACGGAAGCGGGCGGTCGGGCCACGACGCCTGGGCCTGGAGCACCCCCGGCATCAGCTTCACTTTCGACGCGGGCGTCCTCGGGCGCCTTCCGAATTTCGCGGGCATCGTCTGGACCGACGGGGTCAATCCGATCGTGTTCGAGGCCTACGACGCGGCCGGGGCCCTGATCGTGCGGATCACGGGCAACCATGCCGACGACCGGTTCGACGGAACAACCGCGGACGACCGCTTCTACGGCC
Organism: Rhodocyclaceae bacterium; assembly: GCA_016791145.1. GTDB lineage: Bacteria > Pseudomonadota > Gammaproteobacteria > Burkholderiales > Rhodocyclaceae > JAEUNJ01. The sequence goes on along the minus strand of JAEUNJ010000283.1, from coordinate 261 downwards.
TGCGCCATGACCCGGGCATCGCCCGCATGGTCATTTACGAGGACACGACGGTCCGCCATGCCGGCATCGAGGTGGACCACCTCCAATATGCCTATGCCATTCCGGAGCCCGAATCGGCCGCCCTGCTGCTGGCCGGCCTCGGAGCGCTGGGCGCCCTTTCCCGGCGCCGACGGGACACCCGGGGCGCGCCGTAGCGGAATCGCGTGCGTGGCCGGGCCGCTCAGCGGGCTGCGAAGGCGTTGCAGCTCCCCGGGTTCCCGC
>JAEUNJ010000275.1 GCA_016791145.1 Rhodocyclaceae bacterium | reverse complement strand
GGCATTGCATTGCCGTCCGGCTTCGGCGGCGCGGAGCGGTGCTCCGCGAATTCCCGCCTACGCCCCTCGCGGGAGGGGAACGCGATTCCTCGCTTCGCTCGCCTGTTACGGGGAGCGTCATTCGTAATTCCGGGCGGATTGCGCCTCCGGCGCATGCCGGCCGGGCTGGGGGCGGCCCGGCGCCCGGACGGCGAATGAGTCCCCCCACCCCCGGGCCCCCGCCCCGGGGCGGGGGAACCCGAGTCCTCGCTTCGCTCGCCTGTCACGGGGGAGCGTCGGTCGGTCGTCGGCGCGGATTGCGGCTTCGCCGCGTGGCGTCCGGGCTTGGGGCGGCCCGGCGCCCGGACTGCGAATGAGTCCCCCACCCCCTGGCCCCCGCCCCGGGGCGGGGGAACTCGATTCCTCGCTTCGCTCGCCTGTCACGGGGAGCGTCGGTCGGTCGTCGGCGCGGATTGCGGCTTCGCCGCGTGCCGCTACGCCTTGGGGTGGCCCTGCGGCGAAGCTGGGGTGGGGTACCGCCGTTGAGTGTTCGGGTACGGCATCCGCCGCCCTCTCACCTCCGCCGCGCGGCACGTCCACCCACTCGTCGCGCACCGGGACCGGAGGTCGCCCGCCGGGGAGAGCCCCGACATCCTGCAGGATGGTCGAGTGGTGCAGGAAGCGCTGGCTACGGTGGGATGAAGACCCATCCCACTCGGGCCCTCCCCTTGCAGGGGCGGGATCGACTCCCCCTCGCCGGATTTGCCCGACGTTTCGGGCTCTGATCGCGCCACCGATCGCCGCTCCCGCTCCTTATCCTCCGGGCAACCTGCCCCCGGTGCCCGCCATGGCTTCACGCCGTTCCTTGCCGTTGCCCGCCTGCGTCACCTTCGCCGCCTTCGCCCCGGCGGCGCTGCCCGCCGTCGCCCAGTCGGGACCGCCGGACATGGGCGGGAGCCTCTTCCAGATGCTCGCCGGGCTGGCGGTGGTGGTGGGGCTGCTGGTCGCCAGCCTCTGGCTGCTGAAGCGCCTTTCCGCGCCTCGCGGGCCGGCCGGCGGGCTCCTGAAGGTGGTCTCGGCCACGGCCGTGGGACCGCGGGAGCGGGTGGTGATCGTCGAGCTGGGCGAGACCTGGCTGGTCCTCGGCGTGGCGCCGGGCCGCGTCACCACGCTGCACCAGATCCCCCGCATGGTGGCTGGCGCCGCGCCGGCCGCCCCCGGCGGCGATTTCCCGGACTGGCTGAAGAAGGTGCTGGAGCGCCGCCATGGGCCATGACACGCCCGGGTGCCGCCGGCGCATCGCCGGCCGCGCCCCGCCCCTCCGCCGCCTGCTGCGCCTGACCCTGCCGGCTTTGGCCCTGCTGGCCGGCGCCGATGGCGCGCTGGCCCAGGCCCTGCCGGCCGTCACCAGCACGCCGGCGCCGGGGGGCGGCACCCAGTGGTCGCTCTCCATCCAGACCCTGCTGCTGCTGACTGGCCTCACCTTCCTGCCCGCGATGGTCCTGATGATGACGAGCTTCACGCGCATCATCATCGTGCTCTCGCTCCTGCGCCATGCCCTGGGCACCCAGACTTCCCCGCCGAACCAGGTGCTCGTCGGGCTCGGGCTGTTCCTCACCTTCTTCATCATGGCGCCGGTGGGGGAGCGCATCTATGCCGACGCCTACCTGCCCCTGTCGGAGAACCGGATCAACTTCCCGCAGGCCCTGGAGCGGGGCGCCGTGCCGCTGCGCGGCTTCATGCTGAAGCAGACCCGGGACGCGGACCTGCAGCTCTTCACGCGCATCGCCCGGGAGCCGAAGCCCGCCTCGGCCGACCAGGTGCCCATGCGGGTGCTGATCCCGGCCTTCGTGACCTCGGAGCTGAAGACGGCCTTCCAGATCGGCTTCATCGTCTTCATCCCCTTCCTGATCATCGACATGGTGGTGGCCTCGGTCCTCATGTCCATGGGCATGATGATGATGTCGCCGGTCATCGTCGCCCTGCCCTTCAAGATCATGCTCTTCGTGCTGGTGGACGGCTGGAACCTGCTGATCGGGTCCCTGGTCGCCAGCTTCGGATAGGAGAACGCCCGTGACCCCCTCCACCGTCATCGAGATCGGCCGCCATGCCATCGAGATCACCCTGCTGGTCTCCGCGCCGCTCTTCGTGGCAGCCCTGGCCACGGGCCTGATCGTCAGCATCTTCCAGGCCGCCACCCAGATCAACGAGGCCACCCTCTCCTTCGTGCCCAAGCTGGTCGTCATGTTCGTCACCCTGCTGGTCGCCGGACCCTGGATGATCACCGTGATGACCGACTACATGCGCCGCCTGTTCGAGGCCATACCGGGGATGATCGGCTAGCGCACCCCTCGACGGCCGTGCATTCACCGCAGAGGACGCAGAGGTCGCAGAGGAAAGGCGCGACGAATCGCGGTTTGTCGCGCCATGAGCCCATTTGCCCGGACGTCATCTTCGACTCCCATGGCGTGATCCCGGCCTCTGCTCTTCCTCTGGGTCCTCTGCGTCCTCCGTGTTGAAACGCCTTGTGCCTTTGCGATGATCTCCGTCACCTCCGCCCAGCTCGACGCCTGGCTGGTCGCCTTCTTCTTTCCGCTGGCCCGCATCCTGGGCCTGATGGCCACGGCGCCGGTGTTCAACAACGCCGCCATGCCGGCCCGCATCCGGCTGATCGCCGGGCTTGCCATCGCCCTGGCCCTGGCCCCGGCCCTGCCGCCCATGCCCGCCATCCCGGCCGGATCGTGGATGGGCCTGGTGGTCCTCGCCCAGCAGGTGCTGATCGGCGTGCTGATGGGCTTCACGCTGCGCATCGCCTTCGCCGCCATAGACCTGGCCGGCGAACTGATCGGCCTGCAGATGAGCCTCTCCTTCGCCGTCTTCTACGATCCCGGCAGCTCGGGCCAGACGCCGGTGGTCACCGAGTTCCTGGGCCTGCTGGCGACGCTGATCTTCCTGGCCATCAACGGCCACCTGCTGACCCTGGGGGCCCTGGCCGAAAGCTTCCACCTGCTGCCCGTGGGCATCGCCCCGCCGGCCGCCCAGGGCTTCACTGCCCTGCTCATCTGGTCCGCCGCCCTGTTCTCCATGGGCCTGCTGCTGTCGCTGCCCGTGGTCGGGGCGCTCCTGATCGCCAACATCGCCCTCGGCGTGCTGGCCCGGGTGGCGCCCCAGCTCAATCTCTTCTCGGTCG
>JAEUNJ010000207.1 GCA_016791145.1 Rhodocyclaceae bacterium | reverse complement strand
GTCCCGGAGGGTCGCCAGCACGCCGCCGGGCCTGTCCTCGTCGTGGGGCCGGTCGTGGCGCAGGTAGGCCTCCACCTGCTTCTTCAGGTAACTCGTGTATTGCCCGACCAGCATCGGAAAATTGGATCGCCCGCGACCGGTCCGGCCATGGCAGCTGGCGCATTCGGCCTGGTAGGCGCGCTCCCCGTTGGCCACGTCACCCTCCACCCGGGGGACCACCATGACCCGTTCCAGCGCCTTCATCCGCGCCAGGGCATCCTCGCCGGGCCTGGGCTCGGGGGGCCGGGTCGGCAGTTCGATGGAGGCCAGGTAGGCGATGACGGCCTTCATGTCCTCGTCCGGCAGGTCCCGCTCCACGGCATAGGGGTACATGGTCGGGTTGTAGCGCCGCTTCTCCCGGAAGGCGATCATCTGCTCCTCCATGTAGAGCGCCCGCTGCCCCGCCAGCCGCGGATATTCGCCCCGCTTGCCGCCCTGCCCCCAGGCCCCGTGGCAGCCCGCGCAGGTCAGGTTGATCTCCCGGCCGTAGGCGTGTTCGTCGGCGCCCGCCGCCGGAATCGCGAACACGGCCGCGGTCCACGCCAGCAGTGGCCACCACGGGACGAGCCGCGGGGGCCCGCGACGGCCGGCGGGTCCGCTCATGGCAAGGCGCGCAGGTCGTCCGGAACGGGGTGGTCCGGATGGGCGCGCCGGAAGGCGGCCAGCTGGTCCCGCGCCTCCGCCTCGCGGCCCTCCCGCATCAGGCGCCGGATCTCGTCGAGCCAGGAGGCCGGGTCCCGCGCCATCCGGTCGGCCAGGCCGCGCTGCGCCGGTGCCGGCGCCGGCATCGGGGCTGCCCGTTCCGCGCCGCGCAGTTCCTTCCTTGCTTCGGCGGGCGCCGCCATCGGTGCGGACGACGCCGGCGATGCGGGCGTCGCGGCCTGGGGCGCGGCGGCCGGAAACGGCTGCGGCGCCGCCCGATCGACGGCCTTGGCCTCCCGCCCGCCGGCGGACTCGCCGAGCTGCGGGAGGCGGTCCCCGGCCGGTGGTGCGTTCGCGGCGGTCGAGTCGCCGGCCGCGCGGCGTGCGGATGCTTCCCCGTCCGTCATCCCGGGTCCGACCTCGCGCCTGCCGCCGGTTGCCGCCGCCGGCCGGCCGGCCGGAACGGCGGCGGGAGGGGCGGCGGCAGGTTCCGGCGCCCGCGCCGCGGATTCGCGCCGCCCCCCTGTCTCCTGCGTCGCCGGGGGTTCCCCCGGAGATGCCGGAGACATGGACGATCCGGACGCGGGCACCGGAACGGGCGTGGCGGCCGGTTCCCGCCCGGGCAGCAGGTCATGCCGTTCCCGCTCCACCAGCAGGGTCACCGTGACGGCCAGGACCACCGTCGCGGCAAGCCCGGCCGGGGCGCCCCAACGCAGGATCCAGGAGCGGCGCCGCCGGGCCGCCCCGTCCCCCACCCCCCTGGCCCCCACCACGCGGCGCCGGTCCAGGGCGGCCGGCGGCTCTTCCCGGGCGAGGTCCCGGTAGAGGCGCGACAGGACCTCGTCCCGCGGGCGATTGGAATTCATCGAAGCATCCCCCCTGCAACCCCCGCCCGACGCCAGGGGCCCACCCGGGCTCGCCGCTTGTGCCCCTCCGGGCGGCCGTTCGGGGCGCTCATTCCCCCCGCCCTCCACGGGTTGTCCTGGCGGAGGGCGGGGCCAGGTCGCCGAGGCCCTGCCGCAGCTTCGCCAGGGCGTAGCGCAGGCGGCTCTTCACCGTCTCCCGGCCGGTGCCCGTGGCGGAGGCGATCTCCTCCAGGCTCATCTCCCCTTCCTCCGCCATCAGGAAGGCCTCCCGCTGGGCCGCCGGCAGGGCGTCGATGGCCGAGGCCAGCCGCTCCGCGACCGCCTTGCGTTCGAGACGGCGGTCCGGGGCCTCGTCGGGCGGTGCCGGCACCTGCTCCACCAGGGGCGGCCCGTCATCGTCCGGATCGTCCCCATGACTCGCCAGTTCGGCCGCCTGGCGACCCGAGGCGCGCCAGTGGTCGATCAGCCGGTTGTGGGCGATCCGGAACAGCCAGGTGGAGAACTTCGCGGCCACTTCGTAGCCGGCCCGGGCGCCGATCACCTTCATCCAGACGTCCTGGTGCATTTCCTCCGCCCGCGCCCGATCGCCGCACTGGTGAAGCAGGTAGCGGAAGAGGCGGCCTTTCCAGCGGCCATAGAGGTATTCGAAGGCGGCGGCATCCCCCGCCTTGTAGGCCAGCATCAGGGTTTCGTCGGTGGTTTCCGGGTCCCGGGCGGACATGGCGCCAGTTTATCGCGCTAGTATCGGCAACGATCCGCGTCCCGGAAAGGGGTTGCCATGGTCCGTGTTTCCGCCGCCCGCCTGGCCTTCATCGCGCTGGCCGCTTTGCTGTGCGCCGTGCCGGCGATCGCGGCGGACCCGCCCGTCGAACGGCTGCGCGCGCCGCCCGGCTTCGCCGTCGAACTGTGGGCCCGGTTGGAGAATCCGCGCCAGATGGCCCTCGGCCGGCATGGGCCGGACGGCGGCATCCTGTATGTCGGCTCCATGCGCGCCGGCAAGGTCCATGCGGTCCGCTTCGACGGGCGCTACCGGGCCGGACCCGCGCTCCGCGTCGCCGAGGGCCTGCAACTTCCCGTCGGCGTCGCCTGGCGCGCCGGCAGCCTCTACGTGTCGGCCGTGAGCCGCATCCTGCGCTTCGACGGCATCGACGACCGGCCCGACCGGCCGCCGGCGCCCGCGACCGTGACCGACAGCCTGCCGGCCGAGACCCACCACGGCTGGAAGTTCATCGCCTTCGGCCCCGACGGGCGCCTTTACGTGCCGGTCGGGGCCCCGTGCAACATCTGCGAGCCCGACCCGGAGCGCTATGCGAACATCGTGGCCATGAACCCCGACGGCGGCGGGCGCAGCGTGTTCGCCTACGGCGTCCGCAACAGCGTCGGCTTCGACTGGCATCCGCAGACGGGCGAACTCTGGTTCACCGACAACGGCCGCGACTGGCTCGGCGACGACAGCCCGCCGGACGAACTGAACCGCGCCACCCGGCCGGGCATGCATTTCGGGTACCCCTACTGCCACGGTGGCGACCTTGCCGACCCGGAGTTCGGCTCCCGCCGCCCCTGTTCCGAATTCACGCCGCCGGTCCGCAGGCTGCTGCCCCACACCGCGGCCCTGGGCATGCGCTTCTACACCGGCCGCCAGTTCCCGCCGGCCTACCAGGGACAGATCCTCATTGCCGAGCACGGGTCCTGGAACCGTTCCCGCAAGATCGGCTACCGGGTTTCCCTGGTCCGGCTCCAGGAGGGTCGCGCGGCGGCCTACGAGACCTTCCTGGAGGGCTGGCTGGCCGGCGAGTCCGCCTGGGGGCGGCCCGCTGACCTGCTGGTGCTGCCGGACGGCTCGCTGCTGGTCTCCGACGACCATGCGGGGGCCATCTACCGGGTCACCTGGCGCGGCCCCTGATCACACGACGCGCACCGAGATGTCGTAGAGCCCGTCGATGTGGCCTTCCATCAGGTCGCCGCGCACCACGGGACCCACGTTCTCGGGCGTGCCCGAGTAGATGATGTCGCCGGGGAAGAGTTCGTAGAAGCGCGACAGGTTCGCGATCTGCTCGGCCACCGACCAGATCATGTTGCCCAGGTCGCTGGACTGCTTCAACTGGCCGTTCACCTTCAGCCAGATCGCACCCTTCTTCAGATGGCCGATCGTTTCGGCCGGATGCAGATGGCTGATGACCGCGGAACGGTCAAAGGACTTGCCTACCTCTCAGGGCTTCTTCTCGTCGCCCATGGCGCGCTGCAGGTCGCGCCGGGTCATGTCCAGGCCGACGGCATAGGCGAACACGTGCTCCAGCGCCCGGTCGGCCGGGATGTCGCGGCCGCCCTTGCCCAGGGCGGCGACGAGCTCCACCTCGTAGTGGTAGTTCTTCGTGACCGGCGGAAAGGGATGGTCCACGGTGACGCCCTTCGGAACGAGCTGGATCGCATCGGTGGGCTTCTGGAAGAAGAAGGGCGGTTCCCGGGTCGGGTCGGACCCCATCTCCCGGGCATGGGCGGCATAGTTCCGGCCCACGCAATAGACGCGCCGGACCTGGAAACGGCGGCTGCCGTCGGCCAGCGGGATGGTGGTGGGTTCGGCGGCGAACAGCGGTTCGGACGGGGCAGCCTGGGCGGGCCGGGCGACGGCCAGCATGCCGATGCCGGCGGCACCGGCGCCGGCGAGGAAACGGCGGCGACTCATGTTCTTCTCCTCCTCGGGACGTTGGGGCGGGCTTCCATGTTATCCGTTACCCGGTCCGCGGCGCGGCCGGTCCCGGGGCGACGCCGCACCCCGGTTTCTGATCCCCGTCAAAGGCCCCGCAATTAATGTGGCCGGGTTGTTGCGCCGCGTCAGGCGAAAACGGACAATCCGCACATCCGCGACCCGGGCTCCAGGCCATGACCTCCCACCTCGACACGCCGGAATTCATCGAGAACCGCACCTTCGACGAGATCCAGGTCGGCGATTCCGCCACCCTGGTGCGCACCCTGCGGCCCGAGGACATCCAGCTCTTCGCCATCATGTCCGGGGACATCAACCCGGCCCACGTGGACCCGGAGTATGCCCGCTCCTCGATGCTGCGCGAGGTGATCGCGCACGGCATGTGGGGCGGCGCCCTGATCTCCACGGTGCTCGGCACCCAGTTCCCCGGACCGGGGACCATCTACGTGAGCCAGACCCTGCAGTTCGCCCGCCAGGTGCGGGTCGGCGACACCCTGACCGTCAACGTCACCTGCCAGAAGCGCTTCGAACACAACCGCCATCTGGTGCTCGACTGCGTGTGCACCAACCAGGAGGGGCAGCGGGTCATCGGCGGCACGGCCGAGGTACTGGCGCCGAGCGAGAAGATCAAGCGGCCCAAGGCCGTGCTGCCGGAGTTCAAGCTCGCCGAGACCAAGCGTTCCCGCTACGAGCACCTGTTGTCCATCACCCAGGGCATCACGTCGATTCCGATCGCCGTCGCCCACCCCTGCGATTTCCAGTCCCTGAAGGGCGCCCTGCTGGCCCGCGACGAGGGGCTCGTGGACCCGGTGCTGGTGGGGCCGGAGGAAAAGATCCGCCAGATCGCCCACCAGAACGACCTGGACCTGCATGGCTGCACCCTGATCAACGTCCCCCACAGCCATGCGGCGGCGGAGGTGGCGGTGGCCCTGGCGCGGGAAGGGAAGGTCGAGGCCCTGATGAAGGGCTCGCTGCACACGGACGAGCTGATGGCCGAGGTGGTGGCCAAGGAGAAGGGCCTGCGCACGGCCCGGCGGATCAGCCATGTGTTCCTGATGGACGTGCCCACCTACCCCAGGCCGCTGATGATCACCGACGCCGCGGTGAACGTGGAGCCGAGCCTAGAGGAGAAGGTGGACATCGTCCAGAACGCCATCGACCTCGCATTGATGCTGCATATCGCGGAACCCAAGCTGGCCATCCTCGCCGCCGTCGAGACCATCAACCCGAAGATGCGCGCCACGCTGGACGCCGCCGCCCTGTGCAAGATGGCCGACCGGGGCCAGATCGTCGGCGGCCTCCTCGACGGCCCGCTGGCCTTCGACAACGCCGTTTCCGTGGTCGCGGCGCGCACCAAGGGGATCACCTCCGCCGTGGCCGGCCAGGCCGACATCCTGCTCGTGCCAGACATCGAGTCGGGCAACATGCTGGCCAAGCAACTGGAATACCTTGCCGACGCCCTTTCCGCCGGCATCGTGCTCGGCGCGCGGGTCCCCATCGTGCTCACCAGCCGGGCCGACTCGGCGGAGACCCGCACCGCCTCCACGGCGGTGGCCGTCGTCATGGCCAACGCCCGGCGCCGCAAGGCGGCAAGCGCCTGATCCCCCATGGAGAAGCCATGAGCGCACCGAACGGCCGCCCGGAGGGGCGCAGGAACGAATCCGGAGCCGCGCAGCGGCGAACCGTCGTCGCCCCCTCCAGGGAGGGGGGTGGGGGGAGGGAGCAGCCATGAGCGACGCCATCCTGACCCTCAACGCCGGATCCTCCTCCATCAAGTTCGCGCTGTTCGCGGCGGGCGGCGCGGTACCCCAGCAGGCCGAACTGACCGGGCAGATCGACGGCATCGGCGCCCGGCCCCACCTGAAGGCCCGCGACCGGGCAGGGGAGGTCCTGGATGACCTGGACCTGCCGCTGGGCGCCGGCACGGAGGGCCAGCACGCCGGGGCCCTGGAGTTCCTGGTCCGCTGGCTCCACGCCCACGAGGCCGGCTGGCGGATCGCCGCCGTCGGCCACCGGGTGGTGCACGGCGCCGAGCGCTATTCCCAGCCCATCGTGCTGAACGACGCGGCGCTGGCCGTGCTGCGCGGCTTCATCCCGCTGGCGCCGCTGCACCAGCCCCACAACCTGGCCGGCATCGACGCCCTGCGCGCGCACCTGCCCGGGGTGCCGCAGGTGGCCTGCTTCGACACCGCCTTCCACCGCACCCAGCCGTCATTGGCCCAGCTCTTCGCGCTGCCCCGGCGCATCACGGCGCAGGGCGTGCGGCGCTACGGCTTCCATGGCCTTTCCTACGAATACATCGCGGACGTCCTGCCCCACCACCTGGGCGAGGGCGCCGACGGGAAGGTGATCGTCGCCCACTTGGGCAACGGCGCCTCCATGTGCGCGATGGCGGGCCGGCGCAGCGTCGCCACCACCATGGGCTTCACCGCCGTCGAGGGCCTGATGATGGGCACGCGCACGGGGAGCCTCGATCCCGGCGTGCTGCTCTACCTGATGGACAACGAGGGCATGGACGCCAAGGCCCTGACCCGGCTCCTCTACAAGGAATCCGGCCTGCTGGGCGTTTCCGGCCTGTCCCAGGACATGCGGGAACTCCTGGCCTCGCCGGCGCCGGAAGCCCGGGAGGCCGTGGACCTCTTCTGCTACCGCATCGTCCGGGAGATCGGGTCCCTGGCCGCCGCCCTGGGCGGCCTGGACGCCCTGGTGTTCACGGGGGGCATCGGCGAGCACGCGGCACCGATCCGGGAGCGGGTTTGCCGCCCCCTGGCCTGGCTGGGCCTCGACCTGGACGCCCCCGCCAACGCCGCCGGGACCCAGCGGATCTCGCTGCCGGAAAGCCGGGTCGCCGCCCTGGTGATCCCCACGAACGAAGAGTGGATGATCGCCCGCCACGCCGCCGGCTTTCTGCCCGCTTGAGGCGCCGCGGGACCAAAAGCGCGTCCCGCAGGTGACGGTTTCATTGCGAATTGTCAGGCCGGGCGTGCGACCGCGACTGGAAAACTTCCGCAACCGCATGATACGAAAGGTTTTTTCGAAAAATCCCAGTATATCGTTCGGATTAGTCCGAATGGACTATTGCGGCGCAATGGCCGTTCGTGGTCTATTTCGCCCATCGGCACGGCAAATCTAGAGTGCCCGCCGGTGGCAGGAGGGATGGAGAACGGCAACCGCCACACGCCCCGAATGTCCGAAAAAGCGTCCGACGGCAGGGAAGGTTAGTGTATATCCCGGCCGCGGTAAGCCAAACGTAACTTGGAGATCTCCCAATGAAATTGAGACTGACCTCGCTGGCCATTCTGGCCGCCTTCGCCACCGGCGCCCAGGCTGCCTCCACCGGCATCAGCAACGGCACCGTTTCCGCCACCATCCACGACAACGGCTCGTTCGAAGTCTATGGCGCCGGCCCGAGCCTTTCGTACATGGGCGTGGAATTCGTCAAGATCGACACCCGCTCCGCCTGGTGGGTCGTTGAGGACGGCGGCGCCACCATCGCCCAGTACGACGCGGGCGGCTTTCCCGGCACTTCCACCATGG
>JAEUNJ010000171.1 GCA_016791145.1 Rhodocyclaceae bacterium | reverse complement strand
CTCTGGCGCATCCTCACCCGCCGCCGCCTGGAACTGGAACTGGCGCGGGCCAAGGAGGCCGCCGAGGCGGCCGCCCGCGCCAAGAGCACCTTCCTGGCCAACATGAGCCACGAGATCCGCACGCCCATGAACGCCATCATCGGCCTGACCCACATGATGCGGCGGGCTGCGCCGACCGCGGAACAGGCCGACCGGCTGGCCAAGATCGGCGGCGCCGCCGACCACCTTCTCGCGGTGATCAACGACATCCTGGACATATCGAAGATCGAGGCGGGAAAGCTGGAACTGGAAAGCGCCGACTTCGACCTCGCCGCCACGCTGGCGCGGATCTGCGCACTGGTGCTCGAAAAGGCCCAGGCGAAGGGCCTGGAACTGGTGGTGGACACGGACGACCTCCCGGAACTGCTCCATGGCGACGCCACCCGCCTGGGCCAGGCCCTGCTCAACTACCTGGGCAATGCCGTCAAGTTCACCGGGCGGGGATCGGTCGTGCTGAGGGCGCGGCGGGTCTGGGAGAGCGCCCGCGAAATCACGGTGCGCTTCGAGGTCGAGGACACCGGCATCGGCATCGGCGCGGAACAACGCGCCCGGCTGTTCCAGGCCTTCGAGCAGGCCGACGGCTCCACCACCCGCCGGTACGGCGGCACGGGGCTCGGGCTGGCCATCACCCGCCATCTGGCCGAACTGATGGGTGGCGAGGCGGGCGTCGAAAGCCAGCCCGGGGTCGGCAGCACCTTCTGGCTCACCGCGCGCCTTGGCAAGGCGGACCGCCTGCCCGGGCGCCTGGCGATTCCGGCGCTGGCCGGCCGGCGCGCGCTGGTGGCCGACGACATGGCGGTCACCTGCCTGGTGCATACCCAGTTGCTGCGCCTGCTCGGCCTGCGCAGCGAGGCCGTGGCCTCCGGAGCGGCGGCCCTCGAGGCCCTTGCCGCGGCCGAGCGGTCGGGCGATCCCTTCGGCCTGCTGCTGATAGACCTGCACATGCCGGACCTGGACGGTTTCGACACCCTGGACCGGATGCGCGACCTGGGGCTGGCGGATCCGCCGGTGGCGCTGCTGGTGACGGCATCCGGCGACCCGGCCCTGGTCGAGGACGCGCGGCGGGCAGGCTTCGCCACGACCCTGACCAAGCCCCTCACGGCGTCTACCCTGCACGGCGCCTTGCTGCGCCATCTTTCCGACCCGGGCAAGGCGGCGGCCGTCGATGCCGCGACGGGGCCGTCGGCGGTCGAGGAACAGTTGCGGCGGGAATTCCCGGGGGCCAGGATCCTGGTGGCGGAGGATGACCCGCTGAACCAGGAAGTGGCCCGGGAGCTCCTCGGCGACTTCGGCTGGACCCTGCACCTGGCCGATGACGGCCAGATGGCCGTCGACATGGCGATGCGGACCGACTACGACCTGATCCTGATGGACGTGCAGATGCCGGTCATGGGGGGCCTGGAGGCGACGGGGGCGATCCGGCGGACCGGACGCTACGGCCAGGTCCCCATTCTGGCGATGACGGCCGGCGCCTTCCGGGAAGACCGGGCGCGCTGCCTGGCCGCCGGCATGGACGACTTCGTCGCCAAGCCGGTGAATCCCGACGACCTCTATGCGGCGCTGCTGCGGTGGCTGCGCAGCCGGAGACCGACCGGGACGGGGTAGGAAACACCAACGAAGCCCAGCGACAGGAAGCGGTCCGGTCGGCATGCCGGGACGGTCCGGCCGATCGCCAACGGGGAGGGAACATGCTTTTCGACGGGAAACTGCGGCAGACGATCGAGACCCAGGCGCAGCGCATCGCGGCGCTGGAGGAGGAGAACCTGAAGGCCCGGGCGGAGGGCGAGGACTTGCGCCGGCGCCTCGCGCTGGCCGAGACCAGTGCCTACGCCGCCCGCCAATGCGAACTCTATGCCGGACTGTTCCGGAACATGCAGTCCTTCGCGGCGTCGCTGACGGAGTTCCAGCAGACCCTGGCCGGCCTGGCCAACCAGCTGCAGGCGGAAAAGGGAAGCGCCGTCCGGGCGGCCACGACTTCGACCGCCAGCCGCGCCGCGATGGAAGGGATCGTCGAGAACCTGAGACGCATGGCCGACAAGACCCAGGCCAGCGCGCGCAGCGTCGACTCCCTCAACGTCCGGGTGGACCAGATCGGCGGCTTCGTGAAGCTGATCAAGGAGATCGCGGACCAGACGAACCTGCTCGCCCTCAATGCCGCCATCGAGGCCGCCCGCGCCGGGGAAAGCGGCCGCGGCTTCGCCGTCGTCGCGGACGAGGTGCGCAAGCTCGCCGAGCGCACGACCCAGGCGACGGGCGAGATCTCCGGGCTGGTGGGCAACATCCAGCAGGAGGCGCAGCAATCCAGGCGCATCATGGAGGATCACGCCGCCAACGCGCTCCAGTTCAGCGACGACGGCGTCCGTGCCGCGGGCGACATGCAGGCCCTGCTGGCCCTGTCGCGGCAGATGGAAGGGGCGATATCGGCGAGCGCCCTGCGCAGTTTCGTCGAACTCGCCAAGGTGGACCACCTGGTGTTCAAGTTCGAGATCTACCGCGTTCTCGCCGGCCTGTCCGCCAAAGGCACCGGCGACTTCGCCGACCACAGGACCTGCCGCCTCGGACGCTGGTACTACGAGGGCGACGGGCGGGACTGCTTCGCGCAGCTCCCGGGCTACAGGGAGATCGAACCGGCCCACGTCCGGGTCCATAACGCGGGCGTCGCGGCCCTGGGCCACTTCGCCCGGGACAACCATGAGAAGGCCCTCGACGAGGTGGCGGCGATGGAGGCCGCAAGCCTGACGGTGCTGCAGCAACTGGACCGCATGGCGCAGGCTGGCGAGAACGATACCGGCCTCCTCGGCCTTTCCCGCGGCTGAGGAACGGGGGCCACCCACCGGGAAACGGCCGCCGCGGAAGCAGGCCGCGGGGCGGCCGGCCTCCGCACCGCCGCTCCGGCGGCGGGCCCCGTAGGGTATCCTTGCGCCCTCAAAATCCCGCGAGTCCCCCATGGCCCAATCCTCCGACGACGTCAGCATGGCGCTGTTCTGCGACTTCGAGAACGTCGCCCTCGGCGTCCGCGACGCCCAGTACGAGAAGTTCGACATCAAGCCCATCCTGGAGCGGCTGCTGCTCAAGGGCAGCATCGTGGTCAAGAAGGCCTATTGCGACTGGGAGCGCTACAAGGCCTTCAAGGCCGGCATGCAC
>JAEUNJ010000162.1 GCA_016791145.1 Rhodocyclaceae bacterium | reverse complement strand
CTCGAACTGGGGCAGGAACTTGTCGTCGAAGATGGCCACCTGGCGGAAGTAGGCCTTGCCCTCGCCCAGGGGATCGGGATAGGCCCCCTGGTTGGTGATGATGCCGCAGCCGGTGCGGGCGATGACCCGCATGCGGGCGATCTCCCGCTCGGTGATGAAACCATCCCGGGTATTGTAGTTGGAGACGCAGCAGGCGCCGTACTTGATGCGATTCTTGATCTCGAACCGGCCGAACCGGCCCGGGGCAAACAGGTGCGGCAGCTTCGCTTCTCCCGGCTTCATCGTCACTCCTCCTGGTCTCGGCGGCTCCCGGGCCGCGTCTTGAAAAAAATCGGAACGCAACGCGCCGTGGGCGCCGCTCCTACGAAAACCCACCTCCTCCGCGTTCCTCTGCGCCTTTGCGCCTCCGCGGTGAGGTCTTGCCCGTTGCGGACACGGAACGCCGCGCAACGCGCCGCATCGGCATCGTCACGCCGCCAGCACCTCCGGATGCAGCTTCTCGTAGGCCTCGGCCAGCCCGGGATCGCGGCGCCGCACCTCCGCGTGGTTTACCCGCCCGGTGCGCGTCATGTAACTGTAGGCGAATTCCACCGGGCCCGACTTGATCGATTCGTCCATTTCCTCGTACCAGCGCAGGCTCACGTTGGCGGCGTCCCAGATCTTCTGCATCGGCGGCAGGCGCAGTTCCTGGTAGCGGGCCAGGGCCTCGGGCACGCTGCCCTGCTCGCGGAAGGCCTTCCACAGGGCGATGGCGTCCTCCATGGCCAGCCGGGTGCCGGAACCGATGGAGAAATGGGCCGTGCGCAGGGCGTCGCCCACCAGCACCACGTTGCCCACGTGCCAGCGTTCGTTCCAGACGGCGGGGAACTGACGCCAGTAGGAGTTGTTGGACAGGATGGGTTCCCCGCCCAGGTCCTTGGCGAAGACGCGCTCGCAGTGGCGGATGGTGTCCTCCGGGCGCATGCCCTCGAAGCCGGCCCGCCGCCAGGTGGCGTCGGTCACCTCCACCAGGAAGGTGCTCATGGTCGGGCTGTAGCGGTAGTGGTGGGCGCAGAAGACGCCGTGCTCCGTCTCCCGGAAGGTGAGGGAAAGGCTGTCGAAGACCCGGGATGTGCCGTACCAGATGAAGCGGTTGGGGCGCCAGTCGATGCGGGTGCCGAAGCCGGCCTCGTTCTCCGCCCGCACCCAGGAGAAGGCGCCGTTCGCCCCCACGACGAGGTCCGCGCCGGCCAGCCGCGGGTCGGCCAGGGAGGCCACCTCGGAAGCGAACTCGATGCGCACGCCCAGCTTCTCGGCATGGGCGTACATCAGGTTCAGCATCTCCAGGCGGCCGATGGAAGCGAAGCCGTTGCCGGTGATGGGGATGCGGGTGTCGTTATGGACGATGGTCAGGTTGGGCCAGGTCTCCATGTGCGGCGTCAGCGCCGCATACATGGCCTCGTCGTCGGCGCGCAGGAATTCCAGGGCCCGGTCGGAGAACACCACGCCGAAGCCCCAGGTGGCGTCGCGGGGGCCCCGCTCGTAGACCACCACGTCGTGGCGCGGATCCTCGCGCTTCATCAGGGAAGCGAAGTAGAGGCCGGCGGGGCCGCCGCCGATGATGCGTATCTTCATGTCGTTGCTGCCTTGTCGGTCGTTGTCTTTTCGGCCCGGCGGGAAGCCCGGGACATTTCCATCGCGGCGGGGATGCCGCGCCTACACGCCCCTTTTTCCGGAAGCCTCCCGTTCCATCTTCGCCAGGATCGCTTCCCGCAACTGCCGCTTGAGGATCTTGCCCACCGGCGAGAGGGGAAATTCCGCCACCACCTCCAGCCGCTCCGGCAGCTTGAAGCTGGCGATGTTCTGCCCGCGCAGGAAGGCGATCAGCTCCTCGAAGCCCAGGCGCTCGCCCTCCTTCGGGATCACGAAGGCGCAGGCCTTCTCCCCGAAGACCGGATCCGGCATCGCCACCAGGGTGACGGCCTTCACCTTCGGGTGGGCGAAGATCAGGTTCTCCACCTCCTCGCAGCTGATCTTCTCGCCCCCCCGGTTGATCAGGTCCTTCTTGCGGCCCTCGGTGAACACGTAGCGCCCCTGCTTCCGGACGATGTCGCCCATCCGGTAGAAGCCGTCCGGCGTGAAGGCCTCGGCGTTCTTTTCCGGCGCGTCGTAGTAGCCGTGGATGGTGTACGGGCCGCGGGTGGCCAGTTCGCCCTGGGCGCCGTCGGGCACCTCGTGGCCGTCGTCGTCGAGCACCTTGATCTCGTCGTCCGGGCACACCGGGGTTCCCGAACTGTTCAGGACCATGTCCTCCGGCGCGTCCAGGGGGACGATGTTGATCAGGCCCTCCGCCGTGCCGTAGATTTCCTGGGGCAGGCAGCCGAAGCGCTCCCGCAGCCGCGCGCGCAGTTCCGGCGCCAGGCGCGCGCCGCCGTTCTGGATCGCCACCAGGGAGGACAGGTCGTGGGCCTGCGGCACCGGCGAATTGAGCCAGTTGGCGATCAGGGGGACGACGGCGGCGATGGTGGTCACCCGCTCCCGCTCGACCAGCCCGAAGACCTCGGCCGGGTCGCCGGAAGCCGCCAGCACCACGGTGCCGCCGTAGTAGAAGGTGCCCAGCATGCCCGGCGAGGCCAGGTTGTAGTTGTGGCCCAGGGGCAGTATCGCCAGGAACACCGTGTCGCCGCCGAAGGCCGACGCCCTGCCGCAGAGCCGGGCATTGAGCACGTAGTCGTCGTGGGTGCGCGGGATCAGCTTGGACAGGGACGTGGTGCCGCCGGAGAGCAGCATGGTCGCCACCTCGGCGGGGTCCGGGCGCAGGGCATCGAGCCGCGCCTTGGCCTCCGCCGCGTCCAGGGGCGCGGCGATCATCTCCCTCAGGTCCGCCTGCCCCGGTCCGGGCTCGCCGGCCACGAAGACCCGGCGCAGGTGCGGAAACTCCGACTGCACCTCGGCCGCCATCGGCCGGTAGTCGAAGCTGCCCAGCCGGTCGGGGATCACGTAGGCGGCGGCGCCGGAAGCGCGGACGAAATGCCGCACCTCCGTATGCCGGTGGGCGCGCAGGGCCATCACGGGAATGGCGCCGATGCGGGTCAGGGCGAAGTAGGTGTGGACGAACTCGGGTCCGTTGGGCAACTGGACCACTACCCGGTCCAGGGGCCGTACCCCGGCATCCAGGAAGCGGCAGGCCAGGCGGTCGGACGTCTGCACCAGGTCCCGGTAGGCGAGGCGCAGGTCGCCGGCCACCAGGGCCGTCTTGTCGGGATGCCGGGCCGCGCTGCGGGCCAGCATCTCCGGAATGGTGAGACCTTCCCACCAGCCGGCGGCACGGTAACGGGCGGCCAGGTCGGCCGGCCAGGGCACGCAGCCTTCGAGCATGTCTTCCTCCTCCTGTGCGGCCGCCGGGGCCCGCCGGGCGGGCACGGCATCCATGTTTCGGGCCACTTTAGACCCAAACCATTTTTGCTTCCAGCAAATGAACCGAATAGAATTCATTCACGCCATGAATATCGCGGACTTCGATCTCAACCTGCTGGTGGTCTTCGACGCCGTCCTCGGCGAGGGCAGCATCAGCCGCGCCGCGGAGCGCATGGGGCTCTCCCAGCCGGCGGTGAGCAACGCCGTGGCGCGCCTGCGCCAGGCCACGGGAGACCGCCTGTTCGTGCGCCTGGGCCAGGGCGTGGCGCCGACGCCCTATGCCCAGCGCATCGCCGGACCGCTGCGCCAGGCCCTGGCCAGCATCCGCGAATCCCTCTCGGAGGACCAGGGCTTCGACCCGGCCGCCTCGGAACGCAGCTTCGTCCTCTACCTCACCGACCTGGGGGAGGCCTACTTCCTGCCCAGGCTGCTGGAACGCCTGAGCCGCCAGGCCCCCGGCGTGCGCATCCGCACCCTGCCGATGCCGCCGGAGGCGGCCCAGGAGGCGATGAGGAGCGGCGAGGTGGACCTGGCGGTCGGCAACCTGCCCGACTTCCGGGCCGGCTTCTACCAGCAGCGGCTGTTCCGCGAGCACTACGTCTGCGTCGTCCGCCGCGACCACCGGGAGATCGGCGAGCGCCTCACGGCACGCCGCTTCGCCGCCGCCTCCCATGCCATCGTCACGCCGGCCGGCACCGGCCACGGCATCATCGAGCGGGCCCTGATCGAGCACGGCCTGGAGGACCGCATCGTGCTGCGGGTGCAGAACTTCCTCGTCCTGCCCAGCATCGTCGCCACCACCGACCTGATCGCCCTGGTGCCCCACAGCGTCGGCAGCCAGCTCTCCCGCCACAACGACATCAAGCTCCTGCCCGTGCCCATCCCCATCCCCGCCTTCGACGTCAAGCAGTGCTGGCACGAGCGTTTCCACGCCGACGCCGGCAACCGCTGGCTCAGGCAGCAGTTCGCCAGCCTGTTCACCGTCTAGATGCCCAGCCTGATCCCCGTATCCCTCCGTTCCGCCCGCCTGCAC
>JAEUNJ010000082.1 GCA_016791145.1 Rhodocyclaceae bacterium | reverse complement strand
TCCGGCGGCAGGTCGAACAGGCGGTAGGTCTCCCGCGACCAGGACAGCTTTCCCGTCGCCAGGTCCAGGCGCCAGCTGCCCACCCGGGCCACGGCCTGGGCCCGCTGCAATGCCTCCTCGCTGTCGCGCAGGGAATCGGCCAGGTCCGCCACCAGGGCCTGCTGGCGGCGGCTGTTCACGAAGGCACCGACCACGATGGCGACCAGCAGGGCCAGGGAGCCCACGGCGAGGAAGGCCACCCAGGGCGGGTCCAGGCGGGTGGCGGCGGCGAAACCGGGCAGCGCGGAATAGCGCAGCGTCCAGGTCCGTCCCTCCAGGACCACCTGGGTGAGCATCCCCAGCGCGCCCCCTCCCGGCGCCGCCGGATGGCTGTCGAACAGCAGGGCCTCCGCGCCGGTGCCCTCGCCGTCGAAGACCTCGATGCGCACCGCCTCCAGGTCGGCGCGCAGCATGGCCTCCATCAGGTCGTTCATCCGGAAGGGGCTGTAGGTCCAGCCGACCAGCTTCGCCCGGCGCTCCTCCGGCGTCGCGGGGACGTCGCCGCCCCGGTAGACCGGGTGGTAGACGAGGATGCCCGCCTGCACGTCCGCCGTCGTCTCCTGGACCAGGGTCACCTTGCCCGAATAGGCGATCTCGCCCGTGTCCCGGGCCCGCTCCATCGCCGTCCGGCGCACCGGCTCCGAGAACATGTCGTAGCCGAAGGCGCGCAGGTTGCGGTCGCGGAAGGGCTCGAGATAGATGATGCTGGTATAAAGCGGGCGTTCGCCGGGCGGCCGCACCGCGTAGTCCGGGAATCCCTCGCGCCGGATTTCGGCCTCGTGGGCGCCCAGCCGGGCGGGCTGGATCGCCAGCGAGAACCCGACGCCCTGGATGCCCCGGTAGTCTTCGTGCAGGTCGAGGCGCGCCACGTAGCGGCGCCATTCGGCCCGGGAGATCGTGTCGGAGGCATCGACGAAGCCGGCCGCGCCGCGCAGCACCTGGTTGTAGGCCCGCATCCGCTCCTGCAGCTTGCCGGTCAGGCGGCGCGTCTGGAGCTCGAAGCTCTCCCGCAGCAGTCCGTGGTGGCGGGCCTCCAGCTCCCGCCAGACCAGCCCCAGGGCGAGCAGCGCGGCCGCCACCGCCACGAGGGCCTGGACCAGGGTGGACCGCCACGGGGACGTGCCGGCGGAAGCGTGCTGTGTCATGTCCTCTCCTGGGTTCCCCCGTCCGCGCGCCGCGCCGCGGCGCGCCCTCCATCGCCACCACATTATCCCGGACCGGCCACCGGCGGGATGAGAAAGATCAAACCTCCGCTGCGCCGCCCGGGGACGCCCGCCGGCGCCGGCCGGCGGATGCCCGGCCGCCGCCCCGCGCGCCGTTTGAACCGCGGCCGGCGCGGTGGTAGGCTTCCCTTGAAGGAGGACCCCGCGATGCCCACCCTGCTGTGGATGCAGACCGGCGCGTGCAGCGGCGACACCATGGCCCTGCTGTGCGCGGACCGCCCGGCCTTCGAGCACCTGCTCGACGATTATGACATGGAACTGCTGTGGCACCCCTCGCTGTCCGCCGGCGGGGGTTTCGGCGCCGCGCTGGCGCGGGTGCTCGAGGGCGGCACGCCCCTCGACATCCTCTGCGTCGAGGGGAGCCTCGTCACCGGCCCGGACGGCACCGGCCTGTGCGACACCTGGCGGGGCCGGCCGAAGACCGCCATCGTGCGCGAGCTGGCGGCCCGGGCCCGCCACGTGGTGGCCATGGGCACCTGCGCCGCCTTCGGCGGCATCCACGCCGCGCCGCCGAATCCTTCCGACTGCACCGGCCTGCAGTTCGACCGGGAACGGCCCGGCGGCCTGCTCGGGCCCGACTGGCGCGGCGGCGGCGGCCTGCCGGTCATCAACGTGGCCGGGTGCCCGGCCCACCCGGAAACCATGACCAAGGTGCTGGCCATGCTGGCCTCCGGGATGCCGCTGGAACTGGATGCGCTGCAGCGGCCGGCCGCCTTCTTCGGCAGCATGGTGCACCAGGGCTGCACGCGCAACGAGTACCACGAGTACGACGTGGAGGACCGGGTGCCGGGCGGCCGCGGCTGCATGTTCTTCAACCTGGGCTGCCAGGGGCCGCTGACCCTGGCCCCCTGCAACACCGAGCTGTGGAACGGGCGCAGCAGCAAGACCCGGGCCGGCGTGCCCTGCTTCGGCTGCACCTCACCGGGCTTTCCCCGCGACGGGGACCTGTTCGCCACGCCGCGCATCGGCGACGTGCCGCGGGTCCTGCCCCTGGGGGTCGCCCGGGCGGGCTACCTGGCCTACAAGAACCTGGCCAAGGCCGCGGCGCCGGAGCGGGTCGTCAAGCGCCGGATGGAACCCTGATGGTCCGCCGCACCGTCGATGTGGACCTGAACCGGGTCGAGGGGGACCTGGAATTCCAGCTCGACCTGGAGGGCGACACGGTGGTGGACGCCCGCTGCGTCGGCACCCTCTACCGCGGCTTCGAGCAGATCCTCGTCGGGCGCGCCCCGCGCGATGCCCTCGTCATCACGCCCCGGGTGTGCGGCATCTGCGGCACCGCCCACCTCTACGCCGCGACCCTCGCCCTGGAGCACCTGGCCGGCCTGCGCCCGCCGGGCCATGCGGTGCTGGTGCGCAACCTGTGCCTGGCCGCCGAGACGGTGCAGAGCGACCTGCGCCAGAGCTTCCTGTTCTTCACCCCGGACCTCTGCCACCCGCGCTACGCGGGGCATCCCCGCGCCGCGGAGCTCCACGCCGCCTTCGCGCCGCTAAAGGGCCGCGTGGTCCGCGAATGCCTGCGCGCCACCCGCGACCTGCTCGGCATCGTCGCCGTGTTCGGCGGCCAGTGGCCCCACTCCTCGCACATCCTGCCCGGCGGCGTCACGGCCCCGGCCACGCCGCGCCGCCTGCTCGACTGCCGCGACATCCTCGACGCCACCCGGCGCTGGTTCGAAACCAGCCTCGCCGGAAGCCCCC
>JAEUNJ010000080.1 GCA_016791145.1 Rhodocyclaceae bacterium | reverse complement strand
TCGGCAAGCAACTGTTCCGTCAGGGTCCGGTTCAGGGACTCGTTGACCAGGCGCTTGGTGCGGCCGTAGGCCAGGGTGGGGCCCTTGGCCAGGCGCCGGGCCAGGGCCAGGGTCTCGGCCTCCAGGTCCGCCGCCGCGACGACCCCGTTCACGAGCCCCAGGGACAATGCCCGGGCGGCGTCGAACCGGTCGCCGAGCAGGGCGATCTCCATGGCCTGCTTGAGCCCCACGAGGCGGGGCAGGCCGTAGGTGCCGCTGCCGTCCGGCGTGGTGCCGATGTGGCAGTAGGCCAGCGTGAAATAGGCGTTGTCGGCGGCCACGGCGAGATCGCAGGCGTTCATGAGGGAAAGCCCGAAGCCGGCCACGGCGCCGCGCACGCTGGCCACCACCGGCTTGGGCATGCGGCGCAGGCGGATCACCGAGGCGTGCACCTCGCCGATCATCCGCTCGAACATCTGCCGCCGCACCAGCGGCGGATCCTCCAGGCCCTGGTGGAACTGCTTGATGTCGCCGCCGGCCATGAAGTGCTCGCCGGCCCCCGACAGCACCACGCAGCGCACGCTCTCGTCGGCCTCCAGGGCGCTGGTGGCCTCCGACAGCGCCAGCGTCATGTCGGTGTTCAGGGCGTTCAGCGCCCCGGGCCGGTTGAGGGTCAGGAAGGCGATCGCGCCATCCCGCGTCACGGTGACCGTGTCATTGCTCATCTGCTTCTCCTCCGTTGGTCTCGACCAGTTGTCGAGGGGTCATGGGATTCCTCCCGCCTGCCCGGGCCACGCCGCCTGGGCGCCGGGGAATCCGGGTTCATCCGAAAAAATGCAGTTGAACCACAGAGACGCAGAGTTCACAGAGGAAAACCAAATCCTTGTCGGGTTGGTGGGACTCACCCGATGGGTGGCCCGAACACCACACGCAAGTCCTGGATGTCTTGCATTGCTCTGCGTCTCTGTGCCTCTGTGGTGAGGTTTTCAGGTTCATTTCAGGATCGGCTTCCACACCCGCACGATGCCGTCGATGCCGCCGGTGACGAGCAGGCCGGCCGCCGCGCTGGCCTGGGCGGCCACCTGGTCCGCCGCCTGGCGGTCGGTCCTGTCGGTGGCCTTCTCCAGCGGCATCTCGAGCACCGGCTCGCCGCGCCGCAGGTTCCAGACGCCCAGCTCCGGGCGGCCCGAGCAGACCCGGATGAACCAGTCGGCACCGTTCACGAAGGGCGCGGCCCGGTCCCGGCCGGTGATCCCGCAGCCTCCGAAGGCCTCGTATTCGCGGCCGGTGTCCCCGTCGAGGATGGCGAATCCGCCGCTGCTGGCGATGAAGGCCGTGCCCCCGTCGCTGGTGAAGCCGGCGAAGAGCAGCCGGCCGGCGAACTGGACCGGCGGCTGGGTCAGGACCTCCTGGGTGTTCAGGTTGAGCACCCCCCGGGCGGTGACCGCCCGGTGGCCGCGGCCGTCCACCGCCTCGACGCCCGACTCGGCCAGCATCGTGCCGTTGCCGCCCAGGCCCGGATCCCAGGAATAGAGGGCGCCGCCGGCCGTGACGCCGAACAGCCGGCTTCCGTCGTCGGAAAAGCGCAGCCGGCAGACGGCCTCCCGGCGCAGGCCCGCCGTGGGGCCCACGGCCGGCGCCACCGCCAGGGGACCCCGCCACAGGCGCCACCGGCTGGCGAACCAGCCGGGACGGGCGAGGCCCTTCAGGTCCCAGAGGGCGAAGGGGCCCTCCTTGCAGTTGGCCAGCGCCAGGCGCCGGGAATCGGGGGAGAAGACCGGCCAGTGGCGGCCCTTGCCCATGCCCGCGAGGCGGGCCATCGGCGTGCCCCGGCGGGTCTCCAGCACATCCACCTCGCCGCCGGGCCAGGCCACGGCCAGCAGTTCCCCGTCCGGGCTGAAGCGCAGCACCGCCGTCCTGTCGGCCGAGGCTTCGCCGCGGACCCGGGCCAGGCGCCGCTGCGTCTCCAGGTCCCAGACCAGCACCTCGTCGCCGGCCAGGGCGGCCACCCGCCGGCCGTCGTCGCTGACCTCCACCTGGAAGATGGCCTTCACGTCCGGTTCGCGGAACTCCGCCACCAGGCGCGGCTGCGGCGCCGGCACCTGGGCGAGGCCGGGCCGGCCCGCCGCGAGGCCGGCCGCCGCGAAAAGGATGACCGCCAGGCGCCTCCTCATGGGAAAGGCCTCGCCGGGCGGCGGCGGCCGCCCGCCCTTCCGGTCCGCGTCCCACGCGGCGAAGACGGCTTTGTCCGGTTCATCCGACAAAAGCAGTTGAACCACAGCGGCACGGAGTTCACGGAGGAAGATCCAGTACATGTCGGGGTTGCAGCCCCGATGGGCGGCGCGAACACCGCGCGGAAGTCCTCCATGTCTTGCATTTCTCCGCGTCTCCGTGCCTCTGTGGTGAGGTCTTCGGTGTCATTCCTTCGCGACCTCCGCGTCGCCGCCGCCCAGCATCTGGACGATGAAGCGGTGCCCGTGGCGGGCCGCCAGGTCCCGCGGCAGGTTGCCGTCGGCATCGGCGGCCTCGGGATCGGCGCCCTTGGCCAGCAGGACCTCGACGGTCCTCCCGTAGCCCTCGGCGGCCGCCAGGTGCAGCGCCGTCTGGCCCCGCGCGTCGCCCGCCGTCAGGGAGGCGCCGCGGGCCAGCAGCACCTCCACCAGGGCCACGTCCCGGCGCTTCGCGGCCAGGTGGAGCGCCGTCCGCTGCTCCTTGTCCCGGGCCCCGGCGTCGGCGCCGGCGGCCAGCAGCGCCTCGGCGCAGGCCGCGCAACGGGAGAGGACCAGCGGCGTGTTGCCCGCGTCGTCGCGCACCTCGGCCTTTGCCCCGGCCTTCAGCAGCGCCGCCGTGGCGGCAGCGGACTCCATGGCGGCGTAATGCAGGGGCGTGCGTCCCTCGTGGTCCCGGGCGTTGGGGTCCGCCTTGCGTTCGAGCAGCAGGCCGACCGTCTCGGCAGCCCTGGCCGCGGCCGCCAGGTGCAGGGGCGTCCTGCCCTGGCGGTCCGCCAGGTAGGGGTTCGCCTTGCGGTCCAGGAGCCAGCGGACCAGCGCCGGCGTCGCGCCGCCCGCCGCGGCGCGGAGCAGTTCGTCGAGCTGCCCCTGGGTGAGCACCGAAGGGTTGAAGCCGGAGGTGACCGGGCCGTGGGGCAGGCCGGTGGTGGCCATCAGCTCGGCCAGCTCGACGCGGAGTTCCGGCGCCAGGCCCACCGAGGCGCAGCCCGGCATCCGGGTCAGCAGCAGCAGGGCCAGCAGGATCGCCGACACGGCGATCATGGTGCGCATGTGGCGGACTTCTCGCATGACGGTATCGTGAAGGGCGGGTGGGCGCGGAGGTTCGGCGGCAGCCGCGCAGGATAACCGCCGGGGCCCTAGCGGTAAAGCGCCTCGATCTCGCCCTCGTAGGCCTTGTAGATGCTCGCCCGGCGCACCTTCATGGTCGCCGTGACCTCGCCGTCGTCATGGTCCAGCTCCTTGGCCAGCAGGTGGAAGCGGCGGATGCGCGCCACCTCGGCCAGGGTGTCGTTGCCCCGGTCCACCTCCGCCTGGACCAGCTCGCGCACCGCCGGGTGCTCGGCCAGGGAGCGGAAATGGGTGAAGGCGATGCCGCGGGCCTCGGCCCACTTGCCGACGGTCTCGAAGTCGATCTGCACCAGCGCCGAGACGAAGCGCCGGCCATCGGCCACGATGATGCATTCCTTCACGTAGGGGCTCGACTTCATGGCGTTCTCGATCTCCGAGGGCGTCAGGTTCTTGCCCCCCGCGGTGATCATGATGTCCTTCAGGCGGTCCACGATGCGGATCTGGCCGCCCTCCTCCTTCACCACGTCGCCGGTGTGCAGCCAGCCGTCCACGATGGCGCCGGCGGTGGCCTCGGGGTTCTTGTAGTAGCCCGCGAAGACCATGCCGCCGCGCACCTGCAGTTCGCCCTGGGCGGAGACCCGGTGCTCCATGCCGAGGATCGCCTCCCCCACCGTGCCGATGCGCACCCGGTCCGGGTGCTGGCCGGTGATCATGCCGGTGGACTCGGTGAGGCCATAGACCTCCACGAGGGGCACGCCGAGGGTGCGGAAGAAGCGGATCACCGCCGGGGGGATGGGCGCCGCGCCGGTCAGGGCGATCTTCGCCCGGCGCAGGCCGATGAAGTTCTGCAGGGCCCGGAAGACCAGCCAGTACCAGAAGGCGAAGACCAGGCGTTCGCCCGCGCCGCGCCGGGCGGCGGACTTTTCGGCGAAGGGCCCGCAGGCGGCCAGGGCCCGCCGGTACAGGGCCTGGCGCAGGCGGCCCGTCTCCTGCATCTTGATGCTGATGGCGGCGTGCAGCTTCTCCCAGATGCGCGGCACGCCCAGGAACATGGAGGGCGCCACCTCCCGCAGGTCCTCCTGGACGGTGCGGATCGACTCGCCGAAATTCACCTGGGAACCCAGGTAGAGGGGCACGAAGGTGGTGAGCATCTGCTCGGCCACGTGGCACAGGGGCAGGTAGGACAGGTGGGTGGTGCCGGCATCCAGCCCCAGCCGGTCGGCGATGCCGGGCGTCACGTCGCGGATGTTGGCGTAGGTGATCATGGCGCCCTTGGGCTTGCCCGTGGACCCGGACGTGTAGATCATCAGCGCCACCTCGTCCAGGCGCTGGAGCGCCAGCACCTCGTCCACCAGGTGGCGGTGGATGGCCTCGTGCTCGACGCCCAGGGCTTCCACCTCGGCGAAGGAGATCACCTTGTCCCGGTGTTCCTCCGGCGTGTTGCGCAGGCCCTTCCTCTCCATCACCACGATCCGGCGGACGCGCGGCAGTTCCGGCAGCGCCGCCAGCACCTTGTCGGTCTGTTCCTGGTCCTCGCAGACGACGATCTCCACGTCGGCGTGGCCCAGCACGTAGGCCACCTCGTTGCTCGGGCTGGTCGGATAGACGCCGACCGTCACCGAGCCCACCAGCCCGGTGCCCATCTGGACCAGCACCCATTCCAGGCGGTTCTCGGAAATGACGCCCACGTGGCCCCGGGCGCCCAGGCCCAGGGCGTGCAGGCCCAGCCCGAAATGGCGGGCGCGGCGGTAGTAGGTCTCCCAGTCGATGGGGTTCCAGATGCCGAAGTCCTTCTGCCGGATGGCGATCCGCGCCGGCTGCCGGCGCGCCTGCTCGCGCAGCATCTGGGGCAGGGTCAGTTCGGGCAGGAGGTTGGTCAAGGCAGGCCCTTCGGACTCATGACAACCACCGCTTGCGCCGCTTGTAGTGCTTGACGTCGCGGAAGCTCTTCGCCTCGCCGGCGCCGGCCATGCCCAGGTAGAACTCCCGCACGTCCTGGTCGGCGGCCAGCTTCTCCGCCGGCCCGTCGATGACGATCTTGCCCGTCTCCATGATGTAGCCGTAATGGGCCACGGCCAGGGCCACCGAAGCGTTCTGCTCCACCAGCAGCATGGAGACGCCCTGCTCCAGGTTGATGCGGGCGATGATGGCGAAGATGCTCTCCACCAGGACCGGCGACAGGCCCAGGGAAGGCTCGTCGAGCAGCATCACCTTGGGGCGCGCCAGCAGCGCCCGGCCGATGGCCAGCATCTGCTGCTCGCCGCCGGACAGGTAGCCGGCGAGACCCTTGCGCCGCTCGTGCAGGCGCGGGAAGTATTCGTAGACCAGGTCGAACTCGGCCTTCGCCGCCGGCCTGCCGGCCAGCGCGTAGGTGGCCGCCACCAGGTTCTCCTCCACCGTCAGGTCCTCGAAGACATGGCGGCCCTCCATCACGTGGAAGAGTCCGGCCCGGACCAGTTCGTGGGGCTTCATGCGGGCCGTTTCCCGGCCTTCCAGGGAGATGCCGCCCCTGGTCATCTCCCCGTCCTCCAGGGCCAGCAGGTTGGATACCGCCTTCAGCGTCGTGGTCTTGCCGGCGCCGTTGGAGCCCAGCAGGGCGACGATCTGCCCCCGGGGCACCGACAGCGACAGGCCGCGCAGGACCTGCACGGCCTTGTTGTAGATGACCTCGATGTTGTTGATGTCGAGGATGGGGGCGGAAGCGCTCATTCCATGCGGGCCGGGGTCAGCGGGAAGGCCGCGGGGCGCGGCCTTCCGTGCCCTTCCTCAATCCAGGTGGATCCAGTCCGAGGCCGGCACCATCTTCTGCTGCTTGGCGTCGAAGCGGTAGATGCGGCCGACCGGGATGGAGTTGCCGCGCACGGTGATCGGCACGCCGACGACGCCGCCCGTGTCGAAGTTCTTGATGGAGTTCAGCGCCGCCTTCAGGTTCTTGCCGTCCATGGGCTTGCCGGCCTCCAGGGTGCGCCTGGCGGCCTCGGTGAACAGCATGGCGGTCAGGAAGCCCTGCATGTAGGCGTTGCTCTGGTACTCGGGGCGCATCTTGCGGATGCGCTCCAGGTTGGGGGCCTTGGCGTCGGTCTCGTAGTAGTAGCGGAACGGCATGATCCCCATGAAGCCGTCGGCCGCCTCGCCCATCTTCATGACCATCGAGTTGTCCATGGACCAGAAGGTGCCCATGAAGTGGCTCTTCATCCCCTGCTTGCGGCCCTGGATGATGAATTCGGGGATGGGCGCCAGCACGTAGCCGTGGAAGATCGTGTAGTCCGGGTCGGCGCGGCGCAGCTTGATGATCTCCGTGGAGACGTCCACGCTGCCCGGCGGGGTCATGATCTTGCCGGAGACGTTGAGGCCCAGCTTCTTGGCCAGGGCCTCGCCCTCGTCGATGGGATCGCGGCCGAACTCGGTGTCGGAATAGACGAAGGCCACCTTGGCGCCCGGCTTCTCCTTGGCGATGTGGCGCAGCAGGATGCCGATCATTTCCGTGTAGTCGGGGCCCACCAGGAACTGGTTCGGGTATTTCTTCGGGTCGTTGATCTCGGTGGCGAAGGAGGCGCCCGCCATCAGGATGGTCCCCATGCGGTCCAGTTCGGGGTTGATGGTCTTGGCGAAGGCCGTCGAGTCGCCGTAGTAGAGGTTCACCGTGTTCTGGCTGGTGATCTTCTTGAAGGCGGCCACCGAGGCGTCCACCTTGTAGCCCGTGTCCTCGGGCACGTAGCGGACCTTGCGGCCCTTGATGCCGCCGGC
>JAEUNJ010000033.1 GCA_016791145.1 Rhodocyclaceae bacterium | reverse complement strand
GGACCGCTACAAGGCCGTCATCGGGGAGATGCTGGCGGCCGGGACGGCCTACCGCTGCTATTGCTCGCCGGAGGAGCTGGACCGCATGCGCGAGGATCAGCGGGCGCGCGGCGAGAAGCCGCGCTACGACGGGCGCTGGCGTCCCGAGCCGGGCAAGGACCTGCCCGAGCCGCCGGCCGGCGTCGCGCCGGCGATCCGCTTCCGCAATCCGAGGGAAGGCGTGGTCGCCTGGGACGACCTGGTGAAGGGCCGCATCGAGATCGCCAACGGCGAGCTGGACGACCTGGTGATCGCGCGGGGGGACGGCACGCCCACCTACAACTTCTGCGTGGTGGTGGACGACCGGGACATGGGCATCACCCACGTGATCCGCGGCGACGACCACGTGAACAACACGCCGCGCCAGATCAACATCCTCGCCGCCCTCGGCGCCCGGGTGCCCCTCTACGCCCACCTGTCGATGATCCTGGGCGACGACGGCACCAAGCTTTCCAAGCGCCACGGGGCGGTGTCGGTGATGCAGTACGACGAGGACGGCTACCTGCCGGACGCGGTGATCAACTACCTGGCCCGCCTGGGCTGGTCCCACGGGGACGAGGAGATCTTCAGCCGCGCGCAGCTCGTCGAGTGGTTCGACCTGGACCACATCACGGCCTCGGCCGCCCAGTTCAACACGGAGAAGCTGAACTGGCTGAATGCCCATTACCTGAAGCATGCGGATGACGAAGTGCTGGGCGCGGAGATCGTCCGCCGCCTGGGCGCCCAGGGGGTGTCTACCGCCGACGGGCCGCCGCCGGCGCGGGCGGCGGCCCTGTGCAAGGATCGGGTCGGCAACCTGAACGAACTGGCGGACGCCGTCCATGCCTTCTACGTGGTTCCCCATGCGGCGCCGGAACTGAAGGCGCAGCACCTGACGGATGGGTCGCTGGCCGCGCTGCGCGACCTGCGCGGCCGCCTGGCCGCCTGCGACTGGACCCGGGAGGCGTTGAACAAGGCGATCAAGGAGACGGTGGCGGCGGCCGGCGTGAAGATGCCCCAGGTGGCGATTCCGCTGCGGGTGGTACTGCTGGGCCAGCCCCAGTCGCCGTCCATCGACGCGGTGCTCGAGGTGCTCGGCCGGGACCGGGTGCTGGGTCGCCTCGACGCGGCCCTCTGAACCCGGAATCCGGACCCGGAAGGGCGTTCTTTCCCGGTTTGACAGGAGGCGCGCGGCGGCGCATGCTGCGCCGCAGTCATGCCTTCTTCCGCCCCTTCCTCCCCAGCATCCGGCCGCCTTCCCCGCCTGGCCGGCGGGGTGGCGTTCGCCGCCGTGCTCCTGGGGGGCTGCGCCAACGCGCCGGAGACCGGGCGCAGCCAGTTCGCCCCATCGACGCTGGCCCCGGTGGCGGCGGCCTATTCGGAAGTGGAGATGGCGACCCGGCTGGCCTTGGCCGACGATCAGGCCTGCCGCGGCGAGGAATGCCTGGAGCATTACAACTTCCGGCGCCGCGTGGCGGGCATCGCCGCCCGGCTGGAGAAGTCCGCCCGGGTGGTCTACGCGGAGTCCGGCGCCACCTTGCCCCGGTTCCAAACCCGGGTGGTCCAGAAGTCGGAGGCCGGCTCCCTTTCCAGCGCCATGGGCACGGTGGTCCTGCTCGACGGACTGCGCGCCCGGGAGGCCGAGGACCCGGCCCTGGCCCTGGCGATCGCGCGGGAGATGGGGCACGTGATCGCCCGCCACCACGAGGAGAATTCGACGACCAGCATCGTGATCTCCGTCCTCGCACAGCTGGTGCTGCCGGTGGCGAACCTGATCCGCGGCACGGCGGCGGCCATCCAGGGCACCGCCGCGGCCGCCGCCACCACCGCGGCATCGGTGGCGGGGACGCGGGTGGTGCTGGCCACCTACCGTCCGGAACAGCTGCGCGAGGCCGATACCATCGCCCTGCGCCTGCTGGCCCATGCGGGATGGGAGGCCGCCGCGGTGGCCCGCAGCGGCGATGCCCTTGCCGCGCGCCTGGATGCGGACCCCTGGGCGGAGGATTACCGGGCCGCGCTCAGGCGGTTCGACGCGATCCTGGCCGGCCCCGCGCCCGAACCCGAGGCCAGCCTGCGCCTGTCCGTCGCCCTGACGCCGGCGGGCGAATAGCCGCCGGTTTCCCGACCCGTAACCGCAACCGCCGGACGAGAACCTGCTCCTCCCCGGGCGGGTGAGTTGCCGACTTCCCGGCTGGTTCGGGCCACCAACGCCCTGCTCCGGGCCGGCTTCATGCCCGGCCCTCCCGGTTCGCCGACGGCATCGCCCCGGAACGCCGCGCGCCCCGACCACGCGGACGCCGGCGCGTCCGGCGCCCGGGGCATCGTGGGCGTTCCGCGTCCGCCGCGCCGCGCCGCCGTCACGCGCCGGCGGCGAGGGTTCCGTTCGACAGCCGCACCCGGTCGCCGGCCCGCCAGGACCAGGGCATGTCCTGGGTGAAGCTGCGGGTGCTGCCGTCGTCGAAGCGCACGGTGGCCTCGTAGCGGACCGTCGTCCTCTGGCTCTTCTCGATCCGGTTGCCGGCGTAGGCACCGCCGACGATGCCGGCGAGGGTGGCCAGGTTGCGGCCGCGGCCGTTGCCCACCTGGGTGCCGAGGATGCCGCCCAGGACCCCGCCGGCCACGGCGCCGATGCCCGAGCCTTCGCCGTCGGTCTTCACTTCACGCACGTTCTCCACGGTGCCGCATTCGCGGCAGACCGGCGCCGGCGCCACGGCGGGCGGCACCGGGGCGGCCACGGGAAGGTTGGCCGGGGCGGTGGCCGGCGGCTGCGTGCCATACGCGGCCGGGGGCGGGCGGTCGTCGGCCGGTGCCCGCCGGATGACCTCGATGGGCAGGTCGTCCCCGGCATTGGCTTCCCGGTCGGCGACCCGGCGCAGGTTGGCGTCGCGGGACGGCTCCCGGGTCGAATAGGTTTTCGCGGCGGCGGGGGCGGGTGCGGTGACCACCGGCCTGATCACGATGGGGACGGTCTGCACCTGGGCCGGCGACGGCGCCGTTGCCACCGGCGCCGGAATCGCGGCAACGGGCGTCGGCGCGGCCACGGCGGCCGGTTCGGCCTTCCACGGCCCGCGGATCACCCCGGTCATGGCGCCGATGCCGACGAAGGAGAACGCGGTGACGGAAAGGGCTGCGGCCAGGACGGCCGGGTGCAGGCGGACGGGCAGGACGTGGTTGTGCATGGTTTCCTCGCGGGTTGTTGGACTGCTGGCGAGAAAAACGCCGGGCCCCCCGGCGGGCTGACCGTCCTTAAGATTGCTTACAGTTCTTACACTTCCGATGCAGGCAGCCGGGCGCGGCCGCCGGGCCGTCGATCGAAGCGGTCCGGGTCCAGGGCCGCCACCAGATCCGCCTCCAGGGGCAGGGGGTCCCCGGTCATCCGGGAGGCCAGCAATTCCGCACAGAGTTGCGACCAGACGAGGCCGCGGGCGCCGAACCCGCCGAGGACCCACAGGCCCGGCGCCAGGTTGCCGGCCAGGGGCAGGCGGTCGGGGGACATGGGCCGGAATCCCACCCGGCCCGCCAGGGCGCCCGGGGCGGTGCCGGCCGCGAAGCCGGGCAGGATCGCCTCGAGGCGCAGCAGGTTTTCCCGGTGGTCGTCCAGACGGGGCAGGGGATCCGGGTCATCGGCGGCCAGGGTGGCGCCGGCGCAGCGGATGCCGTCCAGGGGCGGGGTCACGTAACCGGACCGGGTGACCACGAGCCGGGGAAGGCCGGCGCGCCCCGGGGCGAAGTCGTCGGCCAGGTGGGAGACGAGACCGCGGCCGATCCGGATCGGCAGGTGCGCGGCGGGGGCCAGGGCCGGGACACCGACGCCGTTGGCCAGGACCAGGTGGGGCGTCTCGTGGAAGGGAACGCCATCAGGTCCCTTCAGGCACCAGCCGGCTTCCGTTTCAAAAATTTCCGAAACCGGCTGCGAAAACCGCGTGATCACCTGTTCTCGGGCCTTCGCGAGCAGCGCGCGGCAAGCGGAGGGAGGGTTGATCCAGGCGCCGCCGGGAAAGTGCCAGCCGCCCCCGTCCACCGGCCAGCCGATCAGTCCGGCCGCCTCGTCCCCCTCGACGAAGCGCAGGTATCCGTCCTCGCCCTGGGCTTCCGCGACGCGCCGCTGCATGGCCAGATGGCGTGCGTCGCGACCGAGATGGACGACCCCCGTGCGGCCGGCCCGCAGCCCGGGCAGGTCGTCCAGGCGGCGGGCGCCGTAGAGGAAGCAGGCGCGCAGGGTGCGGGCGAGGCGGCTGTCGTCCAGGTCCGGCAGGGGGCGGAAGACCCCGGCGAGATTTCCAGAGGCGCCGTCGGCGGGCCCCGGGGAAGCCTCGCAGAGTACGACCGGAATGCCTCTTGCCGCCAGTCTTTCCGAAATTGCGCAGCCGGCGATGCCGCCGCCGACCACTGTTGCCGCATCCGGATGCGAAATTCTTGGTGGCATCGTCTTCGCCAGGTGGCCGACGAGCATCTCGCGCTTGCCGGCGAATCCCGGGCGCTTCCCGACCTCGAACCCGGCGCGACGCAGGTGCTCGCGTACGGAACCCGCCACGCTCCAGGTGGCCAGCGTGGCTCCCGGCGCGCACTGGCGGGCCAGCCCGTGGCAGACCGCCTCCGACCAGAGGTCCGGGTTCCGGTCCGGGGCGAACCCGTCCAGGAAGACGGCGTCGGCGCCGCTGTCCAACCGGGGGAGGAGGTCGGCCGCATCGCCGAAACCCAGCGTCAGGTGCACCCGGCCGCCGGCCAGGTGCAGGCGGTGGATTCCGGGCTGGAGGGGTGGCCAGGCGGCCAGGAGTTCCGTCGCCAGCGGCGCGAATCCGGGCCAGCGGGCGAGCAGGTCGGCGAGATCGTCGCGGCGGAAGGGGTGCTTCTCCACGGATACGAAGTGCAATTCCCGGCAGGCCGCCGGATCCTCCCGCCAGGCCCGCCAGGCGGCGAGGAAGTTCACGCCGATTCCGAAGCCGGTTTCAAAAATCACGAATCGCCGGCGGTGGCGCCATCTTCCGGGAAGGTCGTTGCCGGCCAGGAAGACGTGGCGGGCCTGGTCCATTGCGCCGGCCGCCGAGTGATAGACGTCGCCGTAGGCGGGCGACCAGGGCGTACCGTCCGCGTCCAGCGCCGGTGTGGCCGGGAGGATGCGCTGGTAGGTCACCGGGACTCCGCCGTCCCCCTGACCCCCTTCCGGGGGAAGGGGGAACGCAGGCGTTCCCCGTCGGGAAGATGGAGGGCCATCCCCCCGGCCCCCTTCCGGGGGAAGGGGGTGACCTCGGTTCGCCGCTGCGCGGCTCCGGGGAAAGGACGGCGCCCCTTGGGGCCGCCCGGCGGGGCGCTGGTGCCGCCCATCCCCCCGGCCCCCTTCCGGGGGAAGGGGGAACGCAGGCGTTCCCCGCGGGGAAAATGGAGGGCCATCCCCCCGGCCCCCTTCCGGGGGAAGGGGGTGACATCGGTTCGCCGCTGCGCGGCTCCGGGGAAGGGACGGCGCCCCTTGGGGCGGCCCGGCGGGGCGCTGGTGCCACCCATTCGCCCGCCCCCGTTTGCGGCGAAGCGCGCCATTGCCGGGCGCTGCGCGGTCGCGGGCTGCCGATGGGTTCGGGCACCCATGATCTTGCGGTCCGGCCGCCGGGCGGGGATTACTCCGGCCGCATCTGGGGGAAGAGGATCACGTCCCGGATGGAGGAGGAATCGGTGAGCAGCATGACCAGGCGGTCGATGCCGATGCCGCAGCCGCCGGTCGGCGGCAGGCCGAACTCCAGGGCGCGGATGTAGTCGGCGTCGTAGTACATCGCCTCCTCGTCGCCCGCCTCCTTGGCCTTGGCCTGTTCCAGGAAGCGCGCCGCCTGATCCTCGGGATCGTTGAGCTCGGAGAAGCCGTTGGCGATCTCCCGGCCGACGATGTAGAGCTCGAACCGCTCGGTGACCTCCGGATTGCTGTCCGAGCGGCGGGCCAGCGGCGAGACCTCGGTCGGATAGTCGATGATGAAGGTCGGTTCCCACAATTCGGCTTCCGTGGTCTCCTCGAAGAGCTGCATCTGCAGCGTGCCCAGGCCGGATTCCGGTCGCACCTCGACGCGCAGTTCCTTCAGCTTCTGGCGCACCCAGCCGGCATCCGTGAGCATGGCGACGGAGTAGCCCGGGTGGTGGTAGTGGATGGCGTCCACCATGGTCATGCGGCGGAAGGGCTTGGTCAGGTCCAGCGTGCGACCCTGGTACTCGAAGACCTCGGTGCCCAGGGACTCCCGGGCGGCCTGGCGGATCAGTCCCTCGGTGTAGTTCATGAGACTCTTGTAGTCCGCGTAGGCTTCGTAGAACTCCATCATCGTGAATTCGGGATTGTGGCGCGGGCTCAGGCCTTCGTTGCGGAAGTTGCGGTTGATCTCGAAGACCTTCTCGAAGCCGCCCACCACCAGGCGCTTCAGGTAGAGCTCCGGGGCGATGCGCAGGAAGAGCTCCATGTCGAGGGCATTATGGTGGGTGACGAAGGGCTTGGCCGAGGCGCCGCCGGGGATGGGGTGCATCATCGGCGTCTCCACCTCCAGGAAGCCGTGGCCGGTCATGTAGTTGCGGATGGACGCGACGATTCGGCTTCGGGCCACGAAGGTGAAGCGGGTCTCCTCGTTGGTGATCAGGTCCAGGTAGCGGCTCCGGTATTTCTGCTCCACGTCGGTGAGGCCGTGGAACTTCTCCGGCAGGGGGCGCAGGGACTTGGCGAGCAGGCGGATCTCCGTGCAGGCGACGGTGAGTTCGCCGGTCTTGGTCTTCATCAGGGTGCCGACGGCACCCAGGATGTCGCCGATGTCCCAGCGCTTGAAGGCTTCGTACACCTCCTCCCCGACGGACTCCTTGCGCACGTACACCTGGATGCGGCCGGACAGGTCCTGCAGGGTGGCGAAACTCGCCTTGCCCATGACCCGCTTCAGCATCATGCGGCCGGCCACCTTGACCTGGATGGGCATGCCTTCCAGTTCCTCGGCGGTCTTCTCGCCGTACACCTCGTCCAGCTTGGCGGCGGTGTTCTCCCGCTGGAAATCGTTCGGATAGGCGCGGCCGGTCTGCCGCCATTCGGCAAGCTTGGCGCGGCGCTCGGCGATCAGTTGGTTCTCGTCCTGGGGGAGGGAGGTCTGCTCGGACATGATGGAATCGTTCAATAGAAGGTGAAAACGTCGAAACCGAGGGCACGGGCGGCCTCGGCCTGGGTTCGGTCGGCGGTAGCGAACTCCCGGGCGCCCAGGATGCGGGCTGCTGCAAGATGGAGGGCGTCCAGCGCATGCAGGGGCAGGTCCGGCAGGACGTCGATCAGGTCGCGGGCCTCGGCGAAATCGCCGAAGGCCCCCGCGTGAACGCGCCAGCCACCGCCGCGCACGTGGCTGTCGAATTCCGCCAGGGCCCGGCGTTCCAGGTCGGCCGCGATCTGCCCGGCGCGCCGGCGGCGGGCCAGCAGGCCGCGGAATTCGACCAGGGTCAGCGCCGAGGTGACCGGGTCTCCGCGGCCGGCGGCCCAGTCGAGCACCTCCATCGAACGAGGCTCCCGGATGTAGCACTTGGCCAGGGCGCTGGTGTCGATGTAGGCGGTCACAGCCGGTCCTCGCGATCCTCGGCCAACAACGTCTCGCTGGGCACCGTCTGCATGGGCTGGCCGGCGAGGAATTCGGCCAGGGACCTGAGACCCCTGCGGGGGGTGGCCGGCAGGATGCGGGCCACGGGTTCGCCGTGCCGCACGACCAGGACCTCGCCGTCGTCGGCGAACATCTGCTCCGGGTGGGAGAGACCTTCCCGCGCCTCGCGGATGGTCAGGGTCTTCATGGGCGTTCGGCGAGATGTGTCACGAATCGCAGGATTGTGTCACATCCTTGGTGCGGTGCGCAACCGCGCTGCCGGAGCCGGACTGGCCCGGCCGCCCCGGGCCGCCGCCAGGGAAGACCGGCGGAGGGCTATTCGCCGCCCCCTCCGCTGGCGCGCGTCGCCCTCAAGGGCGGCCGGCGGCGCGACGCCTGGCGAGACCGAGGAGCCCCAGCCCGGTGAGGAACATCGCGTAGGTTTCCGGCTCGGGGACCGGCGCCGTGGCGAGAACCGTCACGTCCTCCGAGTGCAGCCCGAAGGTCTTCGCCACCTCGAAGGAGGTATCCCACAGGTGTCCGCCATGGTTCAGGAAGGCGGCGGTTGGCGAGGCGGTCCGGTTCCAGGTCCAGATCTCGCCGCCGTCGAAGACCATCTTCCCGTCGACGTAGAGCGGCGCGATGCTGAACACCAACGAGTCGGGTCCCGCCATGAGCAGTGCGTCCAGGTCGATCTGGGGTTCCAGTTCGGGCCTGCCAATGGCGCGGGCAATCTCGTCCGCATAGACGATGCCGCGGCCGCCGGGCCACCACACCGATACCCTCGCCATGCCGCCGTGCAGGAAATCATCCATCAGACCGTCGCCATGGAAGCTCACGTAGCCGGAAGTGCTCCCGCCGACGGTCAGGGCATCGGTGCCAATGGCATGGGCTGTCGCGGGCTTCGGCGGCCGACCCCACCAGCCGGCCCCGCCTGTCCCCGGCGACTCCCAGTAGAGGTCGGTCTGATTCCCGACGTTGAAGAGGAGCAACGATCTGCCCGCGACGAGATTCCGGACGTCGGCTTCGCGCTCCCCGCCGAGGGCATCCACCTGCTCGGACGCGAATGACGGCACTACCGCCGAATACCGGTAGCCATTGTCGGGGCTGCCCCAGAGGAGCGTCTGCGTCGGCGCCAGGGATCCGTTGGCGGCCCGGTCGTCCAGGTAGGTGGAGAAGACCTTGTTCGCCACGAATTCCGGTGTCGGGGGAGCGGCTTGCGCCATGCCGGTTGC
The DNA here is from genome assembly GCA_016791145.1 of Rhodocyclaceae bacterium. Lineage (GTDB taxonomy): Bacteria > Pseudomonadota > Gammaproteobacteria > Burkholderiales > Rhodocyclaceae > JAEUNJ01. The sequence continues at coordinate 6,997 of JAEUNJ010000033.1, read as the reverse complement.
TGCCGCCGCGACCAGCACCGCGGCGGCGTATCGACCCGTGTGGAGTTTCATTTCGGACTTGCCTCCCTCATCTGTGTCCCGCTGGCGGTTGGGTCTCGCGCTTGCTTCGCCCCCGCGCATGCACGGGATGGGATTCAAAATCGGCTTCGAAAGCCAAACATATCTCAGCACTTTTTCCTGCGCTGCACAATAGGTCCCAGCAGGTGCAGGCAGGCCGCTTCGCCGAACGGCGGATTTGCCGCCGGGTTCCCGCGGCCCCTTCCGTATAATCGCGCCCTTTGTCCTGCCGCCGCCCCCGCCGTGACGCCCCTCGCCGCCGAAATCGACCGCCGCCGTACCTTCGCCATCATCTCCCACCCGGACGCCGGCAAGACGACGCTGACCGAGAAGCTGCTCTGGTTCGGCGGCGCCATCCAGGTGGCCGGCGAGGTACGGGCGCGCAAGGCCACCCGGCATGCCACCTCCGACTGGATGGAGCTGGAAAAGCAGCGCGGCATCTCGGTCACGTCCTCGGTGATGCAGTTCCCCTACCGGGACCGGGTGATCAACCTGCTGGACACGCCGGGCCACGAGGACTTCTCGGAGGACACCTACCGCACCCTCACCGCCGTCGATTCGGCCGTCATGGTCATCGACTCGGTGAAGGGCGTCGAGGAGCGGACCATCAAGCTCCTGGACGTCTGCCGGCTGCGCGACACGCCCATCCTCACCTTCATCAACAAGCTGGACCGGGAGGGGCGCTCGCCCATCGACCTGCTGGACGAGATCGAGTCGGTGCTGAAGATCCAGTGCGCGCCCATGACCTGGCCCATCGGCATGGGCAAGCGCTTTCGCGGCGTCTACCACCTCTACGACGACACGATCAGCTTCTTCGATCCCCAGGCGCCGGAGGAGAAGAGTGGCATCGGCGAGGTCATCGAGGGCCTCGACAATCCGCGGCTGGACGAAGTGATCGGCGACCAGGCGGCGGAATTGCGCCATGACGTGGAACTGGTGCGCGGGGCTTCCCACCCCTACGACCCGGCCGCCTACCTGGGCGGCCGCCAGTGCCCGGTGTTCTTCGGTTCGGCGGTCAACAACTTCGGCGTGCAGTCCCTGCTCGACGCCATCGTGGACATGTCGCCGGCACCGCTGGGGCGGGCCACGGAGACCCGCCAGGTGGAACCCGAGGAGGCGAAGTTCTCGGGTTTCGTCTTCAAGATCCAGGCCAACATGGACCCCCGGCACCGGGACCGCATCGCCTTCCTGCGCGTTTGCTCGGGCCGCTTCGAGCGGGGCATGAAGATCCGCCAGGTGGCGGGCGGGAAGGTGATCGCCGTGAACAACGCCATCACCTTCATGGCCCAGGACCGCAACATCACCGACGACGCCTATGCGGGCGACATCATCGGCATCCCGAACCACGGCACGATCCGCCTCGGCGAGACCTTCACCACGGGCGAGGACCTGCGCTTCACGGGCATCCCGGCCTTCGCGCCGGAGATCTTCCAGCGGGCGATCCTGCGCAATCCGCTGCGCCTCAAGCAGTTGCAGAAGGGACTGCAGCAGTTGGCGGAGGAGGGGGCCACCCAGTTGTTCCGGCCTCTGGGCACCAACGACCTGATCCTCGGCGCGGTGGGCGCCCTGCAGTTCGACGTGGTGGCCCATCGCCTCGCCAACGAATACGGCGTGGACGCGATCTTCGAGCCCTGCCAGGTGGCCACGGCCCGCTGGCTGAAGGGCGGCGCCGAGCAGATCCGCGCCATCTCCGACCGATACCCCATGAACGTGGGACTGGACGGGGCCGGCGATCCCGTCTATCTGGCCCCCAGCCGGGTCAATCTCGACCTGACGCGGGAGCGTTTCCCCGAAATCGAATTTCGCGAGACCCGCGAAGTGCATTGATTTCAGCCGCTTGGCGCCGGTCCGGGGCGTGCCGTGCCGCGGCCATGGCGGCGGGCCCCCGTCCCCGATGCGTTTAGTAAGCGAAATCTAAAACCCGGCGCTATCCTTTCGTCGTCCCTGTGCGAAACGGGGACGATGACAAGAGACTCATCGGGGAAACAGCATGGTCACCAAGACGATAAAGAACCTGCCGGGCGTAAGCTTCGCCAACGCCGTGCAGGAGTCCTACCAGCGCATCTGGCTCGCCGGCCTCGGCGCTTTCTTCAAGGCCCGGGACGAAGGCGTGAAGGTCTTCGAATCCCTCGTGAAGGAAGGCGAGGCGGCCCAGGCGAAGACGACGGAGCGGGCAGGGAAGATCATCGCCGCGGCCTCCCGGCGGCGTCGGGCCGAGCAGGACCGCTTCGAGGAAGCCTTCCAGAACCGGATCGCCCTTTCCATCAGCCGGCTGGGAGTGGCGTCGAAACTCGAGTACGACGCCGTGTCCCGCAACGTGAACGATCTCGCCGCCGCCCTGAAGCGCCTGGCTGCGGAGAGGCCCGGCGGCACGCCGGCCACCGAATAGACGCCCGCGTCGATTCTCTCCTCCTCCAGCCAACAATGGCTGGTTCAAGCCCCGGCGGACCCGATCCCCGGGGCTTTTTTTCGTTCTCCGATCCCGGCGGGCGCGGGACGGGTTGCCGGCTCAGACGCCCTGCTTCAGGCTGGCCTCGATGAAGGCGTCCAGGTCCCCGTCCAGCACCTTCTGGGTATTGGAGATTTCCACGTTGGTGCGCAGGTCCTTGATGCGGCTCTGGTCCAGGACGTAGCTGCGGATCTGGTGGCCCCAGCCCACGTCGGTCTTGCTCGCTTCCAGCTTGTCCGCCTCGGCCTGGCGCTTGCGCAGTTCCGCCTCGTAGAGCCGTGACTTCAGCATCGTCATTGCCTCGGCCTTGTTGCGGTGCTGGGAACGGTCGTTCTGGCACTGGACCACGATGCCGGAAGGAATGTGGGTAATGCGGATGGCCGAGTCTGTCTTGTTGATGTGCTGGCCGCCGGCGCCGCTCGCGCGGAAGGTGTCGATGCGCAGGTCGGCCGGGTTGATCTCCACCTCGATGGAGTCGTCGACCTCGGGGTAGACGAAAAGGCTGGCGAAGGAGGTGTGGCGGCCGCCGGAGGAGTCGAAGGGGCTCTTGCGGACCAGCCGGTGCACGCCGGTCTCGGTGCGCAGGAATCCGTAGGCATAATCGCCCTCGACCTTCAGGGAGGCGCTGCGGATGCCGGCCACGTCGCCGTCGGTCTGCTCCAGCACCTCGGCCTTGAAGCCCTTGCGCTCGCAGTATTTCAGGTATTGGCGCAGCAGCATTGAGGCCCAGTCGCAGGCCTCGGTTCCGCCGGCGCCGGCCTGGATGTCGATGAAGCAGTTGTTGGGATCGGCGGGATTGGAGAACATGCGGCGGAACTCCAGGTCCGCCACCTCCCCCTCCACCTCGGCCAGGTCGGCCTCCACGGCATTCACCGTGTCCTCGTCCTCCTCGGACCGGGCCAGTTCGAACAGGTCGCCGGCGTCCTTCAGCCGTCCATCGACCCGCCTCAGGACCAGCACGACGGCTTCCAGCGACTTCTTCTCCCTGCCCAGGTCCTGGGCCCGCTGGGCGTTGTCCCAGACCTTCGGGTCCTCCAGTTCCCGGTCTATTTCCTCGAGCTTGGCTGCCTTGGCAGCGAAGTCAAAGATACCTCCGGAGTTGCTCGCCGCGCCCGGACAGGTCGGCGATTCTGTTGGCGATGGCGTTCAGGCGTTCGGCTTCCATGGTGTGTTCCGTTCCGTCGGGGAAACCTGCGATTATCCCAAAATCCCCGCCATCGAGACAGCCGGATGCGAGAGCGCCGCGGCGCCGCGCGTCCCGTTGGCTTCGGCGGCGATTGGACGGCGGTACGCCGGCCGCGCCGGGAAAGAGCGATACGGCCTGGATCGACCCGACCGTGGCGCCCGGAGGGATGGCGCCGCAGGGAAGGAAAGGCCGCGAGGGCCTGTACATCCGGTTCGGATCGCCGGCCGGGCGGGCGGCGCGGGTCGGGCAAGCCTCCGGCGCTCGATGCGCCGCCGCGGTCCGTGCGGGTTCGACACGGAGTTCCGCCGGCACCCCCGGGTCGCGGTCGCGGGTCATGGCGAACCGGCCGGTTCCCGCCGGAGCGGGGTCTGACGGGCGATGGCGGCAGTCCGGCATCCGGGCGACGTCGCGGCCTTCCGGGTCGGGGACGGGCCCGCCGGTGGGGCGGCCATGGCGGCCCGCCCTGCGGACTTCCTCAGGGCAAGGCCCGGGCCGGGTTAGGATCGCGGCATCGCAGCCGAAAACCGCGGCGCGCGGACGGCGCGGCCCCCGCAAGCCGCGCACGGTCGCGGACCGGCCCGTCGCATCCAGATCGCCCGCCGGGCGGGGATCCGGCTTCCGGCATGGCGACGATCCGCCCGTGGGTCCCCGCGCCCGGCGCGGCGCGGGCACCTTTCTTTGCGGGCGGCAGGAATCGACAGGAGGAATCCCATGGCGACACGAAAGAACACCCCGGCGGCGACCTCCGGGCCCGCGGCGCGGCCCGATCCCCCGGTGAAGACGGGCCGTCCGGCCCGGCGGACCGGCGGGCGGGGCCAGGCGGGCGCGGGTCCCGCTGCGGTCCCCGCGGGGGGCCGGCGGCCCGGCCGGCGCGCCCTGATCACCGGCGCCTCGGCCGGCATCGGCGCCGAGCTCGCCCGGGTGTTCGCCGCCCGCGGCCACGACCTGGTCCTCGTGGCGCGCAGCGCCGACCGGCTGGCGGCGCTGGCGGCGGAACTGGCCGCCGACCACAGCGTCGAAGTGCGCATCCTGCCCAAGGACCTGGCCCGGCGGGAATCGCCCGCCGAGCTGGCCGCCGAACTGGCCTCGGCGGGGCTGGAGGTGGACATCCTCGTCAATAACGCCGGGATTCTCGAGGTCGGACCCTTTCACGCCGCCCGGACCGATCGCCTGCTGCAGCTCCTGGACCTCAACGCCGGCGCATTGACGGCCCTGACCAGCCTGCTGCTGCCCGGCATGGTGGCCCGGGGCCGCGGGCGAATCCTCAACGTGGCATCCATCGCCGCCTTCCAGCCCGTGCCTTCCATGGCGGTCTATGCGGCCACGAAGGCCTACGTGCTGGCCCTCACGGAGGCGCTCTCGGAGGAACTGCGGGGCACCGGCGTCACCCTGACCGCCCTCTGCCCCGGCCTCACGGCCACGGACATGATGGCCGACATCCAGGCCGGATCGGCCACCGCCCGGGAGATCCCCGCCCTGCTGGTTTCGAGTCCCGCCGACGTGGCCCGCGACGGATACACCGCACTGATGGCCGGGGAGGTGATCCGCGTTCCCGGCCTCGGCAACCGGATCGCCACCGGCTGGTCCCGCGTCGCCCCCCGCTGGCTGGTGCGGACCGTCGCCGGGCTGGCGAGCCGTCAGGCGGACTGGATGAGGCGCTAACGCCTGCGACGCCCACGGCGCCGGCGGGCCACGACGAAGCCGTAGGCGGCCACGTTCGCGGCCACCACCAGGGCCGCGAGCCAGGCCTGGACCTGCGGGGTCAGGCCCTCCGGGTACAAGGCCGCCAGCAGCCAGCGGCCGAGGAAGTCGCCGGGATAGGGTGCGTCGCCGGACAGGGCCCGCAGCCGGTTCTCCAGCGGGGTCAGCGGGCAGATCCAGCCGTTGGCCTGGACCGCGAATCCCCATGCGGCGGCCGGCAGGTGCAGCCAGGGCGCCCGCCGCCAGCGCAGCGCCAGCAGGCCGCCGGCCACGACGAAGGCCACGAACATCCCGTGCACGAGGACGACCGCGTCCGCGAGCAGGCTCCACAATGCGGGTGGCATGGCGATCCGCGGGGTCGGCGCGGCGCTTCCGGGCGCGGGGAAACGTCAGCGGATCATGCCCAGGCGTCCGTTGTGGCTGCCCATGTACCAAAGGCGCCCGGCGCCGTCGACCACCATCTTCCGTATCCCGGCATCCCGCGTCGGCAGCGGGATCACCCGGGGCCTTCCGTCAACAGGGTCGAGGCGGACGACGGTGTCGGCATGGATCTCGTTGGCCCAGACGGTGCCGGCGCCATCCACCGTGACGGCATAGGGCCCGCCCCCGGCGCCGGCGGGAAGGTCCACCTCGGCAACGACGCGGCGCGCCGCCGGATCGACCCGAACGAGCTTGCCGCTGCCGTAGAGGGTCACCCAGAGGCTCCCGTCGGGCGCCGCCGCCATGCGGCGGGGGCGCGACCCCTCGGGCAGCGCCAGGGCGTCCATGGCGCCGGTACGCGGATCGAGAATCCCGAGGCGGTCGTCGCCCATGCGGCAGAACCAGACGAGGCCCCGGCGGTCCAGGGCGATCCCGTAGGGGCCGCCGGAGGTGGGGTATTCGGTGAAACTGCCCGTGGCGGTGTCCAGGCGGCCGATCCGGTTGCCGCTCTGCTGGGTGAACCACAAGGTCCTGCCGTCCCCGGCCAGGACGATGGTATGCGGCCCGCCGCCGGAAGGCGTCCGGAATTCGCGGATGTCTCCGCTCGCCGGGTCCAGCCGGCCGACGGTGCCGTTGCCGTTGCCCGTGGTCCAGACGATGCCCCTTCGGTCCACCAGCAGCCCGTGGGGCAGGTGGCCCCTCGGCATCGGCCACTCGCGGAAGGAAGCCGTGGCCGGATCGAAGCGCGCCACCCGGTTGCCGCGCATCACGGCGATGTAGATGCTGCCGTCCGGGGCGACCGCGGGGTCGCGGGCGAATTCGGGCGTCGGCACCGGCCATTCGGAGACCTGGCCGGAGAATGCGGATGGAATGCCAGGTGCCGTCCCGTAATCCGATCCACCGGCGAGGAGCGGTCCGGGCAGGGCCAGGCAGGCGGCGAGGGCGAGGAGGGCGGCGCGGACGAGGGACGCGGTCATGGCGGACTCCGGGGCGCTGACGATGCGCCACGATACCACCGGCGGCTTCCCGCCGAGGCCTCCCCAGGCCCATTACAAAGCCTTACAACCCGGCGTCAGCCGGGCTGCCGGGCCCCCGTTATTGGACGCAGGCGCATGTGCGCCGCCAACCGAGAAAAGGAAAACGCAATGTCGAAGATTCTGTCCTCCCTGATCGCCGGCCTGTTC
>JAEUNJ010000027.1 GCA_016791145.1 Rhodocyclaceae bacterium | reverse complement strand
TTTCGGCCAGTGTCGTGCCGGTGGGGAAGGAGGTCCTCCTGGTCGGCATCGTGCGCGACATCAGCGAACGCATCGCGGCCGAAAGCGCGCTGCGACTGTCGGAGGAGAAGTTCTCCCGGGTGTTCCACGCCAGTCCCGACTACATCACCATCAGCCGCCTGGAGGACGGCCGCATCCTGGACGCCAACGAGAGCTTCGAGCGGATCATCGGCTGGACCCGGGCGGAGGCGATCGGCCGCACCGCCGTCGAACTGGGCATCTGGGCCGACCCGGCCCAGCGGATGGAACTCGTGGACCGCCTGCGCCGCGACGGACGGGTCGCCAATTTCGAGATCCGCGTGCGGCGCAAGGACGGGGAGGTGCGCAGTGGCCTGGTTTCCGCGGCCATTGCACAGGTGGGCGAGGAGCCCCGGATGGTGGCCATCCTGCGCGACATCACGGACTGGATATCGGCCCAGGAGGCGCTGCGCCTGTCGGAGGAGAAGCTCTCCCTCGTGTTCACGAACAGCCCCGACTCGATCACCCTGAGCCGGCTCTCCGACGGCCGTTTCTCCGACGTGAGCCACAGCTTCGAGGAGATCGCCGGCTGGAGCCGGGAAGAGGCGGTCGGGCGCTCCTCGGTGGACCTGGGCATCTGGAAGCACCCGGAGCAGCGGCTGGAGCTGGCACGCCGCCTGAAGGAGGAGAAGGTCGTCCGGGATTTCGAGTGGACCTTCGTGCGCAAGGATGGACAGGAGCGGGTCGGCCTCTCCTCGGCGGTGGTGGTGACCATCGCCGGCGAACCCTTCCTGGTGCTCTTCGTGCGCGACGTCACGACTCGCAAGCACGAGGAGATGGCATTGCGCCTCTCCGAGGAGAAGTTCTCCAAGCTGTTCGACCTCAACCCGGACCACATCGCCATCGCGGACCTGGAGTCAGGCCGGATCATCGACGTGAACCGGGCCTTCGAGGCGGGCACCGGTTGGGCAAAAGCCGACGTGATCGGCGCCCGTACCACGGAACTGGGGCTGTGGAAGGACCCGGAAGTCCGGGGACGGATCGTGGCGGCGGTGTTGCAAAACGGCGAGGCATCGGACGTGCCCTTCGACCTGAAGCGGCGGGATGGCACGATCCGCCGCTGCCTGTTTTCCGCGTTCCTCGTGATGGTGGGCGACCGTCGGCTCCTGTTTTCCATCGTCCGGGACATCACGGAGAAGGTGCAGGCGGAGGACGCGCTGCGGCTCTCGGAGGACAAGTTCTCGCGCATCTTCCATTACAGCCCCGATTACATCGTCCTGACCCGCATCGCCGACGGCCGCATCTTCGATGCCAACGAGGGATTCGAGGAGACGAGCGGGTGGACCCGGGAGGAGGCCGTCGGGCGCACGTCGCTGGAGCTGAACCTCTGGGTGCGGCCGGAGGATCGCGACGAATTCGTCGCGGTGATGGAGAAGGAGGGACGCATCCGCAACATGGAGGTGCGCTACCGGCGCAAGGACGGCGAGATCGGCACGGGCCTCCTTTCCGCGTCGAGGATTTTCGTCTCCGGGGAGCCCTGCCTCGTCACCATCGTCCGGGACATCACCGACCGCAAGCGGGCCGAGGCGGAGCTCCAGGCCCTGGCCGAGCAACTGGAACAGCGGGTGGCCCGCCGCACCGAGGACCTCAGCCGTTCCAACGCGCAGCTGAGCGAAGCCCTGGAAACCCTGCGCCGCGCCCAGGACGAACTGGTGCGCAGCGAGAAGCTGGCCTCCCTGGGCACCCTGGTGGCGGGCGTGGCCCACGAGCTGAACACGCCGCTCGGCAACAGCCTGATGGTGGCCACGACCCTGGCGGAAAAGCACGACGAGTTCCGCCGCCAGGCCGAGACGGGGCAGTTGCGGCGCAGCGCCCTGGGCGAATACGTGCAGCAGGGCGACGAGGCGCTGCGCATGCTGATCAGGAATCTGCATGTGGCCAGCGAGCTGATCAGCCACTTCAAACGGCTGGCGGTGGACCAGACGAGCACCCAGCGGCGCCGATTCGACCTGCGGGAGATCGCCGAGGACGTGCTGCTGTCGGTCGGGCCCCAGTTCCGCAAGACCAGCCACCGGGTGGAGATCCAGATGCCGGAAGGCCTCGCCTTCGACAGCTACCCCGGGCCCCTGGGGCAGGTCCTCACCAACCTGCTCAGCAATGCCCTGGTGCACGCCTTCGAGGGGCTGCGGTCGCGCACCGTGACGCTGCGTGCGAAGCAGTCGGGCGAGGGCCGCGTCACCGTCGAGGTGGCGGACGACGGCAAGGGCATCCCCACCGAGATCCAGGGGCGCATCTTCGATCCCTTCTTCACCACCCGCATGGGCCGCGGGGGCAGCGGCCTGGGCCTGCACATCGTCTATACGCTCGTCACGCGCGTGCTGGGCGGACGCATCGCCTTCGAAAGCCTGCCCGGCCGGGGCACCACCTTCCACATGACCCTGCCGCAGACGGCCCCCGAGAACCAGAAGGACGCTTCCGGATGACCGCAAAACCGTTCCAGGGCGACGACCTCTATCCCTTCGCCGACGAGGCGCCGCGGGAACCCGCCGCGCCCCTGGGTCCGCCCTGGCAGATCCTGATCGTGGACGACGACCGGCAGGTCCACGACGCCACGGTGTTCGCCCTGGCCGACGTGACCGTGCGCAACCGCCCCATGGCCTTCCTGCATGCCTACACGGGAGCCGAGGCGCGGACCATCCTGGCGGGATCGAAGGACGTGGCCGTGATCCTGCTCGACGTGGTGATGGAGGAGGAGCACACGGGGCTGCGCATGGTCCGGGTGATCCGGGAGGAGCTGGACCTCCGGGAAACCCGCATCATCCTGCGCACGGGGCAACCGGGATACGCGCCGGAACTGGACGCGATACGGGATTACGACATCAACGACTACCGGACCAAGTCGGAGCTGACGCGGACGCGGCTGGTCACCTCGCTGATCGCCGCGATCCGGTCCTTCGAGCAGATCCGCACCATCTCCCACAGCCGCCGGGGCCTGGAGAGGATCGTCCGCGCCGCCGCCGACCTGTTCGAGCGGCGGGCCATCGGGTCCTTCGCCGAGGGCGTCCTGGCCCAGATCGCAACCCTGCTGGCCATCGAGCCGGCCGGCATCGTCTGCGCCCGGCGCGGGCTGCCCGTGGACGGGGCAAAGCCGGGGGATTGCCACGTCATCAGCGGCGCCGGGCCCTACGGGGGATACGCCGGCCGGCCGCTCGCGGACCTGGGCGACGCGCGCGTCGCCGGGGCGATCGCCCGTTGCCTGGAGACGCGGGCGAACCTGTTCGACGGTTCCGCCAACACGCTTTACGCGAGCTTCGAGGGCCGCGACGCGGCGATCTTCATCGACTCCAGGGCCCCCCTGGAGCCCCTCGACCGGCAGCTGCTGGAGGTCTTCGCCGCCAATGCCTCGGTGGGCTTCGCCAACGTCCATCTGTTCGACAAGCTGGGCTACCTGGCCTACCACGATCCGCTGACGGGACTGCCGAACCGGCGCGGCTTCCTGCAGGCGCTCGAGGATGCCGGGACCGGCGACACCACGGTCTGCCTCCTCGACATCGACCGCTTCTCGGACATCAACGACGCCCTGGGCAGCGACCTGGCCGACGCCTTCCTGGTGGGCATCGCCAGCCGCCTGGAATCGAACCTGCCGCCCACGGTGCGGATCGCGCGCGCCAGCGGCGACACCTTCGCCCTGGCGGGGCCGTCGTCGGAACTGTCGGGGGACGCGCTGCTCGCCCTGATGCGGGAGCCGGTGGAGTTGAACGACGACTACCCGATCGTCTTCTCGGGCACCGTCGGCGTGGTGCACCTGCCGGACGGCATACGGGACCCGAAGGAAGCCCTGCAGCAGGCCACCCTGGCCCTGAACCGGGCCAAGGACCAGGCGCGCGGGGAATACGTCGCCTACACGGAGCAGATGAGCCGCGAGTCGCGACGCAAGCTCGACGTGCTGCGGGCGTTGCGGGCGGCCATGCGCTCGAACGCGATGGCCCTCCATTACCAGCCCCAGGTGGAGGCAGCCACCGGACGGGTGGTCGGCGCCGAGGCGCTGCTGCGCTGGCGCCGGGAGGACGGCGGTTACGTGCCGCCCGCCGAGTTCATCCCGCTCGCCGAGCGCTCGGGCCTGATCGTGGAACTGGGCACCTGGGTGATCGGGGAGGCCTGCCGGCAGTTGCGCGCCTGGCACGACACCGGCCTCGGCGGCCTGCAGCTGGCGATCAACGTCTCCATGCCGCAGTTCCGCGCCGGCTCCTTCGTGGCCGGCCTGAAGGCGGCCATCGAGGCCAACGCGCTGCCGCCCTCGTCGCTGGAGGTGGAGATCACCGAGGGCATGGTGATGGAGGACGTGGAATCCACCATCGCCACGCTGCGCATCCTGAAGGACATCGGCGTCAGCATCGCCATCGACGACTTCGGCACCGGTTTCTCGTCCCTGGCCTACCTGCAGCGCCTGCCGGTGGACGTGATGAAGGTGGATCGGGCCTTCGTCAGCGGCATCGGCAGCGGCGGCTCGGCCGAACGCATCGCCGAGATGATCGTCGCCCTGGGCAGGACCCTGAACCTGCAGACCGTGGCCGAGGGGGTCGAGACCGCCGAACAGCTGGACATCGTGCGCCGCTGGGGCTGTCAGGTGGTCCAGGGCTATTTCCACGCGCCGCCCATGGCCCCCGAGGCCTTCGAAGCCTGGGTCCGGCAGCGGCGGGCGGGGCCGCCGGGCCCCTGAGGGCGGAACCCGCCGGCCGGCCGGCTGCCGTCAATGCAGGGGCGGGGCCGCCTCCTGGGCAGGCGCGGCGGCCTCCCGGGCGTTGATCAGTTCGAGCAGCCGGTTCAGGTTGCCCAGGGACGAGAGGTGCAGGAAGACGAGCCCCATGGCGCCGCTGCGGTACAGGTCCAGGACCTGGGCGTCGGGGAGGGCCGTCAGCTTCTCCTCGTCGATGGCCAGGAAGCTGCCGATGTCGAAGCGGTTGCCCGCCTGGGTCTCCACCCGCGCCGACAGTTCCCGGAACAGCCCGCAGGATTCCAGCTTGTCCACCAGGGCCTGGGTGCGGGTGAATTCGGCCTGGAAGCTGCGCAGGAAGGCCAGGATCTCCTCGAGGCGCTGGGTCGGATGGCCATCGGCGCCGATCAGCAGGTCGCCGTGGTCCACGGACAGCCCCTCGTAGTTGGCATCCACGCAGACGAGCAGCTCCTGCCGGGGCCCCTGTTCGGCCAGGACGAAGGGATAGCGGCGGACGAAGGCCGGCACGTAGCGGGCGTGCCAGCGGCCGTCCGGGTCCACGAACAGGTTCTCGCCGGCCCTCACCCCGAGCAGCACGACGGGCGCCACCTTGCCCTCCCGGTTCCGGGTGAACACGATGGGATATTCCTTCGAGGCCTCGGAAAACTCCACGCCGGCGACCAGCACGGCGGTCGTGTCCCGGGCGAAGCGGAAAGGATGGTCGATGGTCGAGATCTTGAGGTTCCGGTGCTCGACCGTGTTCAGCACCGTGACCTTGCGGTAGAAGGCGAATTGGCTCATGGCCGGATTCTAAGCGGAAACGGCAACGGTCCCGGTCAGGCGGCGGCCACGGCCTCGGCGCGGCGCTGGGCCCGCCAGTTCAGGAAGGACATCAGGGCCAGGCCGGCGCCGATCAGCAGCATCCCGGCCAGTTCCAGCGGTGCCACCGTCTCGCCGAGGGCGAACCGCGAGGACAGGTTCGCGACGACGGGCACGCCGAGCACCGACAGCCCCGCCTGCCAGGCCGGCAGGTCGCGCAGGACCCGCAGCCAGAGGATCCAGCCCAGGGCCGTGCTGACCAGCGCGATGAAGGCGAGGATCGCGACGAAGGGCCAGGTCCAGCGGGTGGCCGGTTCCGGCACGGCGGCGACCACCGCCGCCAGCAGCAGGGTGCCGGCCGCCATCTGCCATGCGGTCAGGGACAGCAGGTCGCTGCCGAGCTCGGCCCGCCAGCGCTTGACGAGGACGGTGCCGACGGCCCAGCACAGGGCCGCCCCCAGGGCCAGGAGCTTGCTGAATGCGCTGGCTTCGAGGTTCCAGGGCGCGATGAAGACGACGAGCCCGGTCAGGGCGCTGCCGGCGGCCAGCCATTCGGCCCCGCGCACCCGCTCGGCCAGCAGGAAGCGGCCGAGCAGCAGCGTCCAGATCGGCATGGTGAAGATCAGCACCGACGTGCGTCCGGCCCCGCCCTCGACCAGGGCCCAGGTCTGGCAGACGAGGAAGAGGCCCGACTGGATCGCGCCGATGACGCCGGTCTTGAGGACCGCCCGGGGGGCCAGGGAGCGCCGCGTCGCCATCAGCACCCCGAAGAGGGCGAAGGTGCTGACCAGGGACCGCAGGAAGCCCAGGGTGAAGGGCGCGGCGTAATCCAGGGCCTGCTTTGCCAGCACCCAGGAGTAGCCCCAGATCAGCGTGAGGACGACGAGCGCTGCGAGGGCGCGGGGCGAGCGCATGGGGGCGCGGGGCCGGGAGGGAGGCCGGCGTCAGGCGAGACCCGGCAGGACGGCGCGCACGTTGTCGGCGGTCGCGGCGATCACCTCGTCCGCCGGCAGGCCGCGCAGTCCGGCCAGCGCGGCGGCGATGCGGGGCAGTTCCGCCGGCTCGTTGCGGCCGCGGCCGATCCACGCCGGGGGGATATCCGGCGCGTCGGTTTCCAGGACGATGGCGGACAGGGGCAGGGTGGCGGCGAGTTCGCGCAGGCGGGTCGCCCGGTCGAAGGTCATCGCCCCCCCGAAACCCAGCCTGAAGCCCAGCCCGAGGAATGCGTCGGCCTGCTGCCGGCTGCCGTTGAAGGCGTGGGCGATGCCGCCGGGCACGCGGATCCGGCGCAGTTCCCGGAGCACCGCATCCACGGCGCGGCGAACGTGCAGCAGCACCGGCAGGTTGCGCGCCCGGGCGATCTCCAGCTGGGCGGCGAACCAGCGCACCTGGCGGGCCTCGTCCCTCGGCTCGGCGAAGAAATCCAGGCCGATCTCGCCCACGGCCACGGGCTCCCCTTCGTCCAGGCTGCGCTCGAGGGCGGCGAGGTCCTCGTCCCGGGCCCGGTCCACGTACATCGGGTGGATGCCATAGGCCGGGACGCAGGCGGGATACTCCCGGCAGATCGAGGCCACGGCGCCGAAATTGGCGCGCTCCACGGCCGGCACGACGATGCGCGCCACGCCGGCCCGCGCGGCCCGTTCCGCCACGGCCGGCCGGTCGGCGTCGAATTCGGCGGCGTCCAGGTGGCAGTGGGTGTCGATCAGGGCCGCACCGGTCACGGCTTGCCGACCGGCACGGTGGAAAGCCCGAGGCTCTTCCAGGCCTGCATGCCGCCCCGGTACCACTTGAGCTTGTGGGGCGGATAACCCAGGGCCAGCAATTGCCGGATGTTGGTGGGCGACTGGCCGCACCAGATGCCGTTGCAGTAGAAGACCAGGGTCTTCGCGTTCTCGAAGTTCCAGAGGACGCCGGTGCGGGCGGCCCCGAAGGTCAGCTCCAGCGTTTCCGCGATGGACTGGACATCGCCATGGGCGGGATGCAGCCGCGTCCAGGGGATGTTCACGGCGCCGGGGATGATGCCGGAGCGCTTGAGCCAGTCCGGTTCCCGGGAATCGACGACCATCACGCTGTCGTCGCGCCGCGTGATCCGCTTCAGGTATTCGAGCAGTTCCAGCTCGCCGATGGTCTCGACGCCGGGCGCCGCCTGCATGGGCTGGACGCAGAACGGGGGACAGGGCCGCGAGGTGAGCGCGTAGTCCGGGTCCACCTCGGCCTGGTTGTCCTGGTCGCGGATGATGCGGAACAGCCTGCCTTCGTGGACCACGTCCAGGTAGGGCTGGTCGGCCGTGATGCCGACGGGCTTGTCCCCGGCGACGGCGCCGCCGATGCAGGTGGCAGCGGCCACGATTCCCGCCGCCCGCAGGGCGAAGCACCGGAATGCGCGCCCCGGAAGCATGTCAGGCCACCTCGTCGATCCAGGCCTGCTGGATGGCCTCGAGGACCCGCTCGCCGCAGTGCTTCGGGTCGTCGTCGAAGCCGGGCAGGGCCATCACCCAGTTCATCAGGTCGACGAAATTGACGCGGGTCGGGTCCACGTCCGGCCTCGCGTCCGCCAGTTCGATGGCGATGTCGTTGACGTCGGTCCATTTCATGTCAGTGCTTTCCTTCCCGGGCCATGTTGATGGTGTATTTCGGGATCTCCACCACCAGGGGCGTGTCGCCGACCCGGGCCTGGCACGACAGGCGGGAGGTGGGCTCCAGGCCCCAGGCCTTGTCGAGCAGATCCTCCTCCTCCTCCTCGGCCGGCTCCAGGGATTGAAAGCCTTCCCTGAGCACCACGTGGCAGGTGGTGCAGGCGCAGGATTTTTCGCAGGCATGCTCGATGTCGATGCCGTTGTCCAGCAGCGCGTCGCAGAGCGTGGTGCCGGGCTCCGCCTCGAGGACGGCGCCTTCCGGGCAGAGTTCCCAATGGGGGAGGACGATGATCCGGGTCATGGTCAGATCTGGTCGATGGATTTTCCGGCAAGCGCCCGCTGCACGTTGCGGTTCATGCGCCGGGCGGCGAATTCGGCGGTGCCCTTGTTGAGGGCGTCCATGGCCGCGTCGATGGCCCGGCGATCGTCGCCGATGACGAGCGCCTGGAGCTTCGCGACGCAATGGTCCACATGGGCCCGCTCCAGGGTGGAGAGCAGGTCCGCGTCCTCGCGCAGGGCCGACTGGGTGGCCTCGATGAGCCGCTGGGCCTCCACCTGGGCCTCCCGCAGGGCCCGGCGGAAGGCGTCGTCGGAGGCGTGCTCGAAGCCATCCTTCAGCATGGACGTGATCTCGTCCTCCGAGAGGCCGTAGGAAGGCTTCACCTCGACCCGGGCCTCGTGGCCCGTGGTCTGTTCCCGGGCCGTCACCGACAGCAGGCCGTCGGCATCCACCTGGAAGGTGACGCGGATGCGCGCGGCCCCGGCCACCATCGGGGGGATGCCGCGCAGTTCGAAACGGGCGAGGCTGCGGCAGTCGGAGACCAGTTCCCGCTCGCCCTGCACCACGTGGACGGCCATCGCCGTCTGCCCGTCCTTGAAGGTGGTGAATTCCTGGGCCCGGGCGATGGGGATGGTGGAATTGCGGGGGATGACCTTCTCCACCAGGCCGCCCATGGTCTCCAGGCCCAGGGACAGGGGGATCACGTCGAGCAGCAGCCAGTCGTCGCCGGCCGCCCGGTTGCCGGCCAGCAGGTTGGCCTGGATCGCGGCCCCGAGGGCCACCACCTTGTCGGGGTCCAGGTTGTTCAGGGGCTCCTGGCCGAAGTATTCGGCCACGGCCCGCTGGATCTGCGGCATCCGGGTGGCGCCGCCCACCATCACGACGCCCTTGATCTCCTCGGGCGCGAGGCCCGCGTCGCGCAGCGCCTTGCGGGTGGGCCCGAGGGTCTTCTGGACCAGGGTCCGCGTGATCTCCGTGAAGATCTCGGTGGTGAGCTTCACATCCACGTATTCGCCGCTCCCCAGCTTCACGGTGACCGGCGCCTCGCCATGCTGGGTCAGGGTCTCCTTGGCCTCCCGGGCCTTGGTGAGCAGCAGCCGCGCATCCTGGTGGGATACCGGCGCGAGCTTGGCCTCCTCGATGATCCAGCAGAAGACCCGGTGGTCGAAGTCGTCGCCGCCGAGGGCGGAATCGCCGCCGGTGGACAGCACCTGGAAGACGCCCTTGGCGAGTTTCAGGATCGAGATGTCGAAGGTGCCGCCGCCCAGGTCGTAGACCGCATAGATGCCCTCGGCGCCGTTGTCCAGGCCGTAGGCGATGGCCGCCGCCGTGGGCTCGTTGAGCAGCCGCAGGACGTTCAGGCCGGCCAGCCGGGCCGCGTCCTTGGTGGCCTGGCGCTGGGCGTCGTCGAAGTACGCCGGCACGGTGATCACGGCGCCAGTCAGGGCGCCGCCCAGGGAAGCCTCGGCACGGACGCGCAGCGACCTGAGGATCTCCGCGGATATCTCCACCGGGCTCCTGACCCCCTGGACGGTGCGCAGCCGGACCATGCCCGGCGCATCCTCGAAGGCATAGGGCATCGACTCCACGTGGGCGATGTCCTTGAGGCCCCGCCCCATGAAGCGCTTCACCGAGACGATGGTGTTCTTGGGATCCTGGGACTGGCGGGCCTGGGCGCCGTAACCCACGTCGACGGCGCCTTCGGCGCCGTAGCGGACCACGGAGGGCAGCAGGGAGCGGCCCTTCTCGTCGTTCAGGACCACGGCCATGCCGCTCTTCACGGTGGCCACCAGGGAATTGGTCGTGCCCAGGTCGATGCCGACGGCCAGGCGGTGCTCGTGGGGCGCCGCCGACTGGCCGGGCTCGGAGATTTGCAGTAGTGCCATGTCTTCTTGTTCTCGCCCCCCTGGTCGGGGGGCGTCAGGTTTCGACGGCGGCGAGGGCCTCGTCGATTTCGTGCAGCAGCTTTTCCTGGAACATCAGCTGGCGGACGACCTCCGCCGCCCGCGCCATGTCCGGGGCGTGGTCGAGCACCCGTTCCAGCTCCGCGTACTGGCCGGCCATCTCCTTGCGCAGGCGCCGGTGCAGCGCGTCCAGCCCGTCCCCGTCGCCGGCCCCCCTCGCCTCCTCCACCGCCTCGCGCCATTCCATCTGCTGCACGAGAAATTCCATGGGCATGGCCGTGTTGCGCTCGATCTGCGGATCGTGCCCCGCCAGCTGCAGCAGGTAGTGGGCGCGCTTCAGGGGGCTCTTCAGGGTCTGGTAGGCCTCGTTGGCGCGGGTGGCCCACTGCATGGCCAGGCGCTTCTGCTGGTCCGACAGGTGGGCATGCTTGTCCGGATGGACGCGGGCCTGGACCTCGTGGTAGCGGCGCTCCAGCTCCTCCCGGTCCACATGCTGGCGGCGCGGCAGGTCGAGGAGCGCGAAGTAGTCCTTCGCCAGGTCGTGGTCGGCGCTGGTCACTGGATCTCGGCGTTCAGACGTTGAAGGACTCGCCGCAGCCGCACTGGTCCTTGACGTTCGGGTTGTTGAACTTGAAGCCCTCGTTCAACCCCTCCTTCGCGAAGTCCAGCTCGGTGCCGTCGATGTAGGGCAGGCTGCGCGGGTCCACGAGGATCTTCAGGCCGCGGCTCTCGAAGACGAGGTCCTCGGCCTCCGCCGAATCGGCGAACTCCAGCTTGTAGGCCATGCCCGAGCAGCCCGAGGTCTTGACCCCCAGGCGCACCCCGATGCCCTTGCCCCGCTTCTGCAGGAAATTGGCGACGTGCTTCGCCGCCGCCTCGCTCAACGTGACTGCCATGGCTTTCCCCTATTCTCGGTTCAACGGAAACTCACTCGCCGTGCTTCTTCTTGTAGTCCGCGACGGCGGCCTTGATCGCGTCCTCGGCGAGGATCGAGCAGTGGATCTTCACCGGCGGCAGGGCCAGTTCCTCGGCGATCTGGGTGTTCTTGATGTCCAGGGCCTGGTCCAGCGTCTTGCCCTTCACCCATTCGGTGACCAGGGACGAGGAGGCGATGGCCGAGCCGCAACCGTAGGTCTTGAACTTGGCGTCCTCGATGACACCGTCCTTGCCCACCTTGATCTGCAGCTTCATGACGTCGCCGCAGGCGGGAGCCCCCACCATGCCGGTGCCCACGTCGCCGTCCTCCTTGGCGAAGGAACCGACATTGCGCGGATTCTCGTAGTGTTCGATGACTTTCGTGCTGTACGACATGTCTTGCCCCTTTCTGGTCGCCCCCGCCTCCGGGGCGGGGGTGGGTGGTTCATCGGCCCGCGGCGCGGCGCCCGCGGCCCGGGCTCAGTGGGCGGCCCACTGGACCGTGTTGAGATCGATCCCGTCCTTGTACATCTCCCACAGGGGAGAGAGTTCGCGCAGCTTGGCGAGCTTCGCGTGCAGCAGCTTCACCGTGTAGTCGATCTCCTCCTCCGTGGTGAAGCGGCCCAGGGTGAAGCGGATCGAGCTGTGGGCCAGCTCGTCCGAGCGACCCAGGGCGCGCAGCACGTAGGAGGGCTCCAGGGACGCCGAGGTGCATGCGGAGCCGGAGGAGACGGCGATGTCCTTGATGGCCATGATCAGGGACTCGCCTTCCACGTAGTTGAAGCTGACGTTCAGGTTGTGGGGCACCCGGTGTTCCAGGTCGCCGTTCACGTAGGTCTCCTCGATGTCCATCAGGCCCTTGAGGAGCTTGTCGCGCAGCATGCGGATGCGCTCGTTCTCCACCGCCATCTCCTCGCGGGCGATGCGGAAGGCCTCGCCCATGCCGACGATCTGGTGCGTGGCCAGGGTCCCGGAACGGAGCCCGCGCTCGTGGCCGCCGCCGTGCATCTGGGCCTCCAGGCGGATGCGCGGCTTGCGCCGGACGTACAGGGCGCCGATGCCCTTCGGCCCGTAGGTCTTGTGGGCGCAGAAGGACATCAGGTCCACCTTGAGCTTCGCCAGGTCGATGGGCATCTTGCCCGTGGCCTGGGCGGCATCCACGTGGAAGATCACCCCCTTGCTGCGGCAGATCTCCCCGATGGCCTCGATGGGCTGGATGACGCCGATCTCGTTGTTCACCGCCATGACGGAAGCGACCACCGTGTCCGGCCGCAGGGCGGCCTCGAACTGCTCGACGGTGACGAGACCGTCCTCGCCGGGAACGAGATAGGTGGCCTCGAAGCCCTGGCGCTCCAGTTCCTTGACGGTGTCGAGGACGGCCTTGTGCTCGGTGGCGACGGTGATGATGTGCCTGCCCTTCGCGCCGGCATAGAAATGGGCGGCTCCCTTGATGGCCAGGTTGTTCGATTCGGTGGCGCCGGAAGTCCAGACGATCTCCTTGGAATCGGCGTTCACCAGGGCCGCCACTTCCTCCCGGGCCTCCTCCACCGCCTTCTCGGCCTCCCAGCCGAAGGCGTGGGAGCGCGAGGCGGGATTGCCGAACTTCTCCACGAGATAGGGGATCATCTTGTCCGCGACCCGGGGATCCACCGGCGTGGTGGCCGAGTAGTCGAGGTAGATGGGCAGCTTCAGCATCGTGTCGTTCTCCGTGTTTCCGTGTTCATTCCATCGTGGCGACGACGGACAGGTTTTTCAACTGGCCGGCGGTCCGCGCGAGGGCGGCGAGGAAGCCGTCCACGTCCGCCTCGCGGGTGCCCGCACCCAGGCTCACCCGGACCGCGCCCCGGGCCAGGACCGGGGAGACGGCCATGGCCATCAGCACGTGGGAGGGTTCCGTCTTGGCGCTGGCGCAGGCGGCGCCGCTCGCCACGGCATAGCCTTCCCGGTCAAGGCGGCCGACGAGGGTCTCGCCGTCCAGGTCGGGGAGCGAAAAATACACCGTATTCGGCAGCCGCTCCGCCGCCCGGCCGAAGATTTCCGCGCCGGCGGCGGCGAGCCCCCGCTCCAGGCGGCCCCGCAGGGCCACCAGGCGCGCGGCCTCCGCGGCGCGGTGGGCGACGGCCAGTTCGCAGGCGAGGCCGAAGCCGACGATGGCCGGGACGTTCTCGGTACCCGAGCGCAGGCCCCGTTCCTGGCCGCCGCCCTGGATCAGGGGTTCCAGTTCGACGCGCTTGTCCAGCACCAGCGCCCCCGCCCCCTTCGGCCCGCCGAGCTTGTGGGCGGAGAGGGTCAGGGCATGGAGTCCGGCGCCGTTCAGGGCGCGGAAATCGACCGGAATCCTGCCGAAGGCCTGCACGGCGTCGCTGTGGAACCATGCCCGGGCGGGCCTCGCGTCGTCGGCCATGGCCGCCACGTCCTGGATCACGCCGGTCTCGTTGTTCGCCATCATCACCGAAACGATCCGCGGCTTGCGGGCGAGGACGTCGCGGAACGCGCCGCGTGACACCCGGCCGTCCGGGTCCACCGCCACCTCGGCCAGGGACCATCCGCGTCGCGCCAGGGCCCTGGCGGGCTCCCGGACGCAGGGATGCTCGATGGCCGACACGGCCAGGCAGGCGCCGGCCCCGCCGGAGGGGGCGAGGGTGGCCGCGGCGCCGCGCAGGAACAGGTTGTTGGCCTCGGAACCGCCGCTGGTGAAGATCACCTCGGTGGGATGGGCACCGACCGCCGCGGCGACCCGCCCCCGTGCCTCGTCGATGGCGCGCCGCGCCGCCCTGCCGAATTCGTGCCGGCTGGAGGGATTGCCGAAGCGGCCCTCCAGCCAGGGCAGCATGGCGTCCAGCACCGCCGGCGCCAGGGGCGTCGTGGCGTTGTAGTCCAGGTAGGCAGGCGCGAACACGGGGCAGTCCGACGGACGGCGGAACCCGGTCCTCAGGCGGCCGAGGCGACGGCGACGACCGGCACGACCCGCTGCCGGCGCCCGGGGATGGCCTCGATGCTGATCGTCTGGAACTCCCCGTTCTGCTGCTCGCGGACGAGCTGTTCCAGGGTCACCGACTTCAGGTATTCGATGATGTGGGCGTTGAGGCTGGTCCACAGGTTGTGGGTCATGCAGGGATTGTCGTCGTGACAGTTGCCCTTGCCGCCGCAGTTGGTGGCATCCAGGGGCTCGTCCACCGCCTGGATGATCTCGGCGACGGAAACCCCGCCCATGGGCCGGGCGAGGCAATAGCCGCCACCGGGACCGCGGACGCTCGCCACCAGCTTGTGCCGGCGCAGCTTGCCGAACAGCTGTTCCAGGTAGGAGAGGGAGATGCGCTGGCGCTCGCTGATGCCCGCCAGGGTGACCGGTCCCGCATGTTGGCGCAGGGCTAGGTCGATCATCGCCGTCACTGCAAAACGTCCTTTGGTCGTCAGTCTCATGGGACACCTCTCTCGTCAGGGTCAGGGGCCAAGGCTCGGGAAGGACAATTCCCGAGGATTTTTATCAACTATACAGTTCCCAACTATTTCAGTCAACTATCTTCCCAAGGAAGTTCGGGTCGAACTTGTCGGCCGTGGCCAACTCGTCCGCCAGGTGCACCCCCGACCGTTCGAGCAGGCCGATGAGCTTCTCCAGGCGGCGGTCGGTCTCCACCGCGTGATCGAGCAACCCATGGATCGCCATCGACACGGGATCGTCCTGGTCGCGCGTCACGGCGTAGGCGGAGAAGCCCATCTGCTCGGCCTTGGCCACCCGCGCCGGGTCGGCGGCCGCATCGACGATCCGGGCGGGAATGCCGACGGCGGTCGCCCCCGGCGGCACGTCGCGGACGACGACCGCATTGGAGCCCACCTTGGCGCCGGGATGGATGGTGATGGGCCCGAGCACCTTTGCCCCGGCGCCCACCACGACCCCGGGGCAAAGGGTGGGATGACGCTTGCCCTTGTTCCAGGACGTGCCGCCCAGCGTGACGCCGTGGTAGAGGGTGCAGTCGTCGCCGATTTCCGCCGTCTCGCCGATCACCACGCCCATCCCGTGGTCGATGAAGACCCGCCGGCCGATGGTCGCGCCGGGGTGGATCTCGATGCCGGTGAGCCAGCGGGTGAAGTGGGATGTGGCCCGTCCGAGCCAGCGGAAGCCGTGGCCCCAGAACCAGTGGGCCAGCCGGTGCATGACCAGGGCATGAAGGCCCGGGTAGCAGGTCATGACCTCCCAGGTCGATCGCGCGGCCGGGTCCCGATCGAAAACGCAGGCCACATCCTCACGAACCCGGGCAAACATCGGCTAACCCCATAAGAAATTGCTGAAATCTTAGAATACCCGGGTTAGCCGGTCAACTTTTTTGCTTCTCCAGGGCGGAAAGCAGGCCGCGCAGCAGGGCGACCTCCTCCCGTTCGAGCCCCGCGCGGCCGAAAAGCCGCCGCAACCGGGGAACGAGGCGGCCCGGGCGCGCCGGATCGAGGAAGCCGGAAGCCAGGCCGGCGCGCTCCAGGTGGTCCACGAGTCCCGCCACCTCCTCGTGCCGGGCGGGAACGCCCGCGTCGGGAATGGCGGGCGGCGCCGACGGCCCCGCCGCCGCCATGCGGAATTCATAAGCCGCGACCTGCACTGCCGCCGCCAGGTTGAGCGAGGAATACCCGGCGTCGGCCGGTATCTGCGACCAGTGGGTGCACTGCGACAGGTCCTCGTTGGAGAGGCCGCGGGTTTCGTTGCCGAACACGAAGGCCACTTCCGCCGGCCCCGCCTGCGCCGCGGCGAGGAGCGCCGCATCCCGGATCCAGAGGCACTCGGCCGCCAGCTCACGCCGCCGCGCGGTGAGGGCGACCGAGAAGACGGTGCCGGCCAGGGCCTCCCCCAGGCTCGCGTGCTCCCGGGCCGCGCCCAGGACATCCCGGGCGCCCGAGGCCATCGCCACGGCCTGCGGGTCCAGGCGGTCGGCCCCGGGGACCACGAGATCGAGGCGGGTCAGCCCCATGACCTTCATGGCGCGGGCCGCCGCCCCGATGTTGCCGGGGTGGCTGGGGCGAACGAGGACGATGCGCACCCCGGCGAGCCGGGCGGCAAGCGCCGTCCCGGACGGCGCGTCGGTGGCCTTCATATAGAATTGCGCCTTCGCCGGGTGCCGACCCGACCCGCCGCCAATGGATTCCGCATGCATCCCACCCTGAACATCGCCATCAAGGCCGCGCGTCGCGCCGGCCAGATCATCAATCGCGCCAGCCTGGACCTGGAGCGCATCAAGGTGGGCGTCAAGCAGCAGAGCGACTTCGTGACCGAGGTGGACAGGGCGGCCGAGGCCGCGATCATCGAAGTGCTCCGGGATGCCTACCCGGGGCATGCGATTCTAGCAGAGGAGTCCGGCGCCTCCGGGCCGCCGGCCGGCAGCGAGTTCCAGTGGATCATCGATCCGCTGGACGGCACCACCAACTTCATCCACGGCTTCCCCCAGTATGCCGTTTCGATCGGCCTCGCCCACCGCGGCGTCATGACGCACGGCGTCGTCTTCGACCCGGGCCGCAACGAGCTGTTCACCGCCAGCAAGGGAGCCGGCGCCTACCTGAACGACAAGCGCATCCGGGTCTCCCGGCGCACCCGCCTCGACGAGGCCCTGATCGGCACGGGCTTCCCCTACCGGATGTTCGAGCACGCGGAGGCCTACATGGCGATCTTCCGCGAACTGACCCGCCGTACCGCGGGACTGCGCCGGCCCGGCGCGGCGTCCCTGGACCTGGCCTACGTGGCGGCCGGCAGGCTCGACGGCTTCTGGGAGTTCGGCCTGTCCCCCTGGGACATGGCCGCCGGAACCCTGCTGATCAGCGAGGCGGGCGGCCTCGTGGGCGACCTGGCCGGCGAGCCGAATTACCTGGCGACCGGGAACATCGTGGCCGGGAACCCGAAGGTGTTCGCCCAGCTGCTGCAGGTCGTCGGGCCGCTGCGCGGCAGCCTGCGGGCCTGAATCCCGGCCGCGGCGGCGCACCCCGGGCCCGGCCGGACGCCGCATCGGGCGCTCACCTTTCCGGGAAGACGTCCCGGGCGCGCCGCCCCCGCCCCACGCCGGCATACCTCCGGCTTCCATCCTTTCCCCGGTGCAAGCGCCAGCGGCCGGCGCCTTCGGCGTCCCTCAGCGTTCCCGGCGCGCCGTCGGGCGGGACAGGTCGTCCACCGCCGCCAGCAATTCCTGGTAGCGGAACGGCTTGGCGACGAAGCGCAAGGCCCCGGCGCGCAGGGCCGAGCGGTGCATCTCGGGCCGGGCATCGGCGGACAGCACGACAATGGGGACGTTCCGGGTCGCCTGGTCCTGCTTGAGCCTTTCGATCACGGTCAGGCCGGCCATGTCGGGCAGGTGCAGGTCCAGCAGGATCAGCGACGGCCGGAGGAGCCGCGCCGCCTCCAGGGCCTTGGCGCCGGTATCGGTGCAGTACAGGTCCAGGTATTCCCGTTGCGCGAGCAGGTGCTGGACCAGGCGCGTGTTGTTCGGGTTGTCCTCCACGTAGATCACCGTCCGGCTTGCCCCGGGCCGCGGCTTCGCCCCCGCCCCGGGCTTCCCGGCCGCCGGCGGCGCGGGTTCGGGATGGTCCGCCGGCAGCTCGAACCAGAAGCGGCTGCCCTCGGCCTCCCGGCTGGAGACGCCGATTTCCCCGCCCATCATCTCCACCAGGCGTTTGGTGAGCACGAGGCCGATGCCGGTCCCTTCGATCTCCCGCCGCCCCGCATCCAGGCGCGAGAACGGCTGGAACAGCTCGCCGCGGCGCGCCTCCGGTATGCCGATCCCGTTGTCCTCGACCTCCACGCGCCAGCCGGCGGCGGCCGGTCCGACCCGGATTCCGACGCGACCGCCGTCCCGGTTGTACTTCACGGCATTGGACATCAGGTTGAGCAGCACCTGCTTGAGACGCAGGTGGTCCGCCCGCACGCAGGCGCCACCGGAGGGCAGGCCCGGCCGTTCGACCGTGATCTTCCGCTTGCGGGCCAGGGGCACGATCAGCACGAGGCACTCCTCGATGGCCTCCTCCAGATCCACCGCCTCCAGACGCATCTCCAGCTGGCCGGCCTCGATCCGGGAAAGGTCGAGGACCTCGTTGATCAGGTCCATCAGGTGCCATCCCGCCTTCACGATGATGTCCACCAGGCCGGCCTTCTCCGGATCCAGGGGCCGCTGGGGATCGTTCTGCATCAGCTGGGCGAATCCGAGGATGGAGTTGAGGGGCGTGCGCAGTTCGTGGCTCATGTTGGCCAGGAAGTCCGACTTCGCCTGGTTGGCGCGCTCCGCCTGCAGCTTGGCGACCAGCAGTTCGGTCTCGAAGCGCTTCTGCACGGTCATGTCCCGGATGGTGCCGATCAGGCAGCGGCGACCGCCGATCTCGCCGACGTTGGCGTGGATCGCCGAAGGCACCGGGTGCCCGTCCGCATGGCGCAGGTCCGCCTCGCCGCGCAGGAAGCCCCGCGCGAAGGCGGCCTGCAGCGCCGCTTCCGCCCGCTCGCGGCCGGCCTGCGGAATGACCTCCGCGAAGGAACGGCCGAGCAGGTCCGCCGGGCGGTATCCCAGGAGCCCCTCGATGGCCGGATTCACGTCGGCCACCCGCCCGTCCGGCTCCACCAGGAAGATCGCGTCGGCGGCGATGTCCATGATGCCGCGCACCCGGGCGGCCGACTCCACGAGCTTGTCCTCCAGCGCCTTCAGCATCGTGATGTCCGTGGCCGCCGAGACGAACCGGACCGGCACGCCGGCCCCGTCCAGTTGCGGCGTGATCGTCGTCTCCACCCAGAAGGCGGAGCCATCCCTGGCACGGTTGCAGATCTGCCCGCTCCAGGTGCGCCCCCGGTCGAGGGTTTCCCGGAGCACCCGGTAGAAATCCGGCGAGTGCAGGCCGGAACGCACGACGGCATGCGTCTTTCCCACCAGTTCCTCCCGGCGGTAGCCGCTGATCCGGCAGAACTGCTGATTGACGTAGAGGATGGTGCCCTTGGTGTCCGTGATGCTGACGATGCTATGGGCATTGACCGCCAACTCCATCTGGCGCAGGCGCTCGGCCGTCGCCCCCTGCTCCCGGCGGATCCGCTTCAGCATGCGCGCCCGCCTTGCCCGGGCGGTCACGGCGGAGGCGAGCACCCGCAGGTCCACCGGCTTGGTCAGGTAGTCGTCGGCGCCCAGTTCCAGTCCGGCCATGCGCTGGCGCATATCCCCCTCGCTGGACAGGAACAGGATGGGCGTGTCCGCCAGGTCCTCGTCCTGGCGCAGCATGGCCGCCAGTTCGAGGCCGTTGCAGCCGGGCATGTAGAGATCGGTGACGATCACGTCGGGCCGGAATTCGGCGACCCCCGCAAGGGCCAGCCGGGGATCGTTGCAGACCTGGACCCCGAGGCCCGAGGCCCTCAGGGTGGCGGCGTAGAGACCGGTCAGGGAGCGGTCGTCGTCCACCAGCAGGACCCGGAACTCCTCCCGCCGCCGCCTTTGCGTGACCCCCATCAGGATGGCGACCAGCTTTTCCACGTCGAGCGGCTTCTTCAGGAAGCGCGTGGCGCCCAGGCGCACCGCCTGCAGCCTCGTCTCGAAGGCATCCGAATCGGCCAGGCAGAAGAGATGCGGGGCGCGCTCCCGATCGTGACGCAGCCGCTGCAGGACGTCCCCGATCTCCGCGTCGGCGGCGCACAGGGCCAGGTCCGCCACGATGGCGACCGGCGCGCGGTCCCCGGGGAGCCCGTCCAGTTCCCGCATGGCCGCGATCCGCGTGACCTCGTAGCCGGCAAAGGCCAGGGCTTCCGACACCACGGCAGAGACGGCGCGCCCCTCCACGTAAAGGGCAACCCGGGGGTTGTCGCTGGAGCGGGAAGGCGTGGCCGGGGTCACCAGGGGGACCGCCGGGGGGACCTCGCTCCCGCCACGGCAAAGCCGCTCCATGGATGCGAGCATGGCCAGCACCTGCCGCCGGTCCTCGGGCCCGGGCGCCCGGGCCCCCAGGCCCTGTTGGAAACGCACCAGGGCCACCGCGGCCTGCTGCACTGCGTGGTCGGACGCACAGCCGGCCGCTTCCTCCAGCAGGCACAGGG
Organism: Rhodocyclaceae bacterium; assembly: GCA_016791145.1. Taxonomy (GTDB): domain Bacteria; phylum Pseudomonadota; class Gammaproteobacteria; order Burkholderiales; family Rhodocyclaceae; genus JAEUNJ01. The sequence goes on along the minus strand of JAEUNJ010000027.1, from coordinate 866 downwards.
CGGGCGCCAGGTCCGCCGGCAGGGGGGTGCCGTCGCCGCCCCGCCGCCAGGAATCCAGCACGCCCAGGAAACGCGCGAAGGCGTCGGACAGGGCCGCCTCCGCCCCCCCGGCCTGCCTCGCGCCGGTTTCCCCCGGCGCGCGGGGTTCGATGGTCAAGGGCACGGACGGCCCCGGGGACCGGCGACTCGCCATGCCCTGGATCCCGGAGGCGGGCATGTCCCGCCCGCCCGGGGCGCCATCCCGCCACCGCGGGACGGCCAGGGGCGCGCCGCCCGGTCCGGTCGCGACGAATCCGGCCGGCCGGCCGCCCCGGGCAAGGAATCCGCTCCGGCCGCAGGGACTGGGGCCGGAGCGCGGATGAGGCCGGAAAGGTGACTCGGTGGCACGCCGCTATACTGCATGGGAATACGGCGCGCCTGTTAGCCGGAACATCGAAAAACCTAGCCGTCCCAACCCGATCCGCACCGGCGCAATGCAATCCGGGTTGGTCCGGGACGCCCCGCCCGACCGCCATGCCGAGCCAGTTCCCCATCCTGCTGATCGTCGACGACCAGCCGGAATCCATCGCGCTGCTGGTTTCCTTCCTGGAGCACCGCGCGATGGACATCATGGTGGCCATGGACGGACGCGACGGCCTGGAGAAGGCCCGCGCGGGCCGCCCGGACCTGATACTGCTCGACATCGCGATGCCGGGGATGGATGGCTTCACCGTTTGCGAGGCCTTGCAGGCGGGCGCGGCGACGGCGGGAATCCCGGTGATCTTCCTCTCGGCCAGCGGCACGATCGACGACAAGCTGCGGGGATTCGCCCTGGGCGCCGTCGACTACATCACCAAGCCCTTTTCCGAGGACGAGGTGCTGGCCCG
>JAEUNJ010000286.1 GCA_016791145.1 Rhodocyclaceae bacterium | reverse complement strand
GCCTGGCGCTACGGCCGGGAGGGGACGCTGGCCGGCATCGGCAAGGCGGGCGCCGCCAGCGTGCTGGCCGAGACGGATTTCGGCATCGGCCCCCAGGCGCTCCTGGCCCCCGCGGCCCTGGCCGCCGGCACCCCGGCCTGGCGCTGACGGCACTTCGGGCAGGAGCAGCCGCGCGGGACGAAAAAAAGGCGGCCGCAGCCGCCTTTTCCCGGGGTGGGACGATTCAGCGCAGGCCGGCCACGTAGTCGGCGACGGCCTTGATCTCCAGGTCGGTCATCTTGACCGCCACCATGCGCATCATCTTGTTGGGATCGTTGGCGCGACCGGCGGGGTCCTTCGGATCGGCGCCCGAGGCGCGGAAGGCCTTCAGCTGCGCCTCGATGTACTCGGCGAACTGGCCGCCGATGCGCGGGTACTGGGCGGGAATGCCGGCGCCGGCCGGGCCGTGGCAGGCGGCGCAGGCGGGCAGGCCCTTGGCGTGGTCGCCGGCCCGGTAGAGTTTCTGGCCCATCTCGAGGGTCTCGCGGTTCTTCGCCTGCTCGCCGGTCTGCTTCTGGCTGGCGAAGTAGGCGGCGAAGTCGCGCATCTGCTCCTCGGTGTAGGGGGCGATCATGCCGTTCATGATGGCATTGACGCGCTCGGGCTGGCCGCCTTCGGCCGCCTTGAAGTTCCTCATCTGCTTGAACAGATAGTCGGGGTGCTGGCCGGCCAGTTTCGGGTTGGCGGCGGCGACGCTGTTGCCGTCGGGACCATGACAGGCGGCGCAGACCGTCGAGGCGATGGGCTGGCCCTTGGCGGCATCGCCCTTGTAGGGGGCGGCGGCGTGGTCGGCCGCGCCGGCGGCGCCGGCGGCGAGGGACAGGGCGAGCAGCAGGTGGCGCTTCATCTCGGTGCTCCAGGGAGGTCGGGGATAATAAACATGCTATTCTACCTGAGCTTATCGCCTCTTTGCACCCCCTCGCACCCGTCGAACGACGGGTTGCCGACCGGCCTCCCCGGCCGGCCCCCGCCATGACCGCAGCCCACCGCCCGCCGAGCCTGTTCCGCCACGCCGAATTCGAGACCTCGGTAGCCCGCCCGGACCAGTTGCCGCCGCCCTTCGCGCCGGAGATCGCCTTCGCGGGCCGCTCCAACGCCGGCAAGTCCTCGGCGATCAACACCCTGGTGGGCCACACGCGGCTGGCCTTCGTCTCGAAGACGCCGGGGCGCACGCAACTGATCAACCTGTTCCGGCTGAAGAACGGCGCCGCCCTGGTGGACCTGCCGGGCTACGGCTACGCGGAAGTGCCCGAGGCCGTGCGCCGGCAGTGGCGCGGGCTGCTGGAGGACTACCTGACCCGCCGGCCCAACCTGGCGGGCCTGGTGCTGATCATGGACGCCCGCCGGCCCTTCACGGACCTGGACCTGCAGATGGCCGGCTGGTTCGCGCCCTCGGGACGGCCCATCCACGGGCTGCTCACCAAGGCCGACAAGCTGACGCGCCAGGAACAGGCCAAGGCCCTGCGGGAAGCGAAGCAGGCCGCCGCCGGACTGGGCGGCGCCGTCACGGTGCAGCTCTTCTCCAGCCTCAAGAAGACGGGCGTCGAGGAGGCCGAGGCGGTCATCGGCCCCTGGGTGTCGCCGGTGTGAGGTCGCCAGCCCGGCGGATCTGACGCGCGGCGGCTCGCGAGGAATCGTGGCGGGCGGACCACGGCGCAGTGCGGCCGGAACGCCGCCGCCGCGCCGCGCGTGAGCCGGGCGGGCACCACCCAAACCCCGATCCGGCACGCCCGGCAGGCCTGTCGGCGCCCGCTCAGGGCGCGTCCGCGCAGGCCGCGACGCGCACCGCGCCCTCCTCCCCGCCGCGCGGAAGCACCTGGCCCAGGCGCCGGCAGGTGCCGGCGAAGCACAGGTCGTAGTCCGCCGCGAAGCCGCTCGCCCCCAGGCGCACCTCCCCGTCCTGGAGGGGCGCCGGCCGGTAGTGCCAGGCGCCGTTGCGCCAGGTGGCGCCCTCCGGGGGCTCCATGCCGGCGCCGGTGCCGCGGATGCGCGCCTCGGCCAGGGTCAGGCGGCCAGCCTCGATGCGCCAATCCTCCTCCCAGCGCAGCTTCTCCACCGAGTGGGTCCAGGCCAGCGTGAAGGACTGGGCGGCGATGACCGCCACCGCGGCCCCGGCGGACAGGCAGACCGGCATCAGGCGCGCGCCCGGGTGCGCAGCCAGTGCCAGGCGAGGAAGGCGGCGGCCAGGGCGAAGCCGATCTCGTCGGTGAGGGGCACGGCGATCACCAGCAGGAAGGCGGCGGCGGCGGCGAAGCCGCGCTCCGCCCAGCCGAGGGGCGCGCGCAGGTGCCCGATGGCGGCGGCGCCCCAGAGGGTGATGGAAAGGACCGCCTTGAACACGATGTAGGCGATCGCCGCCCAGGTCGGGTCCCCCTGCAGCATCAGGGCATTGTCATAGACGGCCATGTAGGGGACGACGAAGCCGGCGATGGCGATCTGGACCGCCTTCAGGCCGATCTTCATCGGCGACTCCCGGGCGATGCTCGACGCCGCGAAGGCGGCCAGCGCGACCGGCGGCGTCAGGTCGGCCATGATCCCGAAGTAGAAGACGAACATGTGGCTGACGATCAGCGGCACGCCCAGCTTGAGCAGGGCCGGGGCGGCGATCGCGCTGGTGATGATGTAGTTGGGGATGGTGGGGATGCCCATGCCGAGCACCAGGCAGACGATCATCGTCAGCAGCAGCGACAGGAAGACGCTGTGCTCGCCGATCTGCAGGATGAAGCCGGCGAAGCTGGAGGCGGCGCCGGTCAGGGTCAGGATGCCGATGATGACGCCCACCACGGCGCAGGCCACCCCCACGGGCAGCGCCTGGCGGGCGCCTTCGGCGAGGCTCATCCTGATGGCATGGAGGGTCCGGCGCCCGCCGTGCACGGCGAAGGTCTGCGCCACCAGGGCCGCGATCAGGGCGAGCAGCGGGACGATGCCCCACTGGTCCATGCGCTCGACGAAGAGCGCCGCGGCAAGGCCCAGCGCGACCCAGAAGACGTAGCGGAAGGCGGTGGCCGAGATGCGCGCGGCGATGGCCGCGCCGAGGATCAGGATCGCGGTGAGCGCCAGCCCGGTCATGCCGGCGAACATGGGGGTGAAGCCGTTGAACAGCATCCAGACCAGCACGGCGAGCGGCAGGACCAGGTGCCAGTTCTCGCGCAGGGCGCGCAGGGGATCGGGGCACTGGTCCTTGGGCAGGCCGGTCAGTCCCCGCTTCCCGGCCTCCAGGTGCACCATCCAGAAGGCGGTCAGGTAGTAGAGGATGGCCGGAATCGCCGCCGCCTTGACGATCTCGGCGTAGGGGACGTTGATGTTCTCGGCCATGATGAAGGCCACCGCGCCCATGACCGGAGGCATGATCTGGCCGCCCATGCTGGAAGTGGCCTCGACGGCGCCGGCGAAGACGCCGGAGTAGCCGAAGCGCTTCATCAGCGGAATGGTGAACTGTCCGGTGGTCAGCACGTTGGCCACGCCGGAGCCGGAGATGGTCCCCATCAGCCCGGAGGAGACCACCGCCACCTTGGCAGGACCGCCCTTGGTGTGGCCGACGAGGCCGAGGGCCAGGGAATTGAACAGGTGGATCATCCCGGCGTGCTCCAGGAAGGAACCGAAAAGGATGAACAGGAAGATGTAGGTGGCGGAAACGAGGGTGGGGATGCCGAAGATGCCCTCGGTGCCCAGGGCAAGCTGGTTGATGATCTGGTCGAAGCCGTAGCCGCGGTGCGCCAGGGCGCCCGGCAGGTACTGGCCGAAGAGGCCGTAGAGGAGGAAGGCGCCGCAGACCACGGGCAGGGCCAGGCCCAGGATGCGGCGCGAAGCCTCGAAGACGAGCACGACGAGGGCGGTGCCCACCATCAGGTCGGCGGTGCTGGGGTCGCCCGAGCGCTGGATCAGGTCCGCCTCGAACACCCAGTGGTAGGTGCCCAGGGCGAAGGCCCCGACGGCGAGGACCCAGTCGCCGGCGCTCACCCGGGAGAGCTTGCCGACGTGGCGGAAGGCCGGGAAGAGGATGAAG
>JAEUNJ010000269.1 GCA_016791145.1 Rhodocyclaceae bacterium | reverse complement strand
GATGACTTTAGCGACGACGCCTGCGCCGACGGTACGACCACCTTCACGGATCGCGAACCGCAGTCCCTGTTCCATCGCGATCGGCGCAATCAACGTCACCACCATCTTGATGTTGTCTCCAGGCATCACCATCTCGGTGCCTTCCGGCAGCACCACGCTTCCCGTCACGTCCGTGGTCCGGAAGTAAAACTGCGGGCGGTAGTTGTTGAAGAACGGGGTATGGCGTCCGCCTTCTTCCTTCGACAGCACATACACTTCGCACTCAAACTTGGTGTGCGGCATGATCGTCCCGGGCTTGGCCAGCACCTGACCACGCTCGACGTCTTCACGCTTGGTGCCCCGCAGCAGCACACCCACGTTGTCGCCCGCCTGACCCTGGTCCAGCAGCTTCCGGAACATCTCCACGCCCGTGCACACGGTCTTCGCGGTGGCCTTCAGTCCAACGATTTCCAGTTCTTCGCCCACCTTCACAATCCCGCGCTCAACACGCCCGGTCACCACCGTGCCGCGGCCAGAGATCGAGAACACGTCTTCGATCGGCAGCAGGAACGGCCCGTCAACCGCGCGCTTCGGCTCGGGAATATATGCATCCAGCGCATCAGCCAGCTTCATGATCGCGCCTTCGCCCATCTCGCCCTTGTCGCCTTCCAGCGCCAGCTTCGCCGATCCAATGATGATCGGCGTGTCGTCGCCAGGAAACTCGTACTTCGACAGCAATTCACGAACTTCCATCTCGACAAGCTCCAGCAACTCCTTGTCGTCGACCATGTCGGCCTTGTTCATGAACACGATGATGTACGGCACACCCACCTGGCGCGCCAGCAGGATGTGCTCGCGCGTCTGCGGCATCGGGCCGTCGGCCGACGACACCACCAGAATCGCACCGTCCATCTGCGCCGCACCAGTGATCATGTTCTTGATGTAGTCAGCGTGCCCAGGACAGTCAACGTGCGCGTAGTGCCGCGACTTCGTCTCGTACTCAACGTGCGCCGTGTTGATCGTGATCCCGCGCGCCTTCTCTTCCGGCGCCGCGTCAATCTGGTCGTACGCCTTCGCCTCTCCACCAAACTTCGACGACAGCACCGTCGTGATCGCCGCCGTCAACGTCGTCTTCCCATGGTCCACGTGCCCAATCGTCCCCACATTCACGTGCGGCTTCGTACGCTCAAACTTCCCTTTTGCCATGTCGATTCACCCCAGATGATGCGTTAATCCGACCAACCGTAAGAACCTGGTGCCCATGACGTGGATTGAACACGTGACCTCTCCCTTACCAAGGGAGTGCTCTACCACTGAGCTACATGGGCCGTGATGCGCTTCGCCGTCGCCTGGCATGGAGCGGGTGATGGGAATCGAACCCACATCATCAGCTTGGAAGGCTGAGGTTCTACCATTGAACTACACCCGCCTTCCGGAACGACCATCCGTTCCAGGCATACGACCTTGTTTCTTGGTGGAGGGGGAAGGATTCGAACCTTCGAAGGCAGAGCCGGCAGATTTACAGTCTGCTCCCTTTGACCGCTCGGGAACCCCTCCAGCGAAACCGCGAATTATCACGCGGAAGCCGGGCCGTGTCAATTGCGCAAGAAGTTTCCCGCGCCGGGGCGTCGAACCGCCTGAAAATCAGGCCCGCGCCGGCGAAAGGTGGTCGAGGGGCAGGGAAGCGGTGCGCTTGACCGCCTGGAGCACGAAGCTCGACTTGACGTCCGCGACCCCTTCGAGCTTGAGGAGCTTCTCCAGCACGAACCGCGAGAAGCTGTCCAGGTCGGGCACGACCACGCGCAGCAGGTAGTCCCGGTCCCCCGTCAGGGCGAGACATTCCAGGACCTCCGGCCAGGCGGCCACGGCCGCTGCGAGCCGGTCGGCGGGCATGTTGCCGCCCCGCTTCTCGAGGGAGAGCTCGACCAGCGCCTCGATGTCGAGGCCGAGGCGCCGCCGGTCGAGGAGGGCGCAGTATCCCGTCACCACCCCCTGGTCTTCGAGGGCGCGCAGCCGCCGAAGGCAGGGCGACGCGGACAGGGCAACCCGGTCGGCCAGGTCGGCATTGCTGATCCGCCCTTCCTGCTGCAGGATGGCCAGCATCCGCAGGTCCACACGATCCAGCGCAACGATCGATCCGTGCATGGCCATTTCACGCAATATTTAGTCTTATTGATAGCAAGCTACAATGATTCTGACACGAAATGCCATTGAATTCAGCATAACATTGCATGAAGATTCATTGAAATGCAAGGAGGCTTCACCATGCAAGACAACCCCATGGGGACCGACGGATTCGAGTTCGTCGAGTACGCCGCTCCGGACCCGGCCGCCCTGGACGCCCTGTTCCGCGCCCTCGGCTTCGTCCCGGTCGCCCGCCACCGCTCGAAGGACGTGACCCTGTATCGCCAGGGCACCATCAATTTCATCCTGAATGCCGAGCCCGAGAGCTTCGCCCAATCCTTCGCCCGCGTTCACGGGCCCTCCATCTGCGCCATCGCCCTGCGGGTCAGGGATGCCCGGGGCGCCGCCGAGCGCGCCAAGTCCCTCGGCGCCGACCTGGTCCCGGGGAGCGCGCGCCCGATGGAACTGAACATTCCCGCCATCCGCGGGATCGGCGGCAGCCTCATCTACCTGGTCGACCGCTACGGCCCCGGCGTCACCATCTATGACATCGACTTCGTCCCCCTTCCCGGGGTGCCCGCCCAGCCGGCGGGGGTGGGGCTCGCGACGGTGGACCACCTGACCCACAACGTCCATCGCGGCCGCATGGACGTCTGGGCCGAGTTCTACCAGCGCCTGTTCGACTTCCGCGAACTGCGCCAGTTCGACATCGAGGGCCGGCAGACGGGCCTGCATTCCCGGGCCATGGTCAGCCCCTGCGGCAAGATCCGCATCCCCATCAACGAGGCCGCCGACAGGCCGGGAATCCGGGGGCAGATCGAGGAGTTCCTGGATCTCTACCGGGGGGAAGGCATCCAGCACATCGCCCTGTCGACGGACGACATCCACGCCGCCGTGGAGGCGCTGCGCGGTGCCGGCGTCCGGTTCCTCGACACCCCGGATGCGTATTACGACGCCGTCGAGAAGCGGCTGCCCGGCCACGGCCAGGACCTGGAACGCCTGCGCGGCAATCGCGTGCTCATCGACGGCGACCCGGCCGGCGGCCTGCTCCTGCAGGTCTTCACCGAGCCGGTGATCGGGCCGATCTTCTTCGAGTTGATCGAGCGCCGGGGCAACCAGGGCTTCGGGGAAGGGAACTTCAAGGCGCTGTTCGACGCCATGGAGCAGGACCAGGTGCGCCGCGGCGTCCTGCCGGACCGCTGACCTCCCCGCGGGACGCCGTTCCCGACGGCCGTGCCGCGGGCGAAGTCCGCGGCGGCCGGCCGATTGTTTGACACCTCAACGGTCGGCCACTACGATGGGCGCCGAACGTCGATCTCTCGGGAGGGGATTCCATGACCCAGGCCGCCCCGGCACGCGCCGACCTGCCGCCGGCGCCGATGCGCCATTCCATATTTTCGGTCCAGGACCACCACCCGTCGCTGGCGCGCACCGTTCCCGCCCTCTATGACCAGGTGATCGCGCAGGCCGAACTGGCCGAGGCCCTGGGCTACGACACCTTCTTCGTGGCCGAGCACCACTTCCACGAATACGGCGCCGTGCCGAACCCCGCCGTGTTCCTCGCGGCCCTGGCGCAGCGCACGCGGCGCCTTCGTCTCGGATCGGCGATTTCGATCCTGACCTTCCACCATCCGCTGACCGTTGCCGAGAGCTATGCGATGGTGGACGTGCTCTCCGGCGGGCGGCTGACCCTGGGCACGGGGTCCGGTTACCTGAAGCACGAGTTCGCCGGCTACCGGGTCGACCTGGCGGAAAAGCGCGAGCGCTTCGACGAGGGCCTGTCCGTCATGAAACGGGCCCTGTCCGGGGAACGCGTCACCCACAAGGGACGCTACTGGGACCTGGAGGACGTGGCCATCAACGTCCCATGCGTCCAGAAGCCCACGCCGCCGCTCTACGTGGCGATCCTGGCCCGGGAAGCGGCCTTCCACGTGGCCCGCCAGGGCAACCACATCTTCGCCGTTCCCTACGCTTCGGTGGACGCCTTCGACGAGGTAGCCGGCATCGTGGACGGCTTCCGCCGGGGATGGAGCGAGTCCGGCCAGACGTTCCCGGGCGACGCGGTGTTCGCCTTCCACACCCATGTGGCGGAGACGGACGAAGAGGCTCGCCGGCGGGCCGCCGCCGCCTTCGACCTCTACGTGGCCACGCGGCTCTACGCGCGCCGCCAGACCTACGACGACATCATGGCGAGCGGCCTGTCGCTGATGGGCGGGATCGACACCGTGGTCGGGAAACTGGTCCGCCTGCACCGGATGGGCATCCGGCACGTGATGCACCTGCAGAACTTCGGAATGCTCGACACGACCCATGTGCACGACTCCATGCGGCTGCTGGCGGAGGAGGTGGTGCCGCGGGTCAACCGGATATTGGGCGACGGCGGCGGCGCTTGATCTAGAATCGGACGGATGCCGGAAGACCGGTGCATACATAACTAGATCTCACGAGGAGAGCACACCATGCGGAAACTGCTGCGCGTCGCGCTGGCGGCAACGACTTTGGCCGTTTCGGGCCTTGCCGCCGCCCAGGAGAAGATCGAACTCAAGCTGTCCCACTACCTGCCGCCGACCCACGGCCTGCACGTGGATTTCACCGAGCCCTGGGCGAAGGAACTCGAGAAGCGGAGCGGCGGGCGCGTCACGGTCAAGGTCTTTCCCGGCAACTCCAGCCTCGGCAACGCCGCCAACCAGCTGGACCAGGTCCAGGCCGGCGTGGTGGACATCGCGCTGGGGCTGTCCGGGATTCCGCGCGGCCGCCTGCCCCGCACCACCATCATCGACCTGCCCTTCATGACCGACAGCGCGGACGCGGCGAGCCAGGCCCTGTGGGCGGTGTACCCCCGGTTCCTGGCCGAGGAATACAAGGGGCTCAAGGTCCTCGCCCTCTTCGCCCACAATCCGGGGCTCATCGCCCTGCGCAACAAGAAGGTGGAGAAGGTGGACGACCTGAAGGGCCTGCGCATCCGTGCGCCGTCGGTGCAGACCCAGGCCCTCCTGACGGCCCTCGGCGCGACGCCGGTCGGCATGCCGCCGGGCCAGATCTACGAGAACATGGACAAGGGCGTCATAGACGGCGCCATGCTGCCCTACGACGGCTTCAAGGGCTTCAAGGTCGACGAGCTGGCCCGCTACTACTACGACGCGGACATCTACACCACGTCCTTCTACTTCGTCATGAACCAGAAGAAGTACGACGGGCTGCCGCCCGAGGTGCGGAAGGCCATCGACGAGATCAGCGGCGACGTGCTCGTCGCCCGGTTCGGTGGCTGGTGGGACAAGTGGGACAAGGCCGGCATGGAGGGCGTGAAGGCCAGGAACGGCGTCGTGGTCGAGGCCACGGCCAAGGACAAGGAGGCCCTGCGCAAGCAGTTGCAGCCGGTGGTGGACCAGCAGCTCGCCGAGCTGGAAAAGGCCGGCGTCCCCAATGCCCGGGCGATCTACGACGAGCTGCGCAAGGAAACGGCCAAGCGGGCCCGGAAATAGCGCGGCGGCGCCTTGAAGGCCTTCGTCCATTTCGTCGAGGTGTCCTCGCGCTGGTTCGCGGTGGCCGGCATGGCGCTGCTCGGAATCGCCGTGCTGGCCGTCATGGCCGACATCGTCCTGCGGCGCGGCGCCGGCATCTCGGTGCCCGGCACCGTGGACCTGGTCCAGCTGTCCGTCATGACGGCCTTCTTCCTGGCGCTGCCGTCCACCTTCCTGCACGAAGCCAACGTGGGGGTCGATTTCGTCACCGACCGGCTCCCGGCACGGGCCCTGGCGGCGCTGAAGGGCGCCGTGTCGCTGCTCGGGGCCCTCTTCATGGCGGCCGTCACCTGGCATAGCCTCCAGCAGGCCGCCCTTCAGGTCGGCAACGGAGACCGCTCCCAGACCATCGGCATCCCGATCGCCTGGTACTGGGCTCCCCTCGTCATCGGCTGCGCGCTGGCCGTGAGCAGCAGCCTGCTGTTGGCCGCCCGCTACGGCCTGCAATCCCTCGGCCGCGCCGACTACATGGCCGGCGAGGTGGAAAGGGCCGGGGTGGACCTCTGATGTCGGGAACCGCCCAGGGCCTCGCGGGCTTCGCCCTGGTCGTCGCGCTGATCTTCCTGCGGGTGCCGGTGGCCGTCGCCATGGGTGTCGTCGGCGCGGCGGGCTACGGGATGCTGAATGGCTGGCCCTCCCTCGGCTTCGTGATGGGGCGCGCGCCCTTCGAGTCGGTGTTTCCCAGCGGCCTCTCGGTGGTGCCCCTCTTCGTGCTGATGGGTGTGTTTTCCGCCCATGCGGGGTTGTCGCGCAGCCTGTACGCCTTCGTCGCCGCCTTCGTCGGCCACCTGCGCGGCGGACTGGCCCTCGCCACCATCGGCGCGTCGGCCGTGTTCGGCGCCATCTGCGGCTCGTCCATCGCCACCGCGGCCACGATCGGGAAGATCGCCCTGCCGGAGATGCGCCGCCACGGCTACGACGACCGGCTCGCCGCCGCCTCGGTGGCGGCCGGGGGGACGCTGGGCGTCATGATCCCGCCCTCGATCCTCTTCGTCGTCTATGGGCTGATGACGGAGAACTCCATCGGGCGGCTCTTCGCCTCGGGAATCCTGCCCGGCATCCTCGGCATGCTCCTCTACATGGCTGCCGTCTCATGGATGACATCCCGGGACCCCCGGCTCGGCGCCGCGGCCGAGCGAAGGTCGTGGGGCGAGCGGCTGGGCCATCTCCGGGACATCTGGCAGGTCGTCCTCCTTTTCGGCCTGGTCCTCGGCGGCATGAACTTCGGCTGGTTCTCGCCCACCGAGGCGGCGGCCGTCGGGGCCTTCGGGGCGGTCGCCCTGGCCGGAATCGGCGGGCACCTCAGCCGCGAGCGGGTCGTCTCCGGGCTGCTCGAGACCGCCCACACGACGGCCATGATCTTCATGATCCTGATCGGCGCCACGCTGTTCAACTACTTCATCGACGCCACCGGCTTCACCCAGGGCCTGATCGCCGGGGTCCGGGACCTGGCCCTCGGGCCCTACCAGGTCCTGCTCCTCGTCTGCCTCTTCTACGTCGTCCTCGGCTGCCTGATGGACAGCCTGTCCATGATCCTGCTGACCATCTCGGCCGTGTATCCGCTGATGACGAGCCTCGGTTTCGATCCCATCTGGTTCGGCGTCATGCTGGTGACCCTGGGCGAGATCGGCATGATCACGCCGCCGGTGGGCATGAACCTGTTCGTGCTGCAGAGCGTTTCCCCCGGCCTGCGCCTGCAGACCGTGTCCCGGGGCATCCTCCCCTTCGTGGCCGCGGACGGCGTCCGCCTCCTGCTGCTGACGCTGTTCCCCGCCATCGCCACCTGGCTGCCGTCCCAGATCCGCTGAGCCGGCGCGCCCGCGCCCGCGTACCATCCAGGAAACCTCCGTTGATCGCTTGCGCTGACCGGATGTCCCGCATGAACACCGGGCCCTTGCCCCTGGACGACGCCCGCCCCGCCGGCATGGCCGCGAGGCGCCCGCACGCCTTGCCGGCGCCCTGTCCGACGCCTCCGGCCCCGGCATCCAGGAACCCGGCGCGGTGAGCCGGCGGCCTCCCTCCTCCCCGCTGCTGCCCGCCCTGGCCGCCCAGGTGCTCGGCGCCCTGCCCGCCTTGGCCGCCCTGGTCCTGGTGCCAGGGCTGGCGGAAATCCCCCTGCTGCCGGCCCTGGCGCAGGGGGCTTGCGCCGCCATCGTCAGCCGCCTGCAGCGCGCGCCCGCCTGGTGGATACCCATCCACCTGGGTTTCCTGCCCCTGGCCGTGCTCGCCGCCCGCCTGCCGGTCCCGCCTGCCGCCTGGCTCGGCGGCTTCCTGGTGCTGCTGCTGGTCTTCTGGCGGACCGACCGCAGCCGGGTCCCCCTGTACCTGAGCCACCGGATCGTGGCCGAATGCGTCGCCGGCCTCCTGCCGCCCGGCGGCGGCCAGGTGGCGGACCTGGGCTGCGGCGAAGGCGGCTTCCTGGCGAACCTGTCGCGCCTGCGCCCCGATTGCAGCTTCCTGGGCGTCGAGCACGCCCCGCTGCCCTGGCTGGTGGCGCGCTGGCGCACCCGCGACCTGCCGAACGTGGTGATCCGCTACGGGGATTTCTGGAACCTGGACCTGGGACCGTTCGCGGCCGTCTACGCCTTCCTCTCGCCGGTACCCATGGCCCGCCTGGGGGAGAAGGCGGCCAGGGAAATGGGGCACGGCGCCCTGCTGGTCTCCAACAGCTTCCCCATTCCCGACCTGGCGGCGGAGGACGAAATCCAGCTCGCCGACCCGCGCCGGTCCCGCCTGTACCTGTACCGGCCGGGGGCCTGAAAAACGCCGGCATTCCATCGCATTTCGCACCATCGTGGCCCCCCCCCTTCCCCAATAATCCGCCCTGATGCCGCGGCCGGACCGGCCGGCCTCGCGGCGGAGGGAGTCATGGCGGACATCATCTGCGTCATCGGGAACAAGGGGGGGACGGGAAAGACCACCCTCTCCCACATGCTGTGCCAGGGCCTCGGGTTGCTCGGCCAGCGGTCCGTCTGCGTCCTGACCGACACCCACCGGGAGCCCCTGGATCCGCGGGACCGCCGCTACCTGGTCGCCGATGCCCGCTCCCGGGAGGCCCTGGGCAAGGTGGTGGACAAGATCCGGTCGCTGCGGGCCTGGATGGGCGTCATCGACGGCGGCGGCAACCGGACCGAGATGGACCGGCGCCTCTACGGGCTGGCCGACCTGGTCCTGCTGCCGTTCCGGGATTCCCACGAGGACCTGCGCACCGTGATCCGCGACCTGGAGATGTTTCCCCACGCCTATGCGATCCCGAGCCAGTGGCCCACCAACGCCTGGCAGCGGGAGGCCGCCGAAAAGGCGGTGACCCAGTTCCTCGCCCCCTACCGGGACCGGGTGCTGGAGCCGGTGTTCGCCCTGTCCGCGTCCAAGCAGTTGCTCCAGGCGAAACTCCCCGCCACGCTCCCGACCCCCCTGGCCAACGCCTGCCGGAGCGCCGCCCACCAGGTGCTGGACCTGCTGCAGGTACCCCTCGGCGGAGAGCGGTCGCTGCCGTCCGTCGCAGCCCCGGCCATGCCGGCCGGCGCGCGCGGCCCCCTGCTGGCCACCGCCTGACCGCCGGCCCCCAACCGCCGCCGCCCGGCGGCCGCGCCTTGCCACCCGGAGCGCCACGGATGAAAATGCCGGGCGACAGGGGACTTCCATGAAGAACTGGGGTATCGAGGCCCGGGTGCTGTTCGTCGCGCTGGTGCCGGGCGTCGTGGTCGCCTTCACGCTCGTCGCCTACTTCCTGGCCATCCGCTACGGCGACGCCGAGCAGGAACTGGCCAGCCGCGGCCAGGCGCTGGCGAGGCAACTGGCCCAGGCGGCGGAATACGGCGCCTTTTCCGGCAACGTGGTGGAGCTGCGCCGCCTGGCGCTCCTGGCCTCCCGGGAGCCCGACGTTTCCGCGGTGGCCTTCGCCGACCGGGACGGGACGCCCTGGGTGATCGCGGGCTCGCCACAGCTCGCCATCGCGCCCTCGCCCGTTGCCGCCGCGAAGCCGCGCACCGGCGCCGACGGCATGACCCTCGCGTTCGAGGCGCGCATCGAGCCGGCACCCGTTTCCTTCGAGGATCCGCCGCCGGGGGCGGCGGAGGCCGGGCCGACCGGCGCCCTGGGCAGCGTCCATGTGGAAATGTCGCGCCGGCAGGTGGAGGCGCGCCGATGGGAGATTCTCGGCGTCACCGCGGCGCTGGTCCTGTCGCTGCTCGTGGCGGCGGGCTTCCTGGCCCGCCGGCTCGGGCGGGATGTCACGGCCCCCCTGCGGGAACTCGAGCGGGTCGTCTCATCCATCGGCCTGGGGCAGATGGACGCGCGGGTCGCGCCCCACCGGGCGGGCACCCTGCGCGTCCTGGAGGACGGCATCAACGCCATGGCGGCGAGCCTTGCCGCCGCCCGGCAACGGAGCGAGTCCGCGCTGGCCGACAGCGAGGCCGCCCTGCGCCGCCAGAACGAATTCGCCGATGCCCTGCTCAAGGCGCAGTCGGATGCCGGGATCGCCACCATCGTCGTCGAGGACGGGCGGATCGTGTACAGCAATCCGGCGATGCGGCTGCTGAGCGGCTATTCCGAGCGGGAACTGGCCCAGATGCCGAGCTTCATCCAGCTCGTCCATCCGGAGGCCCACGAGGACATGCTGGAGAACTACCAGCGGCGGCTGGCGGGGGAAAGCCTCGACAACCGCTACGAGATCCCCTACGTCAATCGCCAGGGCGACCTGCGCCACGCCGAGGTCTCCATCGCCCGGATTCCCACCGAGGGCGGCAACGGCATGCTCGTCGTCGCCTTCGACAGCACCAAGCGCAAGCGGGACGCGGAGCGGCTCGCCCGGGCCCACGCCGAGTTGCAGGATCAGAAGGACGCCGCCGAGCGGGCCAGCCAGGCGAAATCGCGCTTCCTGGCGGCCGCCAGCCACGATCTGCGCCAGCCCCTGCACGCCCTGTCCCTGTTCGTGAGCGAACTGGAAAGCGCGCACCAGTCGGCGGCCCAGCGGCGCCTGGTCAGCGGAATCGCCACCGCCGCCGACTCGATGCACGAGATGCTCGCCGCCCTGCTCGACATCTCCCGCATCGACCTGGCCGGGCTGAACCCGCAGATCCAGGCCTGTCCGCTGCAGCCCCTGCTGGAGCGGATCGCCGTCAGCCATGCCGGCGCGGCGCGTGACAAGGGGCTGCGCGTTTCGGTGGCCCGGACGACCGCCTGGGCCCGGACCGATCCCCGGCTGCTGGAGCGCATCGTCGCCAACCTGCTGGCCAACGCGGTTCGCTACACCGACCGGGGCGGCGTCCTGATGGGAGTCCGCCGCGAAGGGGCCGAGCACCTGCGCATCGAGGTCTGGGACACGGGCATCGGCATCGAGCCCGAGCACGTCGCCCTCGTGTTCCAGGAGTTTTACCAGGTGGCCAATCCCGAACGGGACGCCCGCAAGGGGCTGGGCCTGGGCCTGTCGATCGTCGAGCGGCTGTCCCAGGCCCTCGACCATCCCGTCCGGGTCCGCTCCGCGCCCGGCCGGGGCACCGTGTTCTCGGTCACCGTGCCGCGGGCGCCCTCCCCGGCCACCGCGCCGGCGCCCGCGGAGGCGGAGGCCGCCGCCCATCCCGGGATCCTGGTGGTCGCGCCGCGGGAGGAGGCCATGGCGCGCCTGTGCGGGAAGATGATGGAATGGGGCTGCCAGGTGACGGCCGTGGCCGAACCGTCGGAGGCGACGCACCTGGTGCCGGCATCCGACCTGGTGGTCTGCGACGGGACGCTCCTCGCCGCCCTGGCCGGGGCGGTGCCGACGGACGGACGGACGGTTCCCCTGCTCGTGGTCGGCGACCCGGATGCCGCGGCCGGATGGCCCGCCGCGGCCCAGATCGCCAAGCCGGTGCGGCCCGCCAAGCTGCGCGCGCTGCTGCAGCACCTGTTGCCGCAGATCACCGCCAACTCCGCCGGGTAGGCGGCGGCGGTCACACCGCGCGGGCGCGCGGCTTGGCCTTGTTGACGAGCAGCAGCGCCTGGGCCCGGTTGGCCACGTTGAGCGCCTTGAGGATGGCGGAGACGTGGATCTTCACCGTGCCCTCGGTGAGTTCGAGCATCTCGCCGATCTGGCGGTTGGTCTTGCCCTGGGCGAGCAGGTCCAGCACCCGCGTCTGCGCCGTGGTCAGGCCGTAGCGCTCGGCGGTCGTCCGGCCGCGCCCCCGCTCCTGGCGGTACAGGGAGGGCACGAAGATCTCGCCGTCGAGCACGCTGCGCAGGGCGCTCAGCAGCGTGGCGGTGGAACTCGATTTCGGGACGAAGCCGGACGCGCCGGTCTTCATGCTGCGGGAGATGGTGTCCGGGTCCTCGAGGGCGGAAAGGATCACCACCGGGGTGGCCGGGAAGCGCTTGCGCAGGGCGCCGAGCAATCCCATCCCGTGGGAGTCGGGCAACATCAGATCGAGGAGCACCAGGTCCGTTTCCGGATTCTGTTCCAGGCAGGCCAGGGCCTCCTCCGCGGTCGCCGCACCGAGGGTCACCACGCGGCTTTCCAGATTCTTCAGGGTCTGCAGGAGCCCTTCGCGGACGAGGGCGTGGTCTTCGACGACGAGGATGGTCAGCACGATGGCGATCGGCGAGTGATGACAGACGCGAGTGTAGCGCGATTGCCCCGCTCGTGGCGTGCCCGAGGCGGGATCGGGTATCATCGCCCGACACCCCATCCGGAGATCCCCATGTCCAGCCAGAACGCAGATCCCCTCGAATTCCTCAAGCAGATGTGGGGCAACATGGGCTTCCCGCTGCCGGGCATCGTCACCCCCACCCTCGACGTGGACGAGCTGGACAAGCAGATCGCCAACCTGAAGACGGTGGAGGGCTGGCTGAAGATGAACCTCCAGACGCTGCAGCTGAGCATCCAGGGCCTCGAGATGCAACGCCTCACGCTGCGCACCATGCAGGCCATCAGCGAATCGGCCAGCGGCGAGGGGGGCGGCAACCTGTTCGCCAACGCGACGGCCGCCTTCAATCCTGCCCTGTGGCCCTGGGGATTCGGCCAGAAGGCGGACTCCGCCGGCGACTCGCCCGAGGCCGGCGAGAAGAAGTAACCGGCTCGCCGGAAGCCGGCCCGGAGGGCGCGGCGCGCCCCCCGCGCTCCGGCCCGGTCAGTCGTACTTGCGGGCGTCCTCGATGACCTTGCCGTCGTTGGCAAGGCTGCCCGGCGCCACGAAACGGACCTCCCCGCGCAGCTTGGTCACGTCCCGCAGGGTTTCCGCGACCGCCCTGGCCGCGGCCTCGTCGGCCGGCGCCTCGCACATCAGCGTCATCTGGTCGCTGGCATCGGGGTTGGTGACCACCAGCCGGGCGCGGGAGATCGCCGGGTGGCGCTTCACCACCTCCGCCACCTGCTCCGGATGCACGAACATGCCCTTCACCTTCGTGGTCTGGTCGGCCCGGCCCATCCAGCCCCGGATCCGCATGTTGGTGCGGCCGCAGGGCGAGGCGCCCGGCAGCGCCGCCGACAGGTCGCCGGTCCCGAAGCGGATCAGCGGATAGTCGGCATTGAAGCTCGTGACCACCACCTCGCCCACCTCCCCTTCGGGCACCGGATCGCCGGTGCCGGGACGGACGATCTCCAGGATGACGCCCTCGTCCACCACCAGCCCTTCACGGGCCGGCGTCTCGTAGGCGATGACGCCCAGGTCGGCCGTCGCGTAGGCCTGGTAGCCCTCGATCCCCCGGGCGCGCAGGCCGTCCCGCACCTGCGGCAGGAAGGCCTCGCCGGATACCAGGGCCTTCTTCAGCGACGGGAGCGCGATGCCCATCTCGTCGGCCTTCTCCAGCAGGATGCGCAGGAAGGACGGGGTCCCCACGTAGCCATTGGGCTGCAGGTCGCCCATGGCCTGGGCCTGCTGCTCCGTCTGCCCGACGCCGCCGGGAAACACCGTGCAGCCGAGCGCCCGGGCGCCGGCCTCGAGGATCCAGGCGCCCGGCGTCATGTGGTAGGAAAAGCTGTTGTGGATCAGGTCGCCCGGCCGGAAGCCGGCCGCGAACAGGGACCGGGCCGTGCGCCAGTAGTCGTCGCCGCGGCCTTCCGGCTCGTAGATGGGGCCCGGCGAGGAGAACACCCGGCCCAGCCGCCCCCACCCGGCCGTGACCAGCCCGCCGAAGGGCCGCCGCGCCTTCTGCAGCTCGATCAGCGCATGCTTGCGCAGCACCGGCAGGGCCGCCAGCGCCGCCCGGGAATTCACCGCCGCCGGATCGACCGCAGCCAGGGCCTCGGCGTAGTAGGGGGCATTGGCCCGGGCATGGGCCACGTGCCCCGGCAACCGGGCCATCAGGTCCCGTTCCCGCTCCGCCGGATCGCGGGTCTCGAGTGCGTCGAAATGTTCAGCCATGACATTTTCCTAGTAATGGGAGGAGCCCCGAGCGCCAAGCGATGCAAGGCGCAAGGGGGCGCCGCATAGCAGCGCTATGCAAGCCCCCGAGCAACGCCGCAGCGCGCCGCGCGATCGGGGTCCTCAAGCGAGCCAGCGTTTGCGGCGGCGGTAATGCTTGATGTCCCGGAAGCTCTTGCGCCCCTGGGACGACAGGCCGAGGTAGAACTCCTTCACGTCCTCGTTGTCGCGCAGGTCCTTGGCCTCGCCTTCCATCACGACGCGGCCGTTCTCCAGGATGTAGCCGAAGTCGGCGTAGCGCAGCGCCACCATGGTGTTCTGCTCGGCGAGCAGGAAGCTCACCTTCTCGCGG
>JAEUNJ010000091.1 GCA_016791145.1 Rhodocyclaceae bacterium | reverse complement strand
CTGATCGACCACGTGGGCAAGGGCGAGATGAACGTGAACATGGTCACCTGCGGCGGCCAGGCCACGATCCCCATGGTGGCGGCGATTTCCCGCGTTCAGCCGGTGGCCTACGGCGAGATCATCGCCACCGTTTCCTCCAAGTCCGCCGGTCCCGGCACGCGCAAGAACATCGACGAATTCACCCGCACCACGGCCGGCGCCGTCGAACGCGTCGGCGGCGCCAAGAAGGGCAAGGCCATCATCATCATCAACCCGGCGGAGCCGCCGCTGATCATGCGCGACACCGTGCATTGCCTCACCGAGGCGGAGCCCGACCAGGCGAAGATCACCGAGTCCATCCACGCCATGATCAAGGAAGTGCAGAAGTACGTGCCCGGCTACAAGCTGGTCAACGGCCCGGTCTTCGACGGCAAGCGGGTCTCCGTCTTCATGGAGGTCGAGGGCCTGGGCGACTTCCTGCCCAAGTACGCCGGCAACCTGGACATCATGACCGCCGCCGCCGCCCGCACCGCCGAGATGTTCGCCGAGGAGATCCTCGCCGGGCGTCTGACCCTGAAAGCCGCCTGAGGAGACCGCCATGAGCAATGTGAAAGGCAAGAAGATCACCGTCCACGACATGACCCTGCGGGACGGCATGCATCCCAAGCGCCACCTGATGACGCTGGAGCAGATGAAGGCAGTCGCCACCGGCCTCGACGAGGCGGGCATTCCCCTGATCGAAGTCACCCACGGTGACGGCCTCGGCGGCTCCTCGGTCAATTACGGCTTCCCGGCCCACACGGACGAGGAATACCTCTCTGCCGTGATCCCGCTGATGAAGCGGGCCAAGGTCTCCGCCTTGCTGCTGCCCGGCATCGGCACCGTGGACCACCTGAAGATGGCCAAGGACCTGGGCGTGAACACCATCCGCGTCGCCACCCACTGCACCGAGGCCGACGTCTCCGAGCAGCACATCACCCTGGCCCGCAAGCTCGACATGGACACCGTCGGCTTCCTGATGATGAGCCACATGAACGACGCCGCCGGCCTCGTCTCCCAGGCCAAGCTGATGGAAGGTTACGGCGCCAACTGCATCTACATCACCGACTCCGCCGGCCACCTGCTGCCCGACGGCGTCAAGGAGCGCCTGTCCGCCGTGCGCCAGGCCCTGAAGCCGGAAACCGAACTCGGCTTTCACGGCCACCACAACCTGGCCATGGGCGTCGCCAACTCCATCGCCGCCGTGGAAGTCGGCGCCAATCGCATCGATGCCGCCGCCGCCGGGCTCGGCGCCGGCGCCGGCAACACGCCGATGGAAGTCTTCATCGCCGTCTGCGACCTGATGGGCATAGACACCGGGGTCGACGTGGCCAAGATCACCGACGTGGCCGAGGACCTGGTGGTGCCGATGATGGACTTCCCGATCCGCATCGACCGGGACGCCCTGACCCTCGGCTATGCCGGCGTTTATGGCTCCTTCCTGCTGTTCGCCAAGCGCGCCTCCGTCAAGTACGGCATCCCGGCCCGCGAGATCCTGGTCGAACTGGGACGCCGCGGCATGGTCGGCGGCCAGGAAGACATGATCGAGGACGCGGCCCTGACCATGGCCAAGGAGCGCGGCCTGCTCAAGGTCGCCTGAACGGTATCCGGAGAGACCCATGAAACTCGACAAGGCAACCATCGACAAGCTGGCCGAGCACCTGGAGAACTGCGAGCTGCAGGCCAGGGACACGCTGAAGATCACCGACGATCATCCGGAGATGGACTTCGAGGACGCCTACGCGATCCAGGACGAGATCCGCCGCCGCAAGGTGGCCCGGGGCGCCCGCATCATCGGCCTCAAGGCGGGCCTCACCTCCTACGCCAAGATGAAGCAGATGGGCGTCGAGACGCCCTGCTTCGGCTTC
>JAEUNJ010000170.1 GCA_016791145.1 Rhodocyclaceae bacterium | reverse complement strand
CGCCCGCCGGGTCCCCCGCGCCGAGGCCTACGCCTATGTCGCCGGCTACACGGTGGCCAACGACTATGCGGTGCGCGACTACCTGGAGAACTACTACCGCCCCAACCTGCGGGTGAAGAACCGGGACGGCTGCACGCCCCTCGGACCCTGGCTGGTGGACGCCGCCGACGTGCCCGACCCGATGGCCCTGCGCCTGACCTCCACGGTGAATGGCCGGCTGGTCCAGCAGGGCAACACCCGGGACATGATCTTCGACATCCCCTTCCTGATCGAATACCTGTCCGCCTTCATGACCCTGGCCCCCGGGGACGTGATCCTCACCGGCACGCCCGAGGGCCTCGTGGACGTCCAGCCCGGCGACGAGGTGGTGACCGAGATCGAGGGCATCGGCCGGCTGGTCAATTTCATCGCCGGCGACGACGAATATCCCCAGTGAGAAGACCATGATCAAGCACCTGATCGGCGGCCGCCAGGTCGAGAGCCGCGAGACCTTCGAAACCCTGAACCCCGCCACCAACGAGCCGATCGCCGAGGTGGCGAGCGGCGGCGAGGCCGAGGTGGCCGCCGCCGTCCAGGCGGCCAAGGACGCCTTCCCCGGCTGGGCCGGCAAGCCGGCCGCCGAGCGGGCCCGCCTGATGCGCCGGCTCGGCGAGCTGATCGCCGCCCACGTGCCCGAGCTGGCCGAACTGGAGACGCGCGACACCGGCCAGGTGATCGGCCAGACCAGGAAGGCGCTGATCCCCCGCGCCGCCGACAACTTCCACTTCTTCGCCGAGGTGGCCACGCGCATGGACGGGGACTGCTACCCCTCCGACACCGGCCACCTGAACTACACGATGTGGCAGCCGGTCGGCGTCTGCGCCCTGATCTCCCCCTGGAACGTGCCCTTCATGACCGCCACCTGGAAGACCGCGCCCTGCCTGGCGCTGGGCAACACGGCGGTGATGAAGATGTCCGAGCTGTCGCCCATGACCGCCGACCGCCTGGGCCAGCTGGTGCTGGAAGCCGGCATCCCGCCTGGCGTCTTCAACGTGGTGCACGGCTACGGCGGGACCGCCGGCGAGGCCCTGATCCGCCACCCGGACGTGCGCGCCATCTCCTTCACCGGCAGCACCGCCACGGGAAACCGCATCGTCCAGCAGGCCGGGCTGAAGAAGTTCTCCATGGAACTGGGCGGCAAGTCGCCCTTCGTCGTCTTCGCCGACGCCGAATACGAACGGGCCCTCGACGCTGCCCTGTTCATGATCTTCTCCAACAACGGCGAGCGCTGCACCGCCGGCTCGCGGATCCTGATCGAGGACGCCATCTACGACCGCTTCGTGGCCGACTACGCGGCCCGCGCCGCCCGCCTGCAGGTCGGCGACCCCCTGGACCCGGAAACCATCATCGGCCCCATGATCAGCCGCGGCCACCGGGAGAAGGTCGAGCGCTACATCGAGATCGGCAAGGAGGAAGGCGCCCGCGTGGTCTTCGGCGGCGGCGCGCCGCAGGTGCCGGCCCACCTGGCCAAGGGCAACTGGGTGCAGCCCACCGTCTTCGCTGACGTGGACAACCGGATGAAGATCGCCCAGGACGAGATCTTCGGCCCGGTGCCCTGCCTGATCCGCTTCAAGACCGAGGAGGAGGCCCTGCGCATCGCCAACGACACGGTCTATGGCCTGTCCTCCTACGTGTGGACCGAGAGCACCGGCCGCGCCCTGCGCATGGCCCGCGGCATCGAGGCCGGCATGGTCTTCGTGAACAGCCAGAACGTGCGCGACCTGCGCCAGCCCTTCGGCGGCGTCAAGGCCTCGGGCACCGGCCGCGAGGGCGGCCACTACAGCTACGAGGTGTTCTGCGAGGCCAAGAACGTCTGCATTTCCTACGGCAGCCATCCCATTCCGCGCTGGGGGGTGTGAGGGGCAAGTCGCCGGCTGCCGGGAGGGTCCGGCGGTGCCGGGCCCGGCCACGGGCCCCGGCGGGCCGTCGCCGCGCAGGCCGAATCCGGCTCGGGTCGGCCGCACGCCAGCTCAGCGGTTCAAGGTGCCACCTGGAGCCATAGCGGTTCCGGCAGGCTTCCTGCCTTCCCCACGATCACGCGCGCCTTGAATCGGCCGTCGGGGTGTCTTTCCGGATCGCCCTCGACGTCTATGAACGCGGGAAACGGCACGCCGCGGCGCAGGCCGGACTCGGCGAGGTCGAGGGCCATCTCGTATCGCCGGTGACCGTCCAGCGTGCTGGCGCCGCGGGCTTTGCGGTGGGTACGCGAGTCCGTGCGATGGAAGGCGCCGTTGCGGCCATGGGGAAAGACGGCGCTGCGCATGACATTGACACTGCCGCCGGAGCCGTCGAGGAAGGCGCGTTCGTAGGGCAGCGCCGGCGAAAGGTCGAGGTGGAACCAGAAGCGGAACTGGTCGAAACCGGCCGTCGTGGTGTCGGCCGGAACGTCGCCGGCCAGAAAGAGCTGCCGCCCGTCGGAGAGCAGGCGAAGCTGCCCCCGCCCGTCGCCCTGGTCCATCGGCAGCACGAGCGCGCCCTGCCACTCGGCGGCTTCGATCACTCCGTCGATCCTCGGCACGCGGTCGACCACCGGCACGGTCAGGACCTCGGTACCGGCCGGCGCGCTTCGCCGCGCGGCGAGGCGCGCGCGGGCCGCCTTGCTCCAGGCGTCGAGGTCGCGCCAGGGAGGATAGATCCAGTCCACCGGTTGGCGCCCCTGGGTCAGTTTCGACCAGCCTTCCTGCTCCGCGATCTGACCGTAGCGACGCAGGCGTTCGTGGTCGTCGGCAAGCCCTTCCCAATGCGGCTCCGCCGGCACCACGACGAACCACAGCCAAGCGGCCATGCCTCCCAGCGGCAGGGCAATCAGGCGCCCCGCGACCGACAGGCTGCGCCACCATGCGCCCCAGACGAAGAGCGCGACGAGGCCCGTCAGCACGGCGGCACATCCGAAGGCGATGCGCCCGACGCCGACATCGTTCCACCAGACGGCAAAGCCGGCGCCACCCAGTGCCATCGTGAATTCGCGCGGCCCATCGCCGAAGGCCACCCAGGCCGGGATAGCCGCGAACAGGGCGGCGATCAGACACGGGATCAGGCCGGCCAGCGATTCGGGCAGTCGGTTCCGGAAAAACGACAGCCCGGCCAACGCGAAGCACGCGCCGGCGGCCAGAATCACCCACAGTGGCGCCCGGACGCCCACGAGCGCCGATGGGAACAAGCCGCTGCCCACCGCCATGATCCCGCCGCCCACCGCGAGCAACAGTACGCCGATCCAAGGCGATGGCGGGCCCTTCGCGGCGGTGGGTCGGGGCAACGGCGCCATGACGGGAATCGTGAACGGGGGCTGTGCGGATGCGGGGTTCGCGACCGGATGCACGCCGGCCCCGCGATTCACCCGGGTTTGGGGTTTCCTTTCGGCGGCGCAACGCCCTTGGCGGTGCGTCTCCGGCGTTTCGGACGGGCAGCCAGGAAGTTCTTCCGCATCTGCGCCAGTTCCGCCAGTTCCACCGCGATGCGGTAGTTCAGGGAGCCTTCGGGAATCTCCCCCTTGGCGTCGGGTTCGCCGGCCGGCACGCCGGTCAGCAGTTCCATGGCCTCGTCCACATCGTTGACCGCCCAGACGCGGAACCGGCCCTTCGCCACGGCCTCGACCACGTCCCGGCGCAACATCAGGTGGGGCAGGTTCGGCGCCGGAATGACGACGCCCTGATCCCCGGCGAGCCCGCGGGCGGCGCAGATGTCGAAGAAGCCCTCGATCTTCTCGTTGATGCCGCCCACCGGCTGGACCACGCCGAACTGGTTGACCGAGCCGGTGACGGCGATGCTCTGGCGGATCGGCACGCCGGAAAGGGCGGAAAGGAGCGCCGCCAGTTCGGCCAGCGATGCGCTGTCCCCCTCGACGCCGCCGTAGGACTGCTCGAACACCAGGCTGGCGCGCAGCGACAGGGGCATGGAGCGGCCGAAGCGGGCCGCCAGGAAGGAGGAGAGGATCAGCACCCCCTTGGAGTGGATGGGGCCGCCCAGTTCCACCTCGCGCTCGATGTCGATGACCTCGCCCTCCCCCATGCGCACGGTGGCGGTGATGCGGACGGGATGGGCGAAGCTGTTCTCCCCGAGGCTGATGACGGCGAGCCCGTTGATCTGGCCCAGGTGGGTGCCGGCGGTGGAGACGAGCCAGGTTCCCCTCAGGATCTCGTCCTGGTAGCGCTGGCGTATGCGCTCGTGGCGCCGCCGATGGGCCTCCAGGGCCGCCTCCACGTGCCCGGCGTCGATGACGTCCGCCTGGGCGTCGGCCGCGAAATGCGCGGCCTCCTGCATCAGGTTGTCCAGGGACTGGGTGTGGGTGGTCAGCCGCTGGGAGTCCTCCGCCAGGCGGGCCGCGTGCTCGACGATGCGTGCGACGGCCGCCGCCGTCAGGGACGGCAGCCCTTCCCGCCGGGCCAGCGTGGCCACCAGGCGGGCATAGAGGGCGGTGTTCTCGGGGCTGCGTTCCACCTCGCTGTCCATCTCCGCCCCCACCTTGAACAGGGCGGGAAAATCCGGGTCGTACTGGGACAGCAGGTAATAGACGAGCCGCTCCCCGATCAGCACCACCTTCAGGTCCAGGGGCACGGGCTCGGGCTCCAGCTGCATCGTGCTGGTGAGGCCGATCAGTTCGGAGAGGGACTCGATGCGGACTTCGCCGGCGAGCAGGGCGCGCTTCAACCCCTCCCAGGCATAGGGCTGGGAGAGCAGCTTCAGGGCGTCCAGCACCAGGAAGCCGCCGTTGGCCCGGTGCAGCGCCCCGCCGCGGATCAGCGTGAAGTTGCTGACCAGCGTGCCCATGTGCACCAGGTGCTCGATCCGCCCCACCAGGTTCTGCAGCGTGGGATGGTCCTCGTAGATCACGGGCCGCTGGCCGGCAGGCGGATTCTCCACCAGCAGGTTCACCAGGTAGCGCTGCACGGAGATGGCGCCCGAGAAAAGGGTGGATTCCGTGTCCTCGTCGCTCTTCGCCGACTCGCGCAGGGCCATGCCGCTCTCCACGATGTCGGCCAGCACCGCCTCCAGATGCTCCGTCACCTTCGGCAGGTCGGCATAGCGCGGCTTGAGGTCCTCGACCAGGTGGCCCACCGCCAGCTTCAGCACCTCCCCGCTCACCTCCTTGATCCGGTTCTGCAGGTCGCGCCGCCAGCGCGGAAACTGCGCCATCAGTTCGTGGAGGCGCTCGTGGAAGCCCTCCATGTGGCGGGTCAGCTCCTGGCGCCGCTCCTCCGGAAGCTGGTTGAACTCCTCCGGCGACAGCGCCTCCTGCTCGCTCTTCAGGGGCGCGAAGGCGAAGCCCTGGGGGGTGCGCAGCAGGGCGATGCCCTTTTCCTGGGACTCCTGGCCCAGGTGGCGCAGCGCCGTCTCCTCCCGCGACTTCTCCTCCTCCTGCAGGGACTCGATGCGCTTGCGATAGTCCTCCCCCTCGAAGGCCGCCGCGATGGCCGGCCCGATCTCCCCCACGAAGCGCTGCATTTCGTCCCGCAGGCCGGCCCCGCGCCCGCAGGGCAGGCGCAGCAGCCGCGGCCGGGACGGAATGGCGAAGTCATTGACGTAGCACCAGTCCGAGGGCGGATCGCCATCCTCCCTTTCCTCCTCCAGCAGTTGGCGGACGATGGCATGACGGCCGCTGCCGGCCTCGCCCAGGACAAAGAGGTTGTAGCCCCGGTGCCGGATGTCCAGCCCGAGGTGGGCAGCCTCGACAGCGCGGGGATGGATGCGGCCGGCATCCAGTTCGGCCAGCTCGGCGGTGTTCGCGAAGCCCAGGCTGGCCGGGTCGCAGGCGGTGAAAAGGGCTTCGGTGGGCAGGGGGGACGGAGCGGTCATGGCGGCTGGCGTGGTCTTGCGCTTGTGGTCCTAGGGTCTGTTCTCGTTCAGTCGGCGCGTGCGTTGCCGTCCAATGCGGATGATCGCGCGAAGCGAGGCGAAGGGAAGGGTGGCTCCCCTGCGCGAGACTCGCGACAAAGCGAGCGCCGCATTCGACGACAACCCGAAGGGCCGGGTCCTGGCGGGTCGCATGCCGGCGTTGCTCCCTCCTCAGGTGGAACAACCGCATCGCGTCGGTCGCGCCCGGGCCTGCCACCCGCCGGGACCCGGGGCACACGTCGCCTGAATGAGAACAGACCCTAGGATACCCGGCCCCGTGCCGGCCCGCAAAGGACCCGCCCATTGACACACTAACATATTAGTGATTCAATGGGCCGCGTCCATCCGGACGAAGCGGCGGCCCGGCCGGCCGGGCCGCGACGCCTGCGGGAACGGGCTGTTCCCGGCACCCGCCAGCCAGGAGATGACGATGGGAGAGCTCGTATTCGCGGCCAAGGTGACCCACGTGCCGTCGATGTTCATTTCGGAGATGGAAGGCCCCCTGAAGGGTTGCCGCCAGCCGGCCATCGACGGCCACCGGGAGATCGGCCGGCGCATCCGCGCCGCCGGCGCCGACACGGTCGTCTTCCTCGACACCCACTGGCTGGTGAACTCGGGCTACCACGTGAATGCCACCGACGGCTTCAGGGGCCTCTTCACCAGCAACGAGTTCCCCCACTTCATCCAGAACCTGCCCTATGAATACGCGGGCAACCCGGCCCTGGGGGATGCCATCGCCGAAACCGCGACGCGCAAGGGCGTGCGCACGCGCTCCCATCACATCGACACCCTGGACGTGGAATACGGAACCCTGGTCCCGCTCCACTTCATGCAAATGCCCAGGGAGACCCGGGTCGTCTCCGTCGCCGGCTGGATGGCCTTCTCCTCCATGCCGGAGAGCCGCACCGTCGGCGAGGCGATCCTGGAGGCGATCCGGGCTTCGGGCAGCAAGGTGGCGCTCATCGCCAGCGGCTCCCTGTCGCACCGCATCCACGACAATGCCGTGGTCGAGAAGGGGACGCTGAGCATCAGCGACGAGTTCTACAAGCAGGTGGACCTGCGCGCCCTGCAGCTCTGGGAGGAGGGCCGCTGGCC
>JAEUNJ010000156.1 GCA_016791145.1 Rhodocyclaceae bacterium | reverse complement strand
CAGCGCTGGAGCGAGGACCTGACCCGAGGCATGGGGGTCACGAACCTCCAGTACCTGCTGATGCTGCACGTGAAGGGCTTTCCCGGACGCGACTGGGCCACCATCGGTGAACTGGCGGAACGGTTGCAGGCGAGGCATCACGGCGTTGTCGCCCTGGTCACCCGTTGCGCCGACCTCGGCTTCGTGCAACGCCGGCCGGGGCGGGACGACGGACGGGCGGTCGAGGTGCACCTGACGCCCGAGGGCGAGCGCATGGTGGACCGGCTGGCGCGGTTGCACAGGGACGAGCTGTTGCGCCTGGAGGGTGCCTTCTCGGTACCCGGACGGGCGCGGCTGGGGGGCGCCGGCTCCCCATCGCGGGACTGACGCAAAGACGGGCAGGTCCGGAACAGGGCCGCCGGGAGGAGGGGTCGAATGAAGAAGGCACACCGCATCGACGTCGGCGTCGCGCTGGCGGGGTTCGCACTGTTCGCGGACCTCTCCGCCACCCGCCGGACCCAGTTGGCGGAATCCTCCCGGGTAACCAAGGTCGAGAAGGGGGAGATGATCTTTCCCGCCGGGAGCCCTCCCCGCGAACTCTTCCTGTTGCTGACCGGCCACGTGAAGCGCGCCAGTTTCTCGCGGGGCGGGAACGAGAAGGTCGTGGACCTGATCTTCCCGGGCCAGTGCGTCGGCGACGCCGAGCTGCTGTCCCGGCAGGCCTACGGATCCTATGCCATCGCCGTGGAGACCAGCTATCTGATCTGCATCGACGGCGAGGCGGTGGAGCGGTGCATGGACTCGGAACCTCGCCTCGCCCGGGCCTTCCTGTCGCTGATGGCCGCCCGGCAGGCAGGCCTGGAACGCGAACTGGCGGCGAGCCACTTCCGCACCGGTTGCGAGCGCGTGCTCGACTACCTGATCGACAGCGCGTCGGCGGTGCCCTCGGCCGATGGCCAAAGGGTGGTGGACCTGCCGAGCAGCAAGCACCTGATCGCCTCGCGTCTGGGCATCGCGCCGGAGACCCTGTCGCGGTCGCTCCGGGAGCTGTCGGACCGGGGCCTGGTGACGGTGGATGGTCGCTTCATCCTGCTGCGTGATGCGGCCGTGGCCGAATTCCTGGAGGAGTCCCGCGGATCCCGGCATCCCGGCCGGCCGGAAGGCAACGCGCCCCGGGTGCCCGCTCCGGCACGGCCACGTTCCCGGGCCCGGGACGACGTGGAGAATCCGCTGTCGCCCCTGCGGGCGGTCAGCGTCGCGGGGCGCCAGCGCATGCTGTCGCAACGGCTGGCGAAGGCCTGGCTGCTGGTGGGGCAGGGCGTCCAGCCCGGCCGCTCGTCGGCCATGCTGAGGCATTCGGCCGACCTGTTCGAGCGGCAACTCGGGGCGTTGGCCGGCTTGCCCGCCGAAGGTGCCGTCGCCCAGGCACGGCAGGTCCTGGAGGAGGTCTGGCGTCCCTATCGGAGGCGGCTGGACCAGTCCCCCTCCCGCGATGCGGCCAGGGAATTGCTGTACCTGAGCGAAGGGGTCCTCGGCGCGGCCCAGGACCTGACCGTCGCCGTGGAGCGGATGGCGGGCACGGCCCAGGCGCGGCTGGTGAACCTGGCGGGGCGGGAGCGCATGCTCTCCCAGCGCATGGCCCATCTCCACCTGTTCCAGGAGTGGGACGTATCGGCGGACCATTGCGGCGCGTCGCTGGCGGTGGCCCGCGACGAGTTCCGCGACAGCCTGGCCGAACTGCTGGCCGCGGCCCGAGCCCCGGCCGCCAGGACCCAGATGGAGCGGGTCGCCCGCTGCTGGAACCTGCTGGACACCGTGCTGTCGGCGCCGAGTGCCCTGGACCGCAAGCGGCGCAACGCCGCCGTGTCTGCGGCGAGCGAAACCCTTCTGCGCCAGGCTGAGCGGGCCGTGGAACTGTTCGAGGTCCTGCCGGAGGACTGAGGCCGGGCCGGCGCCTCAGGGGCGAAGCAGGAAATCCACGGCCTTCCCGGCCACCTGGTCGATGGAAAGGCCGCCCTCGGGGTGGTACCACTGGACGATCCAGTTGAGCGCGCCGAAGACGAACAGATGGGCCAGGCGCCCGCCGCCGATGCGGCCCTGCTCGACCAGGGGTTCCAGGGCGACCCGCCAGACTTCTTCGTAGCGGTCCTTCGCGGCGATGACCTCGGCGCGGGATTCCTCGGTGAGGGAGCGCCATTCGTAGAGCAGGATGGAGAAGTCGTTGGCCGGGTCGAGTATCAGCCTTAGGTGGGCGTGCACCAGGTCCCGGAAGAGTTCCTCGGGCGACCCGCCGCGCCCCGCCACGGCGCGCATGCCCACCAGGGCCACGTCGAGGCCCTCGATCATCACGGCCTTCAGCAGGTCCTGCTTGCTCTTGAAGTGGTAGAAGGGCGAACCGGAACGCATGCCCACGGCGGCGGCGATGTCGCGGATCGTCGTCGCATCGAATCCCTTCTCCCGGAACAGGCGCCCGGCGGTGCGAATCAGTTCCGCGCGGCGGTTGCCCTCCTCGGCCGGGGGGGCGACGGGCGCCCTAGACGGACGTGCCATGCTTTCCTTCTCCTTTGCTGAAGCGGGTGGCGCCGGCAAGGGCGTCTCCCGCGGCCAGGGACGCATGGCCCCGGCGGAATTCGTTCCTCAAAGCCGACTCCATCGGCATTGCCCATTGCTCGTAGCTCGACAGGCGGTCCTGGCGCATGCAGGTCTGCGGGTGCCGCGCGATTTCGGCGGCCAGGGCCTCGGCGGCCTCCCGCGCCGTGCCGTCCGGCACCACCCGGTTGGCGAGGCCCATCTGCAGGGCCTCCGCGGCGCCGACCGGGCGTCCCGTCAGGATCATGTCCAGGGCGCGGGAATGGCCGACCAGGCGCGGCAGGCGGATCGTTCCCCCGTCCACCAGCGGCACGCCGAAGCGCCGGCAGAAGACGCCGAACACGGACGATTCCTCGGCGACCCGCAGGTCGCACCAGCAGGCGAGTTCCAGGCCCCCGGCCACTGCATGGCCGGCCACCGCGGCGATCACCGGCTTCAAGAGCAGCATCCGCGATACGCCCAGGGGCGCATCACCCTCCTCGTTGAATGCGAGTTCGGCCGGGTTGTCCGCGAAGGCCTTCAGGTCGGCGCCGGCGCAGAAATGCCCCCCTTCGCCGTAGAGCACGGCCACGGCCGCGCCGGCGTCGGCCTCGAACTCCCGGAACGCGGCGGCCAGCCCCCGGGCCGTGGGCCCGTCGACGGCGTTGCGCCGCTCCGGATGGTCCAGGACCACCGTCGTCACCGGGCCGGATT
Organism: Rhodocyclaceae bacterium; assembly: GCA_016791145.1. Classification (GTDB taxonomy): domain Bacteria; phylum Pseudomonadota; class Gammaproteobacteria; order Burkholderiales; family Rhodocyclaceae; genus JAEUNJ01. Next base: position 4,583 of record JAEUNJ010000156.1, on the reverse strand, counting down.
TCTCGATGCGGACACCCATGTCAGTTGCGCCACCGCGTTACGGGCCACCCGCGAAGCATGCAGGTGATAGCGCGCAGCCGGCGGCCCCGGGCACATCGGCCGCCGCGGTGCGCCACGGGGGGCGGATGTCCGATTCCCTCCGTGTCCCCCGGGCCGAAGAAGCGCCGGCCCTCTTCCTTTACCTGCGGGAACCGGACACCCGCCCCCCGTGGCCTTAAGCCCTGGTGCATGCCTTGAACCTCCGGACGACACGATGTTTTCGGCCCAGCCCGTCCGCCAGACCGCCACACGCCGCGGAGCGGCAACCCGCACCGAAGTTCAAACCGTCGCTCCCCGTAACCTGCGAGCGCAGCGAGCCATCGAGTTCCCCCGCCGGAGGGCGGGGGTCAGGGGGTGGGAGCGTTCCTCCCGCCGACGGGCGGGGGCCAGGGGGCGGGAACCCAAACCGCCACCACGGCACAGCCTCTCCGCCGGGCCGCCCCAAGGAGAGGCGGCACGCCGCGGAGCGGCAACCCGCACCGAAGTTCAAACCGTCGCTCCCCTTAACCTGCGAGCGCAGCGAGCCATCGAGTTCCCCCGCCGGAGGGCGGGGGCCAGGGGGTGGGAGACACCGATACAGCCCAGCCCCGGCGCCGGGCCGCCCCAAGCCGGGGCGGCACGCCGCGAAGCGGCAACCCGCACCGAAATTCAAACCGTCGCTCCCCGTGACACGCGAGCGCAGCGAGCCGTCGAGTTCCCCCGCCGGAGGGCGGGGGTTAGGGGGTGGGAACCCATTTCATCCCTGATGGATCGTCTCGTGCTCGAAGTCGCCGCCCCGCCCTTCGGCCATGGCGACCAGCTGCGGGTAGGTGCGCACCATGTCGGCCGCCATCTCGTCGAAAGGCAGGTCGTCGAATTCACCCCGCTGGCACACGTATTCCATGTGCTTCTCGTTGCGGGCGTTGAAGGGATGCATCAGGGCGTCGCGGGTACCGTCGAAGTCGAGGGGCAGCACGTGGAAGCGCTCGCACATCTCGATATTGAACACGGGCGTCGCCTTCACCCACCTGCCGTCCACCAGCAGGGACACGTAGCCGTGCCAGGTGAAGAGGTCCGTGCCGATCAGCTTGAGCAGCCGTTCGGTGGCCAGGTGGTTTTTCACGTCGGCGAATCCGGGTCGGGCCGGGATGCCCAGGCTGCGCAGGCCGGCGGCGTAGAGCAGGGCCTTGGGCACGCAGTAGGCGGCCCCCTGCTGCACGGTGTGGCTGGCACGGAAGTTCTCCGGCTCCATGGAAAAGCGGTAGGGGTCGTAGCGGATCCGGTCGCGCACGGCGTAGTAAAGGCGCACGGCCTTGTCGCGTTCCGTCACGGCGTCCCCGACGGCATCGCGCACGAAGGCGGCGACGGCGGGATGCCGGTAGTCCATGAAGGGGGTCGCGGCGAGCCACTTCGGGCTGATGTCGGTGGTATTCATTCGATCTCCATGCGCAGCAGGGCCGCGGCGAGGCATTTTCCCAGATTGTCGCTGCGCAGGCTGCGCGCGGCGTTGCCCTGCAGGGCGTTGTTGAGGACGATCTTCAGGGCCAACAGGTTCGGCAGGGGCCAGATTTCCACCGGGCCGTCCGCGATGCCCCTGAAATGAGCGGCCACCCTTTCCGGCGTGACGGCGCCGGCGATCCGTTTGAAATCCGCTTCGTTGCCGGCGAAGAGGCCGATGTCGGCGCGGTCCCCCTTGTCGCCGCTGCGGGCGTGGGCGATTTCCACGAGTTTCATTGCAGGCTTTCCTTCCGAGGTACCCGCCGCAAAGGCGCGAAGGGCGCAAAGGACCGCAAAGCGGGACACGGCGCGCGAGGACGATCGAAGGCCGCCATCAACGCACGCTCCGCGGCGCCTTGCGCCAAGGGGTGGGCGGCACGCTCATGAGACGGCCGTGATGTCGACGCGGACCCGGTCCTCGACCCGGTCGCGGCGCACCAGGGTGGGCCACAGGCCCAGGAGCTGCCTCGGCGGTTCGATGCCGGAGAAGCCGCTGGCGGTGGGTGGCCCGGAAAGCCCCAGCCAGGGAATCTGCCGCGGGAACGCCTCGGCGAGCCGCTTGTCGCGGGTGCGCACCACCATGCGCAGGTAGACCTCGTTCAGCTCGTCGGCCCGCGACGTGTCGGCCAGGGGGCCGAGCAGGGAGTCCAGGCCCAGCAGTTCGGTGTGGATGTCGTCGTACTGGAGGCGGCGCTCAGCGAGCAGTTGCCGGACGACGGATTCCGTCGTACGCGCCTTCTTCACCGCTTCCGGCCAGCAGTAGCCGATCGTGGCCGTGCCGGCCCAGCCGTCGTCGTAGCCGGCGACGATCTTGAGGCTTTCCGGCGCCGGCAGGCCCGTGGCGCCGGCCACCCGCACCCGGTCGTCGCCCAGGTCGTCGAGGCGCAGGGTGCCCATGTCCAGGATCACGTCCGGGCTCAGGTAGCGGTGGGGGTTGTGCACCTCGTAGAGCAACTGCTGGCGCAGGGTGTCGAAACTCACCCGGCCGCCCGTCCCGGGGGCCTTGGTGATGACGGCCGTTCCGTCCTCGGAGACTTCGGCGATGGGAAAGCCGAGGTGGGCGTAATCCGGGATGGCCTCCCAGCCTCCGCCGAAGGTCGGGCCGTAGGCGTTGAAGTTGCCGCCGCTGCCCTGGCCGGAGCATTCCATCAGGTGGCCCACGGTGAGGGCCTGGGCGAGGCGCGGCCAGTCGTCCCAGGCCCAGCCGAACTCGTGGATCAGGGGCGCCATGAACAGGGCCGCGTCGGCGACTCGGCCGGAGATCACGATGTCGGCGCCTCCGTCCAGGGCCTGCACCAGGGGCCGGGCCCCGAGATAGGCGTTGGCGAAGAGCAGCCGGTCGCGCACCTCGGTGATGTCGGCGCCGCTGTCCAGGTGGGCCAGGGGCTCGCCGGCAGCACGCAACTCGTCCATCCGGTCGAGGACCGCGTCGCCGGTGACGCAGGCGATGCAGGCCGGCCAGCCGCGGCGCGCGAACTCGGCGGCCAGGGCCGCGGCCGCACCTTGCGGGTTCAGGCCGCCGGCATTGAGCAGGAAGCGCACGCCGCGCTTCGCCGCCAGGGGCCAGAGGGCCGTCATCATCGGTACCAGGTCCCGGGTATATCCCAGGGCCGGGTCCCGCTGCCGGTCCTTCTGCAGGATCGCCAGGGTCAGTTCGGCCAGGTGGTCCGAGGCGATGTACTGGACCTCGCCCCGCTCCAGGGTGGTTGCCACCGGCGCCCAGGAATCGCCGTAGAAGCCGAGGCCGGCACCTATTCGTACGGTCTTCATGGGAGAAGCCCAAATCCACCGCAGAGGCGCAAAGGCGCAGAGGGTTGCAAAGAAAACCGGAGGCAATGCCCGGTCATGGTGTCCCCCGGGAAAAGGTCCTCCTTTGCGCGGCTTCGCGCCTTTGCGCCTTTGCGGTGAGACATCGACGTATGGCCCATCACACCGGCCACGCCCGCTGCAGGATGGCATCGAAGCCGCTGTCGCCGGGCAGGGTGCCGAAGGCGCCGCCGCCGAAGGCCGCATCGGCCAGCCGGGTGGCGCAGAAGGCCTCGGCGACCGGTTGCGGCGCGAAACGGACCAGCAGGGCGCCCTGGACGGCCAGGGCGACGGCCTGGGTGACCTGGCGCGACCGGACTTCCATATCCTCCGGCTTGCGCAGGCCGTCCTGCAGCCGTCCGATGAAGGCGTCCAGGCGCCGGTCCCGACCCAGGGCGGGGGCCACCTCTGCGGCCAGGGCCTCCAGGCAGCGGGGATGCTTGGCCATGGCGCGCAGCATGTCCAGGCATATGACGTTGCCCGAGCCCTCCCAGATGGAATTGAGCGGCATCTGGCGGTAGACGCGGGCCATGATGCCGTCCTCGACGTAGCCGTTGCCGCCGAGCACCTCCATGGCTTCGGCGCCGACCATGGGGCCGCGCTTGCAGATCCAGTACTTGGCGGCCGGGGTCAGCACCCGGCGCAGCAGCGATTCCTGTTCGTCGTCGCCGCCGTCGAAGGCGCGGGCGAGGCGCAGGGCCAGGGCCTGGGCGGCCTCTGTCTCCACCGCCAGGTCGGCCAGCACGTTGCGCATCAGGGGCTGCTCCACCAGACGCCGGCCGAAGGCGCTGCGATGGTGGGCGTGGTGCATGGCCTGGGACAGGGACTGGCGCATCAGGCCGGCGGTGCCCAGGGCACAATCCAGGCGGCAGTAGGTGCCCATCTCCATGATGGTGGGCACGCCGCGTCCTTCCTCTCCCACGAGCCAGGCCCGGGCGCCCCAGAACTCCACCTCGGAGCCGGCGTTGGACTTGTCGCCCATCTTGTCCTTCAGGCGCTGGATGCGGATGTCGTTGCGCTTCCCGTCGGGCGTCCAGCGCGGCAGGAAGAAGCAGGAGAGCCCGCCCGGCGCCTGGGCGAGGATCAGGAAGGCGTCGCACATGGGCGCCGAGAAGAACCACTTGTGGCCGACGATGCGGTACTCGCGGCCGCCCACCGGCTCGGCCCGGGTGGTGTTGGCGCGCACGTCCGAGCCGCCCTGCTTCTCGGTCATGCCCATGCCCAGGGTGACGCCGCGCTTGCCCTCGGCCGGGAGGAAGCGC
>JAEUNJ010000213.1 GCA_016791145.1 Rhodocyclaceae bacterium | reverse complement strand
GCCGGCCGCCTTGTCGGTCACGGCCTCCTTCCCGGGCCGCTTCACATCGTCCCCCATCTCGGCGATGAAACGGGAGGGCTCCCGGGGCACCAGTTCCCGGCCCTGCCGGCGCCGCTCGCAGTAGGAGACGTGCAGGCTCATGCGGGCGCGGGTGATTCCCACGTACATGAGCCGCCGCTCCTCCTCGATGTTTCCGGACTCCACCGACTCCCGGTGGGGCAGGGTGCCTTCCTCGACGCCGACCAGGAAGACGTGGCGGAATTCCAGGCCCTTGGCGGCGTGCAGCGTGGCGAGCTGCACGGCATCCTGGCCTTCCTCGTTCTTGTCCAGCATGGAGAGCAGGGCGACCGTCTGGGCGAGTTCCAGCAGCGTCTTCTTCTCCTCCTCGCCCTTGGCGGACAGCCAGTCCGCGAAGTCGCGCACGTTGCCCCACTTGGCCTCGGCCTCCTTCGGTTCCAGGCTCTCGAACAGCCAGGCTTCGTAGCCGATGGCGCGCAGCAGGTCGGCCAGCACCTGGCCGGCCGGCTCGCGCCCGGCCCGGTATTCGATGCGGTTGATGAAGTCGGCGAATTCCTTCAGCAGGGCGTGGGGCCGCGCGCCCAGTTCGTCGCCGATCCCGGGCGCGAAGATGGCGGCGAACAGTCCCTGGTGGCGGCGCCCGGCGGCCCGGCCCAGGGCTTCCAGCGTGCCGCCGCCGATGCCCCGCCTGGGCGTGGTCACCGCCCGGATGAAGGCGGGATCGTCGTCCTGGTTGGCCAGCAGGCGCAGGTAGGCCGTCAGGTCCTTGATCTCCGAGCGCTCGAAGAACGACTGGCCGCCGGAGAGCACGTAGGGAATCTTCTGGGCGCGCAACTGCTGCTCGAAGGCCCGGGCCATGTGGTTGCCCCGGTAGAGGATGGCGTAGTCCGACCACTTGCCCCGGTGCTCGAAGCGGTGGGCGGCCAGCCGGGCCGCCACCCATTCGGCCTCGTGCTCGCCGTCGCGGCAGTTGATGACCTGGATGACGTCGCCATGGCCCAGCTCCGACCACAGCTTCTTTTCGTAGATCTTCGGGTTGTGGGCGATCACGGCGTTGGCGGCCTTGAGGATCCGTACCGTGGAGCGGTAGTTCTGCTCCAGCTTGATGACCTTCAGGCGGGGAAAGTCCTCCTTCAGGAGCCGCAGGTTCTCCACGTCGGCGCCGCGCCAGGCATAGATCGACTGGTCGTCGTCGCCCACCGCCGTGAAGGCGGCCCGCGGGCCGGCCAGCAGCTTCATCAGCCGGTACTGGCAGCGGTTGGTGTCCTGGTACTCGTCCACCAGCAGGTGCCAGATCCGCGAGCGCCAGCGCTCGGCCACCTCGGGATGGCCCTCCAGCAGCTTCACCGGCAGGCGGATCAGGTCGTCGAAGTCCACCGCCTGGTAGGCGCGCAGCGTCCGCTCGTATTCCGCGTAGATGCGGGCGGCGCGCTTCTCCAGTTCGCTGGCGGCCTCTTCCTGCGCGGTTTCCGGCTCCACGAGGCCGTTCTTCCACAGGGAGATGCGCGTCTGGACGATGCGCTGCACCGACTTGTCCGCCTCCTTCATCAGTTCCTGGAACAGGGCCGTCGTGTCCGAGGCATCGAGGATGGAAAAGCCCGGCTTCAGTGAGGCATGGCGGGCTTCCTGGCGCAGCATGCGGGCGCCCAGGGCGTGGAAGGTGGAAACGGTGAGCCCCTCGATGGGCCGGCCCTTGAGGAGCTGGCCGACCCGTTCGCGCATCTCCTTCGCCGCCTTGTTGGTGAAGGTGATGGCGGCGATGTGCTGGGGCAGCACGGCGCATTCCTCCACCAGCCAGGCGATCTTGCGGGTGATGACGCGGGTCTTGCCGCTGCCGGCCCCGGCCAGCACGAGCAACGGCCCGTCGAGATAGCGGATCGCCTCCCGCTGGGGAGGATTCAGGTGGTCGGACATTGAATGGAAAGGCGACTCACCACAGAGGGCGCAGAGGACGCGGAGGACCCCGGAGAAAATTTCCGGAAACGCTCCCCCAGCCACAAACGCTCTGCATCCGAAACGGATTTCCTCTGTGTCCTCTGCGCCCTCTGTGGTGAAAAGGAAGGATTCAGTTCGACAGCGCGCCGAAGACCTTCTTGGCCAGGCTGCCGGCGGCGCCGACGGGGTCCTTGCGGATGGCCTTCTCCTCCTCGGCGATCATCAGGTAGAGGCCGTCCAGGGCCTTCTGGGTCACGTAGTTCTCCAGGCGGGCGTTCTCCTCCTTCACCAGCCCGAGCTTCACGGCCTTGCCGGCGAACTGGTCGTACTTCTCGGCCAGCTTCACCTTGCCCATGGCCTTCTGGACGATGGGCTTGAACTTGTCGCCCAGGGGCTTGGACGTGGTGCGCCGGAAATACTGGGTGGCGGCGTCGTCGCCGCCGGTGAGGATGCCTTTGGCATCCTGCACCGACATCTGCTTGATGGAGTTGACGAGCAGGGCCTTGGCTTCGGGGACGGCCGCCTCGGCGGCCCGGTTCATGGCCGTGACCAGTTCGTCGGCGTACTTCCCCATGCCCATGCCGCGCATCAGGCCCTCCACGTCGCGCAGGCCCTCGGGGAGGGGAATCTTGACCTTGGGGTTGCCGAGGAAGCCGTCGCTCTTCCCGAGCAGGTCCACGGCCTTGCCGGCCCCCTGGGTCAGCGCCTCCTTGAGGCCTCCCGAGGCGTCCTTGTTGGTCAGGTCGCCCAGGGACAGGGCGTGGGCGGCCGTGGCGAGGCAGAGGAGGGCGGCGGCGAGGAAGGCGGTCGTGCGGCGCATGGTCTGGGCTCCTGTGAGGTGGGCGCTGCGAAAAGGCGATTTTCGCATGCCGCCGCGCCCCCCCGCGGGCCGGATTCAGAATGCCGCGCGGATGGCCGCCTCCAGGGCGTCGGCCTTCATGGCGCCCCACTGGGCGAGGCGCAGCCGCCCGTCGCGGCCGATGAGGAACAGCCGGGGCGGCATCAGGAAGGGGCCGAAGATCTCGCCGTGGCGATCGTTCTCCCGGGCCACCGGAAAGCTCACGGGCTGGGCGCGCAGGAATTCGTCGATGTCGCGGCGATCCTCGTCCATGGAGATGGCGAGGATTTCCAGGCCGCGGCCCCGGTGCCGCTCGTAGAGCTTCTGCAGTTCCGCCATCTCCCCCTTGCAGGGAGGGCACCAGCTTGCCCAGAAGACCACGAGCAGCGGGCGCTGCCGGTATTGGGCCGAACGCACCACCTGGCCGGAGAGCAGCCGCGCCTCGAAGGCGGGGACGGGTTCGCCCACGTCGGGGGCGGCGAGGGCGAAGGACGGGGCAAAGGCGCAGACCAGCGCGAGGCCGGCTGCCAGGAAGGATCGACGGGGAAAGGACATGGGCGGCGGGGAGGGGGACGGAAGCGGCCTTGCTTCGAGCCCGTCATGCTGCCGGAGTTCCGGCACCCGGCGCGAAAAGGATTCTATGGGCCGATAAGGGGGTACCGGCGCCGCGACGGCGCGGCGGGACCGGGTCATCCGGCCTTGCGGCCCGACCGGCCGGCCTCCCGGGCGGTGGCCTCCAGGATGCCGCGCAGCCAGCGGTGGGCCGGGTCCAGGTGGTTGCGCCGGTGCCAGACCGCATACATGGCCAGTTCCGGGTATTCCACCGGGGGCGGGCAGGTGCGGAACTCCCGCATCAGTTCCAGCCCCAGCAAGCCCGGCAGCGTGGCGACGAGATCGGTGCCGCGCAGGAAGGGTGGCACGCCGGAGAAATTCTGCACGGTGACGACGATGCGCCGGGCGATGCCGCGGGCGGCCAGGGCCACGTCGAACTCCAGGGGGCCGCGGGTCTCGTGCTCGACGGTCACGTGGCCGGCGGCCAGGTAGTTTTCCAGGCTGCGCGGCGCGCTCCGGGCGGCCCCGTCGAAGAAGCACAGGAAGCGGTCCGCCAGCAGCCGCTTCTGCAGGATGTCGGCCCCCTCCGGCGGGCGCGGGGTCACCAGCAGGTCGCAGCGTTCCTCGCGCAGCATTTCCGCCGTCGGCAGGCCCGACGGCACGACGCGCAGCAGGATGCCCGGCGCCTCGGCACGCACCCGGGCAAAGAAGGCGGGCAGCAGCAGGTCCCGCTGGAAGTCGTTGGCCGCCACCGTGAGCCGGAAGCGCGCCGTGGCCGGATCGAAGCGGGCGCCGCCGCTGAAGGCCTTCATGCCGTCCAGGAGCTGGCGGGCCTGCTCGGCCAGCAACTCGGCATGGGCCGTGGCGACGATGCCGCGGCCCGACTTGACGAACAGCGGATCCCCGGCCACGGCCCGCAGCCGTTCCAGACCGTGGCTCACGGCCGACTGGGTGAGGCCCAGGCGGTTCGCGGCGGCGGTGACCGAGCCTTCCTCCAGGACTGCCAGGAAGAGCCGGAGGGTCTTTCCATCCAGGGACAAATAATCGATTTCCTTCATGAATATCATTATTTCCCATTCGTTTATTTTTTGAAAGATCGGGTCGAAACTACGCTCCCATGCCGGCCGCCGGCCGGCGGCCGAAAGACGACCACCCGGAGGAACAGACCATGAGCCAGCCCAAGGAACCCATCCTCGACATCGCCCACCTGGGCAACGTGGAACTG
>JAEUNJ010000089.1 GCA_016791145.1 Rhodocyclaceae bacterium | reverse complement strand
ACGGGCCACAACATGGCGAGCAGCACGGCGCTTACCAGTAATAGACCTGGGAGACGACGAAGAACCAAATGATGTCCACGAAGTGCCAGTACAGGCCCGCGGTGCGGGCGAAACCCATGCTCAGCGCGCCGGACAGGGCGGGCTTCAGTGCGGCCAGGAAGATGCAGAGGCCGACGATGACGTGGGAGCCGTGGAGGCCGGTGATCGAGAAGAACACGGTGCCGAAGACGTTCGTCTTGACGGTGAAGCCCTCGTGGAACAGATGGCTCCATTCGTAGGCCGACATGCCCAGGAAGCAGGCGCCGAGCACGATCGTGAGCAGAAGCCACTTCACGTAGCCGGACTTGTCTCCCTCGTGCAGCAGGTGCTCCGCATAGTGGATCGTGAAACTGGAGGAGACCAGGATCGCCGTCATCACCAGCGGCATCACCTTGGGCAGTTCGACGGTGCCGGCAGGGGGCCAGGTCGGGGCGATCAGGCGCATGTACCAGTAGCCGGCGAACATCGAGATGAAGATCATCGCCTCGGCCAGGATGAACCAGCCCATGGCTCCGTAGCTGAGCCCCTCGCCCTGGGTGTGGGCCTCGTTGACCCAGCCGACCACACCCGCGACGATCAACGGGATCCCGATGCCCAGGCTGAGGATCGCCGCGAAGGGCATGTTGTACGCATAGTGGAACGAGAACGCGATCGGCAGCATGAACAGGATGCCGAAACTGATCACGAAGGGCCATACACTGGTGTCCCAGTGGGCGTGGGCCGCGCCGTGATGGCCGTCGTGCGCGTGTTCGTGCGCCATTGCATTCCTCCCTGTGGTGTTCCGCGTGCCGGCCTTTTGTTCGGCTCCAGGCCGCCGGTTGCGATAGGTTTGAATCTGAAACATAATACTGCGACTAATCGTCACATGATTATTTCAGGCTTTAGGCGACTCCGCAACGGCGCGCCCCGATTCCCGGGAGGAAAACTCTAAGATGAAGAAACGCTTCTGCCTTGCATTGATCATTGCCGGCTTCGCCGGGTTTTCCGCCGCCGCAGGCAATCCCCAGGCCGGCAAGGAGAAGGCGGCCGCCTGCGGCGGTTGCCACGGCGAGGACGGAAACAACGCGGCGGAAATTTTCGCCGCCCTGAAGGCCCCCAAGCTCGCCGGACAACTGCCGGAATACATCGCGAAGCAGATCCACGACTTCAAGGCCGGCCGCCGCGCCAATGAGCAGATGACGCCCCAGGCCCAGGCGGTGGCGGAGGCGGACATCGCCGACATCGCGGCATATTTCGGACAGCAGAAGCCCACGCCGGCGGAAGGCAGGAAGGACCTGGCGGCGCAGGGCGAAAAACTGTTCTACAAGGGCAAGGGGCGTCCCGCCGTGGTGGCCGCGTGCGTCGGCTGCCACGGTCTCAAGGGCGTCGGCCGCGGCGACTGGAACCGGACCTACAGCCGCGCGCCCGTCGTGCTGGCCCCTGCCCTGGGTGGCCAGCACGCCGCCTACATCGCCGCCCAGTTGAAGGCCTACAAGGACGGCGCCCGGAACAACGACCCGGCGAAGGTCATGCGCGACATCGCGGGGCGTCTGGACGAGCAGGATATCGCCGCGGTTTCCGAATACCTGGCAACCGTGGTGCGCTGAAAGAACGGAGGAGGAGACGGAGCGGCGCGGCACCATCGGCACGCCGCATCCGGGGAAAACGACCCACCCAAAAGGTGGGCGTTTTCATTTTCTGGGTCGGCAACCGCAGTCGGGCAATCCGCAGGCTAACCCCCTGCCGCCCCCTCCGGCCGGGCCAGGGCCTCCAGCAGTTTGCCGTGGATGCCGCCGAAGCCGCCGTTGCTCATCACCAGGATCTGGTCGCCCGCCAGGGCATCCGCCGCCACCGCGGCCACCAGCGCGTCCAGGTCGTCGAACGTAGCGGCCTTGCCGCCGAGGGGAGCGAGAGTCCCGGCGGCATCCCATCCGAGACCCCCCGAAAAGCAATAGACCCCGTCCGCCCCGGCCAGCGCCGCGGGCAGCCGCGCCTTCATCGTGCCCAGTTTCATGGTGTTGGAACGGGGCTCCAGGACCGCCAGGATGCGCGCCGCACCGACCCGGGCTCGCAGGCCGGCGATCGTGACCTCGATGGCGGTCGGATGGTGGGCGAAATCGTCGATCACCGTCACGCCCCGCACCTGGCCGCGGGTTTCCAGGCGCCGCTTGACGCCCTTGAAACTCGCCAGCGCCGCCAGGCTCACGGCCGGTGGCACCCCGGCGTGACGTGCGGCAGCCACGGCCGCGACCGCGTTGGAACGATTGTGCGCGCCGGGCAGGGCCAGCGACGCATCGCCCAGCGGCGCCCCGCCGAACGCAACGGCAAACCTGCCGCCCTCGTCCGGATCGCCGGCTTGCCAGCCGGCCGGGTCGCCGAACCACTCGACCGGAGTCCAGCACCCTCGGGCCAGGACCCGCTTGAGGGATTCCTCGCCGGCATTGGCGACGATCAGCCCATTGCGCGGCAGCGTCCGCACCAGATGGTGGAATTGCGTCTCGATAGCGGCAAGATCCTGAAAGATGTCCGCATGATCGAACTCCAGGTTGTTCAGGATCACTGTCCGCGGCCGGTAATGGACGAACTTGGATCGCTTGTCGCAGAAGGCCGTGTCGTACTCGTCGGCCTCGATGACGAAGAAGGGCGATTCGGTCAGGCGCGCCGAGACGCCAAAATCGTCCGGGACCCCCCCGATCAGGAAACCCGGTTTCAACCCGCCGACCTCCAGCAGCCAGGAAAGCAGCGCCGAGGTCGTCGTCTTCCCATGGGTGCCGGCCACGCCCAGGACCCATTTGTCCCGCAACACGTGCTCCGCTAGCCATTGGGGCCCCGAAACGCAGGGCAAATTGCGGTCGAGAATCTCCTCGAGCAGCGGATTCCCCCTTGAAATCGCGTTCCCGACCACCCAAAGGTCGGGGTCCAGCGCCAGCTGGTCCGCCCCGTACCCCTCGTTCAGGCCGATTCCCTGCTCGGCGAGTTGGGTGCTCATGGGCGGGTATACGTTGGCATCGCACCCCGTCACCCGGTGGCCGGCCGCCCGGGCCAGCAGGGCGACGCCCCCCATGAAGGTGCCGCAGATGCCGAGGATGTGGATGTGCATGGGGTCGGGCGTTCCCCGCTGTGTAGAATGGGTCGAGGATTCTACCGTCCTTCCCGCAGGTGCCTTCCCATGGCCCGCCACAAGCCGACCAGCCGTTCCCAGGACAGCCTCCGCCGGGCCGTCGCGAGTGCAGCTGCCCGACTGATGGCCGAGGACGGAATCGGGGACTACGGCGCAGCCAAACGCAAGGCTGCCCGCAACCTGGGTATCGGGGAAGGCGAAGCGCTCCCGAGCAATGACGAGGTTGCCGACGAATTGCGCGCATACCACGCCATTTTCCAGGAAGATGAGCAAAAGCTCCGACTGCTGGAACTGCGTGGCGCCGCCCTGGAGGTCATGCGTTTCCTGGCCGACTTCCGCCCCTACCTCACCGGATCCGTGCTGGACGGCACGGCCGCCCGTTACGCGGAAATCGAAATAGATCTATACGCAGACAGCGCAAAAGACGTCGAGATAGACCTGCTTTCCCGCAACATGCCCTATGACTCGGCCGGCACCCGCCCGCCCGGGCCGGAGGGGCCGGAGGCGCAGCTTCGCCTGGACTGGAACGGCATCCCGGTTCTGCTATCGGTCTACTCCCGAGGTGACGAACGCCGCCAGCGGCGAAACCCCCACAGCGGGAGGACCCAGGCCCGGGCCCGGACTGACGCTGTGGAGGCGCTGCTGGCCGAATCCGCGCCGTGAAGCGCCTTCTCCCGATTCTGCTGTTCGTGGCCGGACTCGGTCTCTGGACCCTGTTGCGTCCGGAACCCCCGGTCGCCGAGATTCCGCCGCCTGCGGGTCCCCAGGCGGAAAGAGCCTTGGCGGCGCTGCTGGACATCCAATGGCGCGACCTGGCCGGCAAGCCGAACCGCCTGGGAACTGCGGCCGGGCGGGTACGTGTCATCAATTTCTGGGCCACGTGGTGCGTCCCCTGCCGGACGGAGATGCCGGCCTTCTCCCGCGTATCGACGAAATTCACGGGGAAGGGTGTCGAATTTTTCGGCATTGGAATCGATTCCGCAGACAAAATCATCGAATTTAATAGCAAGACGCCTGTTTCCTACATGCTCCTCGTCGGCCGCCAGGAAGATTTTGAATTGACCTCCCTGCTGGGCAACGGCCCCCTGGGCATTCCCTTCACCCTGGTCCTCGACAGGGCCGGAAGGGTCAATTCCGTCCAGGTGGGCCGGCTTTCCGAGGCCGAGTTGGAGCGGCGGATTGCCCGTGCCCTCGGGGCGGGGACGCCCGCCGGCTAGACAGGACGCCCCCATTTGCGGCAAACTTGCACCCATGTCCAAGCAATCTGACGGCAAGCGGCCACAAATTCTAGTCCTCCATGGACCCAACCTGAACCTTCTGGGCACCCGCGAACCCGAGATTTACGGGGGGACGACCCTGGCGGATATCCACCAGACCATGGAATCCCGGGGCAAGGCGGCGGGCGTCCAGGTGGAGAGCTTTCAAAGCAACAGCGAAGGGGAACTGATCGACCGGGTGCAGTCCGCCCGGCTGGAAGGCATCCGCTTCATCATCATCAACCCCGCCGGCTACACCCACACCAGTGTCGCGCTGCGGGACGCCCTGGCGGCGGTGGCCATCCCCTTCATCGAGGTGCACCTCTCGAACGTACATGCCAGGGAGGAGTTTCGCCGCCACTCCTATTTCTCGGATATCGCCGTCGGCGTGATCTGCGGCCTGGGGGCCCAGGGCTACGTGCTCGCCCTCGACGCCGCCCTGGCCCGCATCACACGGCCCTGAAACCATCCCTGCGGCGGCCCCGCGCCAGTCCGCCCCGCTTCGAGGAAAGCCATGGACCTTAGAAAGCTGAAGACCCTGATCGACCTCGTCCAGAACTCCGGCATCTCCGAACTGGAGATCAGCGAGGGGGACGAGAAGATCCGCATCGCCAAACATTGCGCGCCAGGCAACACCACCACGGTCCTGATGGGGGCGCCCCAGGCGGCACCCCTCGCCGCGGCACCGGTCGCCGCCGTCGCACCGGCCGAGCCGGCCGCGCCGGCGGAACCGGACGGCCACGTGCTGACCGCCCCCATGGTCGGAACCTTCTATCGGTCGGGGAGCCCCGGAGCGTCCCCCTTCGTGGAAGTCGGCCAGGCGGTGAAGCAGGGTGACACCCTGTGCATCATCGAGGCGATGAAGCTCATGAACGAGATCGAGGCCGACGCCAGCGGCACCATCAAGGCCATCCTGGTCGAGAACGGGCAGCCGGTGGAGTTCGGCCAGCCCCTTTTCGTCATCAGCTGACGCCGGTCGCCGGCGACGGCCCCCGAGCCCTTCGGCCGCCTCCCGGCGGCACCCGCCCCTGATCGCGGAGATCCCGCATGTTCGAGAAAGTATTGATAGCAAACCGCGGGGAGATAGCCCTCCGGGTCCTGCGCGCCTGCCGCGAACTGGGCATTCGGACCGTCGCGGTGCATTCCGTCGCCGACACCGAGGCGAAGTATGTGAAGCTGGCCGACGAGTCGGTTTGCATCGGCCCGCCGCCGTCGGCCCAGAGCTACCTGAACATCCCCGCCATCATCTCGGCCGCCGAGGTGACCGATGCCGAAGCGATCCACCCCGGCTACGGCTTCCTTTCCGAGAACGCCGACTTCGCCGAGCGGGTGGAGAAGTCCGGTTTCGTCTTCATCGGTCCGAAACCGGAAACCATCCGGCTCATGGGCGACAAGGTTTCCGCCAAGGACGCCATGAAGGCCGCGGGCGTGCCCTGCGTGCCGGGTTCCGAGGGTGCGCTGCCCGAGGATCCGAAAGAGATCGTGAAGATCGCGCGCACCATCGGCTACCCGGTGATCATCAAGGCCGCCGGGGGCGGCGGCGGCCGCGGCATGCGTGTCGTGCATACCGAGGCGGCGCTGATCAATGCGGTCAACATGACCCGAAGCGAGGCGCAGGCGGCCTTCGGGAACCCCGTGGTTTACATGGAGAAGTTCCTGGAGAATCCGCGCCACATCGAAATCCAGGTTCTTGCCGACCAGCACCGGAACGCGGTCTTCCTCTGGGAACGTGACTGCTCCATGCAGCGGCGGCACCAGAAGGTGATCGAGGAGGCGCCGGCCCCCGAGATCAACCGCCGGCTGATCACCCGCATCGGGGACCGTTGTGCCGACGCCTGCCGCAAGATCGGCTACCGGGGCGCCGGGACCTTCGAGTTCCTCTACGAGAACGGGGAGTTCTACTTCATCGAGATGAACACCCGGGTGCAGGTGGAGCACCCGGTCACGGAACTGGTCACCGGGCTGGATATCGTCCAGGCCCAGATTCGCATCGCGGCGGGCGAGAAGCTGTGGTTCCGCCAGCGCGACGTGGAATTGAAGGGGCACGCGATCGAATGCCGGATCAATGCCGAGGACCCGTTCAAGTTCACGCCCTCGCCGGGCCGCATCGGCAACTGGCACCCCCCGGGCGGTCCCGGGATCCGGGTCGATTCCCACGCCTATTCGGGCTACGTGGTGCCCTCCCATTACGATTCGATGATCGGCAAGGTCATCGCCTACGGCGACACCCGCGACCAGGCCATCCGGCGCATGCGCATCGCCCTGTCGGAAATGGCCGTGGAGGGCATCAAGACCAACATCGCGCTGCACCAGGACCTGATGATGGACGAGCGCTTCATGAAGGGCGGCACCAGCATCCACTACCTGGAGCAGAAGCTCGCCGCCCAGGCGGAAAAGAAGAAGGCCTGACGCCGGGGGCCGAGCGATGGGCTGGACCAATGTCAGCCTGGAAACCGACGCCCGGCACGCGGACGCCCTCTCCGATGCCCTGATGGAGGTCGGCGCCCTGTCCGTCACCGTCGAGGATGCCTGGGCGGGGACGGACCGGGAGACGCCCCAGTTCGGCGAACCGGGCGGCGCCGAGACCCCCCTCTGGGAGACGAGCCGCGTGGTCGCCCTGTTCGATCCGGCCGGCGACCTGCCGGAGCGGATCGCCCGGGCGGCCGAGGCGGCCGGCCTGGAAGGACTTTCCGAGGTGCGCTACGCGGAGGTGGCCGAGCAGGACTGGGTTCGGCTGACCCAGTCCCAGTTCGAGCCGATCCGGGTGAACGACCGCCTCTGGATCGTACCCTCATGGCATGGTGCGCCGGACCCTTCGGCGCTGAACCTGATCCTCGACCCCGGCCTGGCCTTCGGCACCGGCTCCCACCCGACGACACGGCTGTGCCTGGAATGGCTGTGCGGCAACGCCGGCCCGGGCCGCTCGCTCCTCGACTACGGTTGCGGATCGGGTATCCTCGGCATCGCCGGCGCGCGCCTGGGGGCGGCGCCGGTGGTCGGCGTGGATATCGACCCGCGTGCCCTGGAATCCGCCGCCGACAATGCGCGCGTCAACGGCGTCGCCATGGATCTGCGCCGGCCGCGGGACCCCCTGACCGAAACCTTCGACCTGGTGGTGGCGAACATCCTGACCAATCCCCTGTGCCTGCTGGCCCCGCTGCTGGCGGGCCGCCTCGCCGGCGGCGGACGCATCGCGCTGTCGGGAATCCTGGCGGCCCAGGCCGCCCAGGTGATCGAGGCCTACGCGCCGTACGTGCCGCTGCGGGCCGGTGCGACGCTGGAGGGCTGGGTCCGCCTGGAGGGAGGGCCGCCGGCATGATGCTGACCCGCTGCCCCGCCTGCCAGACCGTCTTCCGGATCACCCCCGAACAGTTGAAGGCCCGACAGGGCCGCGTGCGCTGCGGGGAATGCCGGCACGTGTTCAACGCCCTCGATACCATGCTCGACGACGCGGGCTCCGCGCCGCGCCAGGCGGACGAGACGGCTCCGCCCGCAGCATTCCAGGGGCCGCAGGCCTCAGCCGGCGCCCTCCACGCAGAACCGCCCGCCATTCCCGCGCCCGGCGGGCCGCCGCCGGAGCAGCCCCCGGCCGAACCGGTGCCGGCCGGCCCGCGTCAGGACCCCGATATCCCGGCGCCCCGCGCCGATGCCCCGATCCCGGAACCCGAACCGCCCTCCCTCCCCGAGGAGCCGCCGGTCGGGGAAGAACCGGCGGAGGGACCCGCCCCGGCGGAGGGTGGGGCCACTGCCGGAACCGCGTCGCCGCGCGAACCGTTGTCGGCGCCGGCAACCCCGCTGCCCACGCCCGAGGCAGCCCTGCCCGAGCCGCCGCCGGACCCGGCACCCCAGGGCGGTTTCGATCCGGACGCAGCGCCCTTCCTGGCCGGGCCGGCCGCCCCCCGGCGCCGCGTCTGGCCCTGGGCCGTAGGCACCCTCGCGGCGCTCCTGGTGCTCGGCGCCCAGGCGGCCCACCATTTCCGGGTCGAACTCGCCGCCCTCGCGCCCGAATACCGGCCGCTCCTGGTCCAGGCCTGCGATGCCCTCGGATGCGACATCCCCCTGCCCCGTCAGGCAGGCCTGCTCGGCATCGAGTCATCGGACCTGCATCCCGATCCCGAGCGCAAGTCCCGTCTGCTCCTGTCGGCCTCGCTGCGCAACCGGGCGCCCTTCGCCCAGGCCCTCCCCCACCTGGAGGTGACCCTCACGGACACGGCCGACCAGGCGGTGGTGCGCAAGGTGCTTCCGCCGGAGGCCTACCTGCCCGCGCGGCAGGCGGACGAAGGCATTGCGCCCAACGGCGAACTGCCGGTCGCCCTGGCCATCGATGCGGAAGGGGTGGCCGCCGCCGGGTACCGGCTGTACATCTTCTACCCCTGAGAAGGCTCCGCCGCAGACCCCCGGGGCGGCCGCGACCGGCGGGATTGTCGTCCCCGGCGTTCCGTCCTACACTGCGCGTCCCCGAACCCACAGGAGAACAACCATGAGCACCACCGTCACCCTGCGTGGCAATCCGATCCACGTCGGCGGCCAGCTCCCCGCCGCCGGCGCCAGCGCGCCGGACTTCTCGCTGGTCGGCGCCGACCTGGCCGACAAGAAGCTTGCCGACTTCGCCGGAAAGAAGAAGGTCCTCAACATCGTGCCGAGCCTGGACACGCCCACCTGCGCCACGTCGACCCGCAAGTTCAACGAGAAGGCCGGCAGTCTGCCCAACACGGTCGTCCTGGTCATCTCCGCCGACCTGCCCTTCGCGATGTCGCGTTTCTGCGCCACGGAGGGCCTCAAGAACGTGGTCACGCTCTCCACGATGCGCGGCCGGGATTTCATGCGCAACTACGGCGTCGAACTGGAGGACGGCCCGCTCGCCGGCGTGACCGCCCGCGCGGTCGTCGTGCTGGATGAAAACAACAAGGTCATCCACTCGGAGCTGGTCCCCGAGATCGGCCAGGAACCCAACTACGACGCGGCCCTGAAGGCCCTGGGCTGAACCCCGGCCCCGGCCGGGACCACGAGGCGCGAGTGCTATACTCGCGCCTCGTTTTTTTCGGCCGCCCGACATGAAGACCCTGATCTGCGGCTCCGTGGCCTACGACACCATCATGGTGTTCCACGACCGCTTCAAGCACCACATCCTCCCCGAGCAGATCCACATCCTGAACGTCGCTTTCCTGGTGCCGGACATGCGGCGGGAATTCGGCGGCTGCGCCGGGAACATCGCCTACAACCTGAAGCTGCTGGGCGGCGACCCGGTGATCATGGCGGCGGTCGGCGACGACGCGGCCCCGTACCTCGACCGCCTGGCGGCGCTCGGGCTCTCCGCCGACCATGTGCGGCGGATTCCCGGGACCTTCACCGCCCAGGCCTTCATCACCACCGACCTGGACGACAACCAGATCACCGCCTTCCATCCGGGCGCCATGAACCATTCCCACGCCAACCGGATCGACGACGCCAAGGGGGTCTCCCTGGGCATCGTCTCGCCGGACGGCCGGGAGGGCATGGTCGCCCACGCCCGGGAATTCGCCGCGGCCGGCATTCCCTTCGTCTTCGACCCGGGCCAGGGCCTGCCGATGTTCTCGGGGGAGGAACTGCTGGACTTCCTGAAACTCGCCGACTGGTGCACGGTCAACGACTACGAGGCGAAACTGCTCTGCGAGCGGACGGGCCGGGGCCTGCCGGACCTGGCGCGGGAGGTGAAGGCCCTCGTGGTGACCCTCGGCGCGGACGGTTCGGAAATCTACGCCGAAGGCCGGCGCATCCGCATCCCCTGCGCGCGGCCGGAAAGGCTGGAGGATCCGACCGGCTGCGGCGACGCCTACCGGGCCGGCCTGCTCCACGGGATCGCGCGCGGCTGGGACTGGGAGAAGACCGGCCGCCTGGCCTCGCTGATGGGCGGCATCAAGATCGCCTGCCGGGGCGGGCAGAACCACGCGCCGGAGCGGGCGGCCATCGCCGAACGCTTCAGGTCCGAATTCGGAGAGGAACTATGAGCATCGGGAAAGCCCTCGTCGCCCTGCTGGCCGCCGCCTCCCTCCTGGCCGGCTGCGCCGGCAGCCAGTCCGGCTCCAGTTATTCCCGGGGCCAGGCCCGCGGCGAGATGAGCGTGCGGCAGGGCGTCGTGGAGAGCGTCCGGCAGGTGGCCATCGAGGGCGGCACCAGCGGCACGGCCGGCACGGTGACCGGAGCAATCCTCGGCGGCATGGCCGGCAGCCACCTCGGGCGCGGACGGGGCTCCACGGTGGGGGCCATCGCCGGCGCCGTGGCCGGTGGCGCCGCCGGCTCGGCCATCGAGGACAAGGTGGCCCGCAAGGCCGGCCTCGAGATCACGGTGAAGCTCGACAGCGGCCAGTTGATCGCCGTCACCCAGGAGGCGGACGAGCAGTTCCGGCCCGGCGAGCGGGTCCGCATCCTTTCCGGCCAGGGCGCCACGCGGGTGTCCCACTGACGCACCGGCCGGCAAGCCGGCCCCGCGTCAAAGGGCGGCGCGTATCCGCGCCGCCGTCTCCTCCAGTTCCTGGCGGCCCGGATTGCGCACCGGCCACACGAGATCCATCGCATCACCCTTCCAGCGCGGCAGCACGTGGACATGGAAATGGAATACCGTCTGCCCGGCGGCGGCGCCATTCGCCTGGTAGAGGGAGAGGCCGTCCGGCGACAGGGCGGACTGCACCGCCCGACCCACCCGCGCCACGGAGCGCATGACGGCGGCGGCGGTCCCGTCGTCAAGCCCGTAGAGGTTCTCCGCGTGGGCCTTCGTGGCCACCAGCAGGTGGCCGGGATTCACGCTGCCGATGTCCATGAAGGCGACGGTCAGGTCGTCCTCCCAGACCCGGGTCGAGGGGATTTCGCCGCGTACGATGCGGCAGAACACGCAGTCGTCCATCGATGCCTCCGTAAAGGGCCTGCAACGGGCCGTCCCTATAATAGCCGCCCATGTACCGCCGCCTGCGCGCCCACTTCCGCCTGGCCCGGGCTGCCCTCCACCTGCTCTATGGCGCGGCGACGGTGGCCCTCCTCTTTCCCCTCCTGGACGAGGCACGGCGCCGACGGCTGAAGCGTCGCTGGTCCCGGCAACTGGTGGCCTGCCTGGGCGTGGCGCTGGACCCGCCGAGCGGGCCGGAGCCGGTGGGCATGCTGGTCGCCAACCACATCTCCTTCCTGGACATCTTCGTCATCAACGCCCAGGCACCGGCCGCCTTCGTGGCCAAGGACGAGGTCCGGTCCTGGCCCCTCGTCGGGTGGCTCTGCGCCCACACGGAGACGATCTTCATCGAGCGGGGCAGCCGCCGCGCGGCCCAGCAGACCCGGGAACGGGTGGTGGAGCACCTGCGCGACGGCGTCCTCGTGGCGGTCTTTCCGGAAGGCACGACCGGCTGGGGCCATGAGGTCCTGCCCTTCCACGCGGCGCTGCTGCAGAGCGCCATCGATGCCGGCGTGCCGGTGACTCCGGCCGTCATCCGCTACCGGGACGCAGCCGGCACCCCCGCCCGCTCGCCGGCCTACGTGGGAGACACCAGCCTGATGGAATGCCTGCTCGCCATCGCCCTGGCCGACGGGCTCACCGCCGGGGTCCGCACCCTTCCGGCGCTGCCCAGCGCCGGGACTGACCGCCGGCACCTCTCGGCCCACGCCCACCGGGTCATCGCCCACGCGCTCGCCGCGCCTCCCGCCACCTCGGCCGCCCGCTGAGGCGGGGACCGGGCGAAGAATCCGTCGAGGGCGCGCGGGGCACGGGCCGGGCGCGCGCTCCGGTGCCGGCAAACCCGGCTCCTCCGCCATTTCGGCTTGCCTGATCAGTGCCGCCGCTGCTTCCGGAATCAGTCCCAGCCCGAGGGCTCCACCTGGCGCGGACAGGGCAGGCTGAACACCTGGCGATCCTCCAGGCGGACCGCGGTCAGGCTTCCACCCCACAGGCAACCGGAGTCCAGGGCCAGCAGGCCGGGTTCGGAACGGAAACCGAGGGCCGACCAGTGGCCGCAGACGATGGTGTGGTGGCGGGCGACCCGGTCCGGCGCGGCGAACCAGGGATAGGTGCCGGGCGGCGCGTTCTCCGGGGGACCCTTGGTCCCGAAATCCATGCTGCCGTCGGCGCGGCAGAAACGCATCCGCGTCATGGCGTTCACCACCACGCGCAACCTGTCCCAGCCGGCGAGGCCCTCGTCCCAGGCCGCCGGCTGGCTGCCCCACATGTGGGCGAGGAAGTTCCGGTAGCCGGGGCCGGCCAGGGCTGCCTCCACCTCCCGGGCGAGCGCGGCGGCCCGTTCGATGCTCCAGGCCGGCAGCAGGCCGGCGTGCACCAGCGCGAACCCACCCTCCACGTGGAACAGGGGCCGGCGGCGCAGCCAGTCGAGGAGCGCGTCCCGGTCGGGCGCCGCCAGCACCTGACCCAGCGTGTCCTCCCGGTTGGCCCGCCCGTGCCCTTCGGACTGCATCACCAGGTGCAGGTCGTGGTTGCCGAGGACGACGACGGCGGCATCCCCCAGGTCCCGCGCGAAGCGCAGCACCTCCAGCGACCGGGGGCCGCGATTGACCAGGTCGCCGACGAACCACAGCCGGTCGCGGCCGCGATCGAAGCTGATATAGTCCAGCAGGCGCAGGAGGGGCTCGAAGCAGCCCTGCAGGTCGCCGATCGCATAAGTCGCCATTGCCGCAGTTTACCGTGAGCCCCGTCCCATCCCCGCGCATCCTGGTGATCCGCCGCGACAACATCGGCGACCTGGTGTGCACCACGCCGCTGCTGCGCGCCCTGCGGCAGCGCTTCCCGGACGGGTGGCTCGCGGCCCTGGTGAACAGCTACAACGCGCCGGTGCTGGCCGGCAATCCCGACCTGGACGAGGTGGCCGTCTATACGAAGGCCAAGCACCGGGGCCCCGGCGAGACCCTGCCCGGCGTGCTCTGGCGCCGCGCCCGCATGATGCTGCGGCTGCGCGCCGCGCGCATCGACGACGTCATCATCGCCACGCCATCGCCCCAGCCGAGGACGCTGCGCCTCGCCCGCTGGTTGCGCCCCGGCCGGATCATCGGCTTCGGCGACCTGCCTGGGCTCGACGTCGCCCTGCCGGTCGCAGGGGCGCCGATGGCCGAGGCGGAAGATGTCTTCCGCGTCGCCGCCCTCTACGGCATCGACGGCCCGCCGCCGCCGTGCCGCGTCACCGCGCCATCCCATGTGCATCACGAGGGCCGGCTGACGGTCGCCGTGCACATCAGCGCGAGGAAGCCGTCCCAGCGCTGGCCCGCCGACCGCTTCGTGGCGCTGATGCGGGTGCTGCGCCGGGAACACGATGCGGACTTCGTCCTCCTTTGGGCACCGGGCGCCGCGGACAACCCCCTGCATCCGGGGGACGACGCGAAGGCGGGGGAGATCGTCGAGTCCCTGGGGCCGGACTTTCCCGTCACGGCCTCGCCCACTTCGACCCTCGCGGACCTGATCCGCGCGCTGGCGGGCTGCCGGTTCATGGTGTGCGGCGACGGCGGCGCCATGCATCTCGCCGCCGGCCTCGGCCTGCCCATCGTCTGCCTTTTCGGCAAGTCCGACGCGGCCCGATGGCGTCCCTGGGGGGTACCCTGCCGGCTGCTGCAGATGCCGAGCGGGGACGTGGCCGACATCCCCGTCGAAGCGGTCGCCGAGGCCTTCCGTGGCCTCGCCGCGGAGGCCGGCGGCCGGGGTTAGGTCCGGGGCCCGGGAGGCGGCAGGGAAATCGCAGCGGGCGGGCCGCCGCGAAGCGTGGCGGGAACGCGGCTGCCCGGCTGCGCGTATCGGCAAGCGCGGGCGGCGGGCACCCCCCGGCCCCCCGGGTGCGGCACCCGCCGCAGGATCGTTCGCCGCTCAGGCGCCGGAAGAAGGTGGCCGGTACTCGGGCACCCACTCCGCCAGGCCGCTTCTCACCGCATCGGCGGATCGGGTCGGCGCGGCGAGCCATTCGCCGAGGCGGGCCAGCCAGGCGGCATCCCGGGCGGCCTCGGGGCGATGGATGCGCAGCTTCGGATGCGGCGTCGGCAGGGTCGTTTCGCCGTCGGCCAGGAGTTCCTCGTACAGCTTCTCCCCCGGGCGCAGGCCGGTGAATTCGATCCGGACCTCGTGCTCGGAAAACCCGGAGAGGCGGATCATGTCCCTCGCCAGGTCCGCGATGCGGATCGGTTCGCCCATGTCGAGCACGAAGATCCGTCCGCCCTCGGGCCCCTCGCTCGCCATCAGGCCGGCCTGCAGGACCAGCTGGGCCGCCTCCGGAATCAGCATGAAATAGCGGACGATGTCCGGGTGGGTGACGGTGACCGGCCCCCCGGCGGCAATTTGCTCCTTGAACTTCGGGATCACGCTGCCCGACGAACCGAGCACGTTGCCGAAACGCACCATGACGAATCGGGTCGCGCCCCGGGCCCGCGGATCGGCACCCGCCTGGACGGCCTGGCACACCAGTTCCGCCAGGCGCTTGCTGGCCCCCATGACGTTGGTCGGATTCACCGCCTTGTCGGTGGACACCAGCACGAACTCCCCCGTCCCGGCGGCGACAGCCGCCCGGGCCACCCGCCAGGTGCCCAGGACGTTGTTGCGGACGGCCTGCCAGGCATTCTCGCCTTCCATCATCGGCACATGCTTGTAGGCGGCGGCATGGAAGACCACGGCGGGCCCGTGTTCGGCGAACACCTGGGCGAGCCGGTCCTCGTCCCTCACGTCGCCGACCGCGCAGGCCACCGGGAGGCCCGGCCAGCGCGCGGCGAACTCCTGCTCCATCCGATACAGCGCGAACTCGGAGAGCTCGTAGAACACCAGGCGGCTCGGCCTGAACCGGGCGATCTGCCTGCAGAGTTCCGAACCGATGGATCCACCGGCGCCGGTCACCAGCACCACCTTGCCCGACAGCAGTCCCTGCAGCCCGGCGTCGTCGAGCTGCACCTGCTCCCGCCCGAGCAGGTCCTCCAGTTCCACGCGCCGGACCTGGGAGATGGAAACCCGCCCGCCCATCAGGTCGTCGAAGGCCGGCACGGTCAGGACGGCGAGGCCCGCCTCGGTGGCCAGTTCGACGGCCCGCCGGCGCGCCGAGGACGATGCCGCCGGCATGGCGATGATGGCATGGCGCACGCCGAGCCGCTGCGCGTGCCCGGCGACCGTGGCCAGCGGCCCCAGCACCGGCACGTCGTTGATCCGGCGGCCGTGGCGGGCGACGTTGTCGTCGAGGAGGCCCACGGCGCTCCATTCCCGGCTGCGGGCCAGCTCGCCCAGCAGCAGCGCCGCCGCGTCGCCCGACCCGAGCACGAGGACCGGTTCCATCGGGTCGTGGCGCATGAAGGCCAGGTGCCCGTCCTTCCACGCCCGGTACAGGAAGCGGTCGCCGCCCATCACCACGATGAGCAGGATGGGATGGAGGACGAGCACCGACTTCGGCACGCCGTAATACCCGCTCGCCACCACGCCGACGGCGACGGCCATCGCGCCCGCCGCAACCGCCAGCAGCAGGCGCCTCAGGTCGCCCATGCTGGAGTAGCGCCAGATGCCCCGGTAGAGGCCCAGGGCCAGGTAGATCACCCCGTACAGCGGCAGGACGGCGACCAGGGTGCGCCAGGCCGCATGGCGGAATTCCTCCGGGACGTCGAGATTGAAACGCAGCCAGTAGGCCGCATACCAGGTGAAGGCGGTCGCCGAGAGGTCGTGCAGCAGCGCGAGGACGGCGCGGGCGTTCACGTGGGCCTTGCCGCCACGGCCAGGACCTTGCGCAGGGCCGCCGCCGCATCCCGCATCTCGCCGTCGCCGAGGGTGGGATGGACCAGGAACATGACGCTCGTCCCGGCGAGTTCCCTGGCCACCGTGTGCGGCTGTCCCGGCCCCCACCCGGCCCGGACGAAGGCCTGCTCCCGGTAGATTTCGCCGCAGCTCCCGGAAAAGCAGGGGACGCCCTCGGCGGTCACGGCCTCGATGACCCGGTCCCGGTCCCAGCCCGGGGCGAGGGCCTCCGGGAGCAGGTAGGCGTAGAACTTGTACCAGGCGTGGCCGACGTCGGCTCCGGGCATGGACACGCGCAGGCCCGGCAGCCCGGCCAGCGCGTCGGCGAGCAGGCGGGCGTTGGCCGTGCGGCGTTCAAGCCAGCCGGGCAGTTTGCGCAGCTGCAGCCGGCCGATGGCGGCCTGCATCTCGGTCATCCGCCAGTTGGTGCCGAAGGATTCGTGGAGCCAGCGGAAGCCCGGCGGATGCGACCGCCGGAACACCGCATCCCAGCTCTTGCCATGGTCCTTGTAGGCCCAGGCCCGCTCCCAGACGGCGGTGTCGTCGGTCACCAGCATCCCGCCCTCGCCGCCGGTGGTCATGATCTTGTCCTGGCAGAAGGAATAGGCGCCGCAGCGCCCCATGGTTCCCACCGGACGGCCCTTGTAGGTGGCGCCGTGGGACTGCGCGCAATCCTCGACCAGTTCCAGGCCCCGCTCCGCGGCGAGGGCAAGGAGCGGATCCATGTCGCAGGGCCAGCCCGCCAGGTGCACCGCGACGACGGCGCGGGTCCGCGGCGTCAATACCTGCCGAACGGTCGCGGCCGACAGGTTCCCGCTGTCCCGGTCCACGTCGCATACCACCGGCACGGCGCCGACCCGGGCCACGCAACTGGCCGAGGCGATGAAGGTGCGGCTGGGCACCACCACCTCGTCCCCCGGGCCGATGCCCAGGGCATGAAGGGCCAGTTCCAGCGCGGCCGTGCCGTTGGCGAGCGATATGGCGTGGCGGCTGCCGAGCATGGCCGCGAACTCCGCCTCGAAGCGGCGGCATTCCTCGCCGGTCCAGTAATTGACCTGTCCCGAGCGCAGCACCCGGCCGGCCGCCTCCACCTCGTCCTCGGCGAAGTGGGGCCAGGGCGGGAAGGCGGAAGGCCGGACCGGGGCTCCGCCGTCGATGGCCAAGGGTTCCATCTCAGTCGCCATGGACATTACCGCGCAGCGGCCGGGCCGGCGACCCCGCCACCACGGCACCGTCGGGCACATCCTCGGTCACCACCGCGCCGGCCCCGACGACCGCGCCGGCGCCGACCCGCCGGCCGGGCAGCACCGCGCTCGCGACGCCGAGCAGGGTCCCGGCGCCGACGGTGACGCCCCCGCAGACCCTGCAGCCCGGCGCCACGTGGACGCCGTCCCCGATGTCGCAGTCATGGTCGATGCTGGCGCCGGTATTGACGATGACATGGCGCCCGATCCGCGTCGCCGGATTGACCACCGTCCCCGCCATCACCACGCTACCCTCGCCCACGACCACCTCCCGGCCGATCACCGCCGCCGGGTGGATGGCCGTCCCGAAGGATGCCCCGGCTCCGGCCAGCCGGGTGGCCACGGCCAGGCGCGTCCGGTTGTCGCCGAGGGCGACCAGGAACTTCGCGCCCGAAGCGCACAGCCCGGGTACGGCCTCGCTTCCGCCGCCGACCGGATAGCCCATCAGCATCCGCCCGTGCCGGCGGGCGTCGTCGTCCAGCACGGCGGCCACCCGGCCACCGGCCCTTTCGACGATGTCGGCGACCACCTTGGCGTGACCGCCCGCCCCGAAGAGCACGAAGGCCTCACTCACGGGCCGCCCCGGGACCGCCGGTGAACTTCGGCATCGTCGCGTGGTCGGCCCGGCTGACGCCGCTGCCCGAGAACACCTTCGCGGCGGTGAGGCCGAGGATGCGCAGGTCCAGCAGGAAGGACCGGTGGTCCACGTACCAGACGTCCAGCCTGAACCGGTCCTCCCAATCGACGGCGTTGCGGCCGTTGACCTGGGCCCATCCCGTGATGCCGGGCGGCACCTCGTGCCGGCGCGCCTGCTCGGGCGAATACAGGGGCAGGTATTCCATCAGCAGGGGGCGCGGCCCCACCAGGCTCATGTCGCCGCGCAGGACGTTCACCAGCTGGGGCAGTTCGTCGAGGCTCAGGCGGCGCAGCAACCGCCCCAGCCCGGTGAGCCGCTGGGCGTCCGGAAGCTCCGCCCCGTCGGGACCGGCCTCCCGGGTCATGGTGCGGAACTTCAGGAGGGTGAAGGGAACCCCGCCGCGGCCCGGGCGCCGTTGCCGGAACAGGACGGGGGATCCCATCATCAGTCGGATGGACAGGGCGACGGCGAGCAGCACGGGAAACAGGAGGAGGAGGAGGATCGCGGCGACGAGCAGATCGAAAATGCGCTTCAGCATGGGCCGGCCCCGGATCGGCAGGGGGGGATTCTAGCGCAACAGTTCCCCGTAAAAGCCCAGCCAGGCCCGGGTGACCGCGTCCCGGGAGAACAGGTCCAGGGCCCGGCGCCGCGCGGCGCTGCCCATCTCGAGGCGTTTCCCGCCATCGGCGAGCAGCTCGGCCATCCGGCGGCCGAGTTCCGCCGCGTCGCCGGGCGGGTGGAGCACCCCGGTGGCGCCCTCCTCCACCGCGTCGGTGACGCCGTAGATCCGGGAGGCCACGGCCGGCAGGCCGCAGGCGGCGGCCTCCACGACCACCATCCCGAAGCCCTCGCGGTAGCTGGGCAGGCACAGCACGTCGGAGGCGGCCATGTAGGCTTCCGGCCGGTCGGTATAGCCGACGAAGCGCGCCCGCCCCGCGGCCGGGCCGAGGCGCCTTTCGATCTCGGGGCGCAGCATTCCCTCGTCGGGCCCGACCACCAGCAGCCACGCCGGTGCCGGGAGGGCCGCGAAGGCCGTGGCGAGGTCGAGGACCCCCTTGTCCCGGTTCAGGCGGCCGACGAAGTGGAATACGATCGCATCCGGCGGGATGCCGAGTTCATCCCGCACCCGCCGGCGGGTCTCCGGGTCGGGGCGGAATCGCGCCGCGTCGACGCCGCAGATGGCGCCGGCGCCGAGCACCTTCAGCTTCCCGCCCGGCGCCACGCCTTCCGCCACGAGGAAATCCCTTTGCGACGGACTGTCGGCCAGCAGGTCGGTGGCGAGCCGGGCCATCAGGCGGTCGGCGGCCTTCAGCCCCCAGCGCGCCGCGCCGCGCCGGGTCGCCCAGACCTGCCCGGTGAAGATATGCACGCGGCGGGGCACGCCGGCGAACCACCCCGCCAGCAGTGCGAGCAACCCCGCCTTCGGTGTCACCGAATGGACGACGGCATAGCGTTCGCGGTGGAAAAGGCGCACCAGCCCGACCAGCGCGGCCAGGTCGTGCAGGGGCGAGACCTTGCGCCGGATGCCGATCGAGTGCCGACGGCAGGCCAGCCCCGCGCCCCCGTCGCCGCCGCTGAAATCCGCCACCAGATCCACGTCTGCGAGCCCGGCGAGGGCCTCCATGTGGCCGGCCAGGAAGGCCCGCGCCGTCATCGGCGACGCGACCACGAGGCAGATGCGGCGGCGCGCGCTCACGATCCCGCTCCAGGCCGGGCGCAGCGGCCCGACACCCAGACCAGGCCCACGGCCGCCGCAGCGGCGCCGGCCAGGGGCCAATGACCGGCTTCCATGGCACCCGCCATCAGCGCATAGAGGACCAGCAGGCCGGCCAGGCGCAGGCGCTCCCGGGCCGGCAGGCGATGGGAGACGCCGGCGACCAGCAGGAAGGCGGAAACCCCGATCCCGATGGTCCCGCCCAGGGCGATGCCGGCGACGCCGAACCCGTCCATGAGCGCCGACGCGGCGAGCAGGCCTGCCAGCGTCCCCGGCAGCAGGGCCCAGGCCACCCGGGCCGGAACCTGGTGGGCGATGGCGAACTTCAGGTAGAGCATGACGACGACGAAACAGGGCAATTGCAGGAGGCCCCAGGCCATGACCCGCGCCACGACGACGGTGTCCGCGGCAGCGAACGCACCCCCCTCGAACATGAGCCGCACGATGGGCTCGGCCAGCATCGCCAGCGCCAGCGACACCGGCATGGCGGCCAGGGTGCCCGCGTACAGGCGGTCGGCCAGGTCGCCGGCCGCCGCCTCGCGGCTGCCCCGGGCGGCCAGTTGCGCAAAGCGCGGCAGCACCACATAGGCCACGCCGACCCAGGCCAGCCCGTTCAGGAAGACCGTCGCCTTGCCCCCGATGGCGAGCGCCGCCACCGCCGGTTCGCCGAGCCGGGCGGCCAGGACCACGCCGATGGGCTGGTAGGCGTAAAGCAGCAGGCCGGCCAGCACCAGGGCGCCGTAGCGGGCCGGGAAGCCCGGCTCCAGCGGTGGCGGCCAGGACCAGCGGGCGGGCCCCGTGGCGATTCCGGCCCGGGCGACCAGGATCCTGACGGCCAGCAGGTTCGCGGCCTGGCCGGCCAGGGCGCCCACGGCGAGCGCGAAGGCGCCGGACGACCGCGCCGCCAGGAGCACCGGGATGGCCACCAGGGGAACGAGCGCCTGGGCGGCGGCCGCGGCGACGGGCCGGTCGTGCACCGCCAGCAGCGCATTGCGCATCACGACGGCGCCGCTCGCCGCCAGGACCGCCGCCGCCAGCCCCGCCAGGAGGAGGAACGAGGGCTGGCGCCCCGCCGCGAACCCCTGCCCCGCGACCAGCGCCAGGGAGACGGCGGCGGCGACGGAAAACGCCAGGGAGACGGCGCCAGCCAGCCGCCCCAGCCAGGCGGCATCGGGGCCGCCGGCCTCGCGCCGCATGGTGATCTCGGGCACCAGGCTCGAGTAGAGGGGCCCGGCCAGGGTGCTGGCCAGAAAGAGGGGCAGGTAACTCGCCAGCTGGTAGAGGGCGACGGCCTCCCCGAGCCCGAACAGGCGCGCGGTCAGGATGTCCCGCGCCAGGAAACCCAGGTAGCCGATGCCGGTGGCCAGGCCGACGGCGAGGGTCGTGCCGGCCAGCCGGGGCCCGCCGTCCCCCGCGCCGCTCATCCGCCCGACTGCGTGCGCCGCCAACGCCTATCCACCCAGGCCATCAGCGCGGCGAACAGGGCGAGCCAGGCGAACGCGACGGCGGCCTGCCCGGGGCCCGGGAGGCCGAGGCCCACGAGTCCGGTGGCGGCCGTCCCCAGCATGACGGCATACTCCACGAGGGCGACCCGGCGGTGGCTCCAGCCCATGCGCACCAGCCGCTGGTAGTAGTGGTCCCGGTGCGGCTCCCAGAACCTTTCCCGGCGCAGGATGCGGCGGCCAAGGGTGACGGTGGCATCGACGACGAAGGGGGAGAAGACCAGCAGGGGGAACCAGGCCGGCCACAGGCCGGTGCGCAAGCCCTCGAAGCCGATGGCGCCGGCCAGGAAGCCGAGGGGGACCGAACCGCCGTCGCCCATGAAGATGCGCGCCGGCGGGAAGTTGAAGACCAGGAAGCCGGCCGCCGCCCCCGAAACGCAGAACGCCAGGATGGCGAGGCTGGGGGCGCCCTTCAGCAGGGCGCCGGCGCCCAGGGCGGCGAAGCCGAGCAGGGCCATGCCGCCGGCGAGGCCGTCCGCCCCGTCCATGAAGTTGTAGAGGTTGGCCAGCCACCCGATGGCGACCACCGACACGAGCGCCACCAGGATGCCTTCCGGCCAGGGCACGTAGCGGCTGACGAGCCAGGCCGCCGCCAGCAGGTGGCCGCCCAGCCGGATGCCGATGGGCACCCCCCAGCGGTCGTCCACGAAGGAGATGGCGCAGAGGGCCAGGGTCGTCACCACGAGCACCGGGAAGAGGCCGAGGAACCCCCAGGTGACGCCGATGGCGACGGGGATGACCACGATGCCGCCGACCCGGGGGATGGGCGCGTCGTGCAGGGAGCGGTGGTTCGGCAGGTCCATGGCCAGGCGATGGGCCCAGCCCGTGCGCAGCAGCAACGCCAGTCCGGCGGCGGAAACCAGGAAGGCGAGGAGCGGCGCGAGGAGCAGGGGAAGACCCAGTTGGGCGTGGACCGGCATCGGAAATCAGTCTCGGGCACGGGGAGCGGCGAGGGCCAGCATGCCGAAACCCAATTGCACGCAGAACGCCACATGGTAACGGATTCCCGCACCGGCATTGAGGACGGCGAACGGATAGTGGATCAGCAGGGTGGCCAGGGCGCCGGGTACCAGGCCCAGCCAGAACAGGGCTGCGCCTCCCGGCATCCCGGCCAGGCGCCGGCGGGCGGCGGCAAAGCACGCCGCATAAAGGAACAGGGTGAGGCATCCGCCCAGGAAAAGCGGGATCAGGACGGGACGGGCCGCCGCCTCACCCGGCAGGGGACCGACGATGGAGAACGGCAGCCCCCACCAGAGGTTCGCGATCAGGTCCCCGTGGTCCTGGAGGACGAGCCAGTCCCGCGTGGTCCGCCCGTCCTCGCCGCCCAGGATGTACTGCCGGACGTAGGGGATCAGGTAACCATCGGCGAAGCGCGCCAGGTGTCCGGCGACGGCGGCGGCGACAATGGCGGCCAGGGCCAGCATGCCGGCGAGCCAGGCAGCGCCCCGGCGCGGCCCGCCCGGATGCAGGCGCAGGACCAGGAACGCCACCGCGGTCCACGCGATCCCCACCGCGTAGTGGTAGCGGAAGAAGGCGAAGCCGGCCAGGCCGAGCAGCAGTCCCGGCCAGCGGATCCGCGGCCCCTCCAGGGAATCCAGCAGGGCGCGGAAGTACAGGCAGGCGAAGACGACGCTCAGGGCCTCCTTGGAAATGATCGACCCCCAGATGCCGAAGGCCGGCGCGAGCAGCAGCCCGAGGAAGATCCATCCGCGGCCCCGGCTGAGGTCCCGGTCCCGCAGCAGCCACCAGACCGCCAACGCCGTGGCGGCGGAGAAGACCAGGTGGACCAGGAAGTCGGCCTGGAGCGCGGCCTTGAGGGCCACCGCGAGGCGGGTCATCAGCACGGTCCGGTCCCACAGGCCTTCGGACTCCCGGACGATGCCGGCCAGGTAGCGCTCGGCGTCCTTGAGGGGGGTCACCCGCGCCACGACGAACAGGGCGACGGCGGTCCAGGCGGCCTTGATGGCCACGGAAAGGCCGAGGATCTGCGGGCTGCCCAGGCGCAGCGGAAAGCGGGGAATCGGCATCGTGGCCCGGATTATGCCGTTCAGGCGGGCAAGCCGCGGCGCCGCGCCTGTGCGCGGATCAGGTCCATCTGCAGGCCCACCACCCGGGCCTCGTCGTAGTGTTCCCGCGCCCGCTCGCGCCCCGCGGCGCCGTACCGGCGGCGCAGCCCGGGATCGGCGACCAGGGCCTCCATCGCCCCGGCGAGGGCGGCTGCATCGCGGGTGGGCACCAGGAGGCCGGTGACGCCTGCCACCACCTCCTCCCGCGAGCCGCGGATGTCCGTGGCCACCACCGGCAGGCCCATCATCATCGCCTCGATGATGGTGCGCGGCATGCCCTCGCGATAGGAAGGCAGGCAGAAGACGTCCATGGCCGCCAGCAGGTCGGGAATGTCCCGCCGCGCGCCGGTGACGACCAGCCGGTCGCCCAGGGCCGCCTGGGCGGCGGCGGTTTCGGCCGCCACGCTGCCCGCATGGTCGCTGTCCAGTTGCTCGCCGATCAGCAGGAAGCGCACACCCGGCCGGGCGCCCGCCACCCGGGTGGCGGCCTGCAGGAACTCCGCCACCCCCTTTTCCCGCACCTGGCGGCCGATCATGCCCACCAGGCAGTCGCCCCTCCCGACGCCCAGCCGGGCCCGGGTGGCTTCCCGGTCGGCGACGGCGGCCGGGTCGAAGCGGCCGACGTCGATGCCGTTGCCGATGGCATGGACGATCTCCGCCGGCGCGATGCGCTCGCGGACCGCCGCCGCCGCGTCCTCGCCGCTCTGGGTGAACAGGAGGTCCGTCCAGCGCCCGCCCAGCCGCTCCAGGCCGACGAACAGCGCCCGCTTCCAGCGCGGCATCTCGTCGTGGAAGTAGAAGCCGTGGGCCGTATAGACCACCAGTGGGACTCGGCACAGGCGCGCCGCGAGGCGGGCCAGCAGGGCGGCGATCGGCGTGTGGGCATGGACCACGTCGAAGCGCTCCCGGCGGAAAAGGGCCACCAGCGCCGCGACGGAGCGCAGGTGGGAAAGCACGTTGAAGTTGCGCGCGATGGGCAGCCCCAGGATGCGGTAGCCCCGCCCGCGAAACTCCTGGAGCCCCGGGCTTTCGCTGCACACCACCGTCAGGTCCCAGCCCTGGGCCTTGACCCCGTCGCACAGGGCAAGCAGGAAGTGGCGCAGCGTGAACTCGACGGCGCAAATCTGGCAGACCTTCAGAGCCATCGCCGCCTCCAGGCCTGGAACATCAGCACGGCCCACAACTCGTAGGCCCGGTTGCGCCGGCCCGACAGGTGCTCCCGCCAGGCGGCCCGCACCGGCCCCGGCTCCAGGTGGCCGTCGGCCGCCATCGGCCCCGGATCGAGCAGGTCCTCGGCCCAGGGCCGCAGCGGTCCGCGCAGCCAGGCGTCGAGGGGGATGCCGAAGCCGGTCTTCGGGCGATCCACCAGGTGCCTCGGCACATGGCGGTGGAGCCACTGCCGCAGGATCCACTTCCCCTGGCCATCGCGGATCTTCATGGACAGGGGCAGCCGCCAGGCGAATGCCACGAGCCGATGGTCCAGGAAAGGCACCCGGGTCTCCAGGCTGACGCCCATGGCGGCCCGGTCTACCTTGACCAGGATGTCGTCGGGGAGGTAGCCGAGGCTGTCCAGGACCATCATGTCCTCGGCGACCGACCGGCCGGGAACCGTAGCGGCGGCGGGTTCCGCGAACCCGCGGACCAGTTGTCCCGGGGCCTGCCACTGGGACACCAGGGTGCGGTAGATGCCCGCCGGCCCGTCGGCGGCGAGGACGCCCGCGACCTTGTGCAGCTTGTCCCCGGGGTTGCGCTGCCGCGACCCCGCCGCCGCGAAGGCCCGGTCCCAGGCGGCCGGCGAAAACGCCCGCAGGCCGGCGCCGGCGAGCCGCCGCATGGGCGCCGGCACTCCCCCCGCCCGCCGCCAGATCCGGGGCACCCAGGAATGCCGGTTGTAACCCCCGAACAGTTCGTCCCCCCCGTCGCCGGACAGGCTCACCGTCACGTGGCGGCGCGCCATCTGCGCCACCAGGAAGGTGGGTATCTGGGACGAATCGGCGAAGGGCTCGTCGTAGAGCTCGGGCAGGCGCGCCACCACCGCCAGGGCCTCGGCGGGCGAGACGCGCAGTTCCTCGTGGCGGGTCCCCAGGTGGGCGGCGACGGCCCGCGCCTCCGCCGCCTCGTCGTAGCTTTCCTCGGCGAAGCCGATGGTGAAGGTGCGCACCGCTCCCGGCGCGGACTTCTGCAGCGCCGCCACCACGGCCGAGGAATCGATCCCCCCGGAGAGGAAGGCGCCCAGGGGCACGTCCGCCACGGCCTGGCCGGCAACGGCCACGGCAAGCCGGCGATCCAGTTCCTCGACCGCCTCGTGGTCGTCGCCGGTGAAGGGGTCCCGCGCCCCGGCGAGGGCGGCATCGGCGAGGGACCAGTAGGCCCGGGGCGGCTCCGGGTCCGCGCCGGGACGGCAGGCGACCCAGGTGCCGGCCGGCAGTTTGGCGATGCCCCGGTAGATGCACCGCGGCGCCGGGACACAGGCGTGGCGCAGGAACAGGCCGAGGGCCTGGCGGTCCACCTCGGGGACGAAGGCCGGGTGGGCGCGCAACGCCTTCAACTCCGACCCGAACAGCAGCAGGCCGCCCATGCGGCCGTAATACAGGGGCTTCTCGCCCATGCGGTCGCGGGCCAGGAAGAGCGTCTGCTCGCGGCGGTCCCAGAGGGCCAGGGCGAACATGCCGACGGCACGCTCCAGCGTCGCCTCCAGGCCCCAGGCATCGCAGGCGGCAAGCAGGGTTTCGGTATCCGAATGGCCCCGCCAGCCCCCGGCCGGCGCCAGGCCGCGGCGCTCGAGTTCGGCGCGCAGTTCCAGGTGGTTGTAGGTCTCCCCGTTGTAGGCCAGCACGTGGCGGCCTGAGGCGGACAGCATGGGCTGGTGCCCGGCCGACGACAGGTCGAGGATGGACAGGCGGCGGTGGGCCAGGGCGATCCCGGCACCCGGGTCCACCCAGGATCCCTCGTCGTCGGGGCCGCGGTGGACCAGGGTGGCGCCCATGCGCGCGACGGCGGGGGCCAGTCCCTCGCGTTCCCGGCCGGCCGGGACCAGGATGCCCGCTAGGCCGCACATGGCAGCCTGCCCCTTCGGCGCCGCATCGCGCTCACCGGCGCACGGCCACGGCGCACCAGTGGGGCGTGCCGGGCGAGAAGCGCACGTCGGCGAAACCGGCCGCCTCCAGCATGGCGGCAATCTGCCGCCGCGTGAAGCGCTGTTCCAGGCGCGTGCCGAAACGGTCCAGCGCATCCGTGCGCATCACGTAGTACGACTTGTCCCGGTAATAGGCGAGCGGGAAACTGGCGGTCGGCACGCCGGCCCTGTCGAGCAGGGCGGCGGTGCGCGCCAGGGGCCAGTAGACCAGGGCCGCAATGGCC
>JAEUNJ010000059.1 GCA_016791145.1 Rhodocyclaceae bacterium | reverse complement strand
CAGGCTGTTCCGCTGGGATGCGCTGGACATGCTGTACTTCGCCGGCTATGCCCTCTGGAACTACCTGACCTTCCCCTTCCTGCTGGCCGAGCCCGGCGGCCGGGTGAGCGAGGCGCCGCCGTTCCCGGGCAGCGGCGGCGGGCGGCTGGTGGCCGAATTCCCGGAGGACTTCCCGACCCACAGCCGCCGCCAGGTCTTCCACGTGGACGGGGCCGGCCGGCTGCTCCGCCACGACTACACGGCGGACGTCATCGGCCGCTTCGCCACCGCGGCCAACCTCTGCCTGCGCGCCGAGGCGGCCCAGGGCCTGCGCTTCTACACCCGCCGGCGGGTCGTGCCGCGCTTTGGCGGGAACCTTCTGCTGCCGGGCCCGACGCTTGTGTGGATCGCCCTCGACGACCCGGTGGTCGCGTTCCAGCCGGACCCGTCCTGATTCCCGGCCCGGCGCCGGGCCCACAAAGGACAAGAGCCCCGGCGGGGCTCTTGTTGACGGATGGGGCGGGCGCGGTCAGCGCGCGCTCCGCCGCCGCCGGGTCGCCGCGCCGAGCATGCCCAGGCCGGCCAGCATCATGGCGTAGGTCTCCGGTTCCGGCACGGGGGCCATCAGCGGCTGGTCCGCGTTGAAACCGGCGATCTGCTCGCCGAGATAGTCGCCGACGAACTCGTTCAGGGTGTCGCCGACGGGAAACTGCTCCTTCATCGGGTCCATGAAGCCATCGTCATCGAACCTGCCCAGGTACCGGTAGAACTCGTAGCGGATGACGACGGACTTGTCGGCGGCGTTCATGCCCACCGCCTTGCTGACCTCGTCCACCATCCCGGGTTGCAGCACCTGCCACTCGATCTCCTTCTCCGTCTTGTCGTTGAGGGCGGCGATGGCCTCCTTGGCGAACGCGTTCCGGCCGCCCATCAGGTCGTTGACGTCCACGTTCTCCTCCAGGCTGGTCGTCACGATCTTCACCCAATAGGCGTTTCCCTCCCGGTTGGGCTTCACGTCCGGAACCGCCTGGATCACGGCCACCGGCGCGGGGGCCGCCGGGGTGGGCGGCGCGAAGGTCACGGCGGGGATGGCCGTGGGCAAGGGCGTCAGCGTGCCCGTATTGCCCGGATCCACCAGCCACTTGTAGGTCGTGCGGGTGGGATTGCCGTAGGTGCTGACCCCGAAATGGTCGCAGGGCACGTTCGGGTAGCCCACGTTGCCGAAGGACCAGCAGCTCTCCCCCGGCGTGCTGAAGGTGCCGCTGGCGGTCCCCACGCTCCACGCCCCGCCCGCGAAGGTCGCCTGGTAGGTGATGCGCACGCCGGTCACCAGGCCGGAGGCATTGAGGATGTTGTTCACGGTCGGGATGCCGTAGCGCTCCACGTCGCCGGGCGAGGCCGTGCCGAAATTGCGGTTCAGGCCGAACACGTCGACCACCTTGCTCTTGTCGATGCCCTCGAGTTCGATCTCGAACCCGTGGGCCTCGTAGCCCGTGTCGTTGACCACGTCGAAATTGGCCAGCGAACCGAAGACGCCCGCATGGGCGACCGGCAGCGAACAGGCCAGGAAACCGGCGGCGACCCCGGCCAGTGCTTTCGACCCGCGAATGGCGATGGACATGGTGTTCTCCCCCTTGGTGTGAAATACGTCACAGTGTGAAAATTTCCCGCAATGTACTCCCGGGAACGCCGATCGGCAATAGTCCGATCGGACTAAAGGCGCCTTTGGCGTGTTACAGGTGGCGCCAGGACGAGGGCCGGCCGCCCGGCCGGGCCCGGCGTCGGCACCGGATGGAGCGCGCCCGCGCCACTGGCGCCAGGCGGACTCCCGGGCATTTGCACCCCCGCGCATCGCTCCGGTATCGGGCGCGGCTTCCGCAGGGTGCCCGGAGCTGCTCGGCGCGCCGTGGTGTGTGTTCCCCCTTGGTAATGGGCCTTCCTGGGGGCGAGCCGAAACCGTCGTCCATGCGGCGAAGCCGGGCCGCCCCGCACCACGTACCGGGGCGCCCCACCGGCGCCTTTCCGATGCCATTAGAATCGGCCCATGTTTCCGCCCGCCCCGTCTGCCCCGTCTGCCCAGTTGCCCGCCGCCCCGCCTGCCGCCGATCCCGCCGCCGTCGAGGCCTTCATCGCCCGCTGGCGTGCCGCCACCGGCTCCGAGCGGGCCAACTACCAGCTCTTCGTCGGCGAGCTCTGCGCGCTGTTGGCCCTGCCGCCGCCCGAGCCGGCCAGGGGCGAGGCGGCCGAGAACGCCTACTGCTTCGAGCGCCGCGTCCTGTTCCGCCACGGCGACGGCGACGCGTCCGCCGGCTTCATCGACTGCTACCGGCGCGGCGCTTTCGTGCTGGAGGCCAAGAAGCTGCGCACCGGCGGCGCCCGGACCTTCGACGACGCCATGCTGCGCGCCCGCGGCCAGGCCGAGAACTACGCCCGGGCCCTGCCCGCCGAAGAGGGCAGGCCGCCCTTCCTGGTCGTCGCCGACGTGGGCAATGTCGTCGAGCTGTATGCCGAGTTCAGCCGTTCCGGCGCCACCTCTACCCCCTACCCGGACCCGCGCAGCCACCGTATCGCGCTGGAAGACCTGCGCCGGGAGGAGATCCGCCAGCGCCTCGCCGCCCTCTGGCGCGACCCCCTGTCCCTGGACCCGGCCCGCAAGTCCGCCCGCGTCACCCGCGACATCGCCGCCCACCTGGCCGAGGTGGCCAAGTCCCTGGAGGCCTCCGGCCACGCCGCCGAGACCGTCGCCGGCTTCCTGACCCGCTGCCTCTTCTCCATGTTCGCCGAGGACGTCGCCCTGATCCCCAAGGGCGCCTTCTCGGACCTGCTGGCCAGCCTGCGCGATGCGCCGGAGCAGTTCGTGCCCCTGGTCGGCGAGCTGTGGCGGGCCATGGACCGGGGCGAGTTCTCCGTCGCCATCCGCGCCGTCCTGCCG
>JAEUNJ010000052.1 GCA_016791145.1 Rhodocyclaceae bacterium | reverse complement strand
GCAGGCGGGCGCGGCGACGGCGGGAATCCCGGTGATCTTCCTCTCGGCCAGCGGCACGATCGACGACAAGCTGCGGGGATTCGCCCTGGGCGCCGTCGACTACATCACCAAGCCCTTTTCCGAGGACGAGGTGCTGGCCCGCGTCGGAGTCCATCTGCATGCCCGGGAACGGATCGCCCGGCTGGAGACCATGGTCGGGCAACGTACCGTGGCGGAGGCATCCGCCCAGGACCCGGCGGGGGAACGCGGCTTCCGGGCAGCCCTGGAGATCATCGAGAAGCGCCTGGCCTTTCCGCCCTCGCTCCAGGAACTCTCCCGCCTGCTGGGCCTCACCGACCGGAGGATCAACGAGATCTTCCGCGACCGCGTCGGCATGACGGCCACGGACTACTTCTCGGAATACCGGCTGGAAACCGCGAAGCGCCTCCTGGAGGCGACGGACACCCAGATACAGCTCGTGGCCGACCGGATCGGCTACCGGAACCCGGGGGATTTCACCCGCGCCTTCCGCCGCCGGTTCGGCGTCGGGCCCCGGGAGTTCCGCCAGGCGACGAGACGGACCGGGGGCGGCGGCGCGTGATTCGCCGGGCCGTCCGGGCCGGGATCCTCCGGCTGCTGCTCCTGGCGGTGCTGGCGACGCTGTGCGCGGGCGGGCGGGCCGCCCCCGCCCTCGAGCTGGACGGAACGGGCCACCAGCAGGTCTGGCGGCATCTGGAGGTCCTGCCCGATCCGGACGCAAGCATGGACCTGGCCGCCGTCCGCAAAGCCCATTCCGAGGGACGGTTCCGCTCCACCACCTCCCGTTCGACGAGCCTCGGCTACCTGGCGGGCGCGGCGTGGGTGCGCCTGGAGCTGCGCAATCCGGAGGCGGAACCCGGGAGCCGTTGGTTGCAGCAGCACTGGGTGTTCCAGCAGTCGAGCCTGTTGTTCGTGCTGCGCGAGGACGGCTCGGTGACGCGGCTCGAGAACGGCGCGCAGGTGGCCCTGGACCGCCGCCCGGTCCGCTCGCGGCTGGTCCTGTTTCCGCTGGAAATCGGCGCGGGAGAACGCCTGGAACTCTACGTCCGCCTTTCCGGGCGATCCGCGACGCTGGTCGATTTCGACCTCTGGCGGCCGGCGGCCCTGCTCGACCGGACCGCGCTGGAGGCGGCGGTGAAATTCCTCGTCCTCGGGGGCAGCCTGGTCGCCGTCGCCTACGCCGTCCTGGCCTGGCATCTGCTGCGCCGGAACCACCTGCTGGCGGTCGTGGGCGGACACCTGATGCTGGTGCTGGCCATTTTCACGCTCGACGGCTATGCCGCCGACTGGGTGCCCATGGACGGGCACCTGTGGCCGGCTCGGCTGCTGTTCGCGACCGTTTTCGCCGCGCTGGCCTTCCATGCGGCCTTCGCCCGCGGCTTCCTGGACCTGCCGCGCCGGTTTCCGAGGCTTGCGCGGACGATGACGTTCGCCGCGGTCGCCAGCGCGGCGGGAGCCGCCGCCAGCATGACGGCCTTCCATCCCGAATGGATGACCCGGCTCCAGGTCCTGGTGATCCTGGCGATCTCCGTGGCGGCGCTGCGGGCCGCGCCGGGGGGCGGCACGGCGGCCCGGATCTACCTGGTCGCGTGGGCCCTCCTCTGGGGCACCAGCATCCTGCGCGCCCTGCTCCTGATGGGCGCCTTTCCCGCCATCCCGTTCTTCAACCTGCTGCCGGCCCTGGGGTTCATCGGCTCGGTGGCGGCACTGAGCTACGCGATCCACCTGGACATCCGCGCGATCCGCGACGCCGGACGGGAAGCCGAGGCGCACCTGCTGGCGCAGCGGCGGGGTGAACAGGAGAGGCTGTCCAGCGCGGTGGAGGAACGGACCCGGGAACTGCGCGATGCGATCGACCGGGCGGAACAGGCGAGCCAGGCCAAGTCGTCCTTCCTGTCGGTGGTCAGCCACGAACTGCGCACGCCCCTGCACACCATCCTCGGCTACGCCCACCTGCTCAGGCGCCACGGGACGCCGGACGCGGCCGACAAGCTGGCCATCATCGAGCATAGCGGGGAGCACCTGCTGCGCCTGATCGACCAGGTGCTGGAATTCACCCGGGGCGGCCAGCGGGCCCAGGAACTGGAACCGGAGCCCTGCCCCCTGGCGGAGCTGGCGGACGACCTGGAGAGCACCGGGCGCATCCTCGCCCGGACGCGGGGCAACCGGTTCGCGCTGATGCGCGGCGAGGACCTGCCGGCGGAAGTGGAGGCGGACCGCCAGCGGCTCACCCAGGTGCTGCAGAACCTGATCGGCAACGCCTGCAAATACACGGAAAACGGCGAGATCCGGCTGCTGATCGAAAGGGTGCCGGAAGCGGCCTCTCCGGAGGCCCGCCAATGCACCCTCCGATTCATCGTGGAGGACAGCGGATGCGGCATTCCGTCCGCCGACCTGGCCCGCATCTTCGATCCCTTCACCCGCCTGGCCGGCCGGCAGCGCCAACCCGGCCTGGGGCTGGGGCTCGCCATCTCGCGGCAATGGGTGCGCGCGATGGGCGGCGAGATCACCGTGGCCAGCGTGCCCGGGCAGGGCAGCCGCTTCGAGTTCACGCTGGCGTTCCCGGTGCTCTCGGAGCTGCCGGCGCAGGCCCCGCGCCGTGCCGCGGGGGTCGCGCCGGTGGTCGGGCATCGGGGCCGCCGGCGCCACATCCTCGTGGCCGACGACATTCCCGACAACCGGACCTTCCTGCGCGAGCTCTGCCACCGCTGGGGATTCGCGGTCACGGAGGCCGGCGACGGCGCGGAGGCCTGGGCGATATGCGACGCGGCGACGCCACCGATCGACCTGGTCCTCGCCGACCAGTTCATGCCCGCCGTGGACGGCTGGGAACTGCTGCGGCGGATCCGCGCCTCGGAGCGGATCGGGGCAACGCCGGTGATCCTCGTCTCCGCCGCCCCGGCGCACCCGCCCGAGGACTTCCCGGAGGAATGCCGCTTCGACGCGGTGCTGCTCAAGCCCTTTCCCCAGGAAGCCCTCGAACAGGCCGTTGCCGGGGCGCTGGCGATCGAATGGGTGCGGGCGGACGAAGCGCCGGACGCGCTGCCGGAGGGTCCGGCATACGCCCTCCCGCCGGAAAAGGCCGCGGAGTTCCGGGCCATGGTGGACCTGGGCCGCATCGTCGCCCTGCGCCACTGGAGCGCGCAACTGGGGCGCGACCATCCCGATTGTCGCGAGTTCGCGGACAAGGCCGGGCGCCTTGCCCGCCAGATCGACCTTCCCGGCCTGCGGGAACTCGCGGCGAGCCTCCCCGGGGCCGATATACTCCCCGCCCCCAGGGCATCGCGCCGACCCGGCGACACGGCCCGATCCGATCCATCCATCCGATGACCAGCGCCCCCGCTCCCGACACTTCGGCCCATACGCCGGTGATGCGCCAGTACCTCCAGTTGAAGGCGCGCCATCCGGACATGCTGCTTTTCTACAGGATGGGGGATTTCTACGAACTCTTCTACGAGGACGCCGAGAAGGCGGCACGGCTGCTGGACATCACCCTGACCCGGCGCGGCCAGTCGGCCGGCCAGCCCATCCCCATGGCCGGCGTGCCCTTCCATGCCATCGAGCCCTATCTGGCCCGGCTGGTCCGCCTCGGGGAATCGGCCGTCATCTGCGAGCAGGTGGGGGACCCGGCCACCGCAAAAGGACCGGTGGAGCGCGCCGTCAGCCGCATCGTCACCCCCGGTACCCTGACGGACGCCAGCTTGCTGGACGACCGTGCCGAAAGCCTGCTGCTGGCCATCGGCGCCGAAGGCGAGCAGCTCGGCCTGGCCTGGCTCAACCTCGCCAGCGGCGATCTGCGAGCCCAGGCCTGCCGGCGCGGGGACCTGGCCAGCCATCTCGAGCGGTTGCGGCCCGCCGAGATCCTCGTCCCCGACGGGGCACGGGACCTGGTGCCGGACGGACGCATCCCCGTCAAGCGCCTGCCCGAATGGCATTTCGACCCGACCGAGGCGGCCCGCCTGCTCGCCGAGCACCTGGGCACCCGGGACCTGGCCGCATTCCTGCCGGATGGCGACGTCGGGAACCTGGCGTCGGCGGTGGGCGCCGCGGGAGCCCTGATGCATTACGCCCGGTCCACGCAGCTGCAGGCCCTCGGCCACGTGACCGGACTGCTGGTCGAGCGTCCGGGCAGCTTCCTGCGCCTGGACGCCGCGACGCGGCGCAACCTGGAAATCACCGAGACGCTGCGCGGGGAAGCGGCGCCGACGCTGCTCTCGCTGCTCGACTGCTGCGTGTCGGCCATGGGCGCCCGCTGGCTGCGCCACGCCCTGCACCATCCCCTGGCGGACCGGCGGGAGGCAGCTTCCCGCCACCGCGCGGTCGACGCCCTGCTGGCCGATCCCGACGGCCTCGCCGACCTGCGCGCAACGCTGCGCGGCTGTGCCGACTTCGAGCGGATCGCCGCGCGGATTGCCCTCGGCAGCGCCCGGCCGCGGGAACTGGCCGCGCTGCGCGAAGGCATCGGACGGCTGCCCCAGATGGCCGGCCTGCTCGTCCGTTCCGGGGCGGACAGTCTGTCCGTCCTGGCCGAGGACCTGGCGGTGCCGGGCGGATGCGCGGCGGAACTGGCCCGCGCGCTCGCGGAGGAGCCGGCGGCCCAGGTGCGCGATGGCGGCGTCATCGCCGACGGATTCTCGCCGGAACTGGACGAACTGCGGGGCGTCCAGGCCAACTGCGGGCAATTCCTGCTCGACCTGGAGGCCCGGGAAAGGACCCGGACCGGCGTCCCCAGCCTCAAGGTGGAATTCAACAAGGTCCACGGCTTCTACATCGAGATCACCCACGCCCACACCGACAAGGTGCCGCTGGACTACCGCCGCCGCCAGACGCTGAAGAACGCCGAGCGCTACATCACCCCGGAACTGAAGGCCTTCGAGGACAAGGCCCTCTCCGCCAATGACCGCGCCCTCGCCCTCGAGCGGGCCCTCTATGACGATCTCATGGTCCGGCTGGCCCCCGCGATTCCCGACCTCCAGCGCATCGGCCGGGCCCTGGCCCTGGCCGACGGCCTGGCGGCCTTCGCCGAGACCGCCCGTCGCCGGGACTGGCGGGCGCCGGAATTCAGGGCCGAAGCCGGCCTGGAGATCGAGGCGGGACGCCACCCGGTGGTCGAGGCCCAGGTGGACGACTTCATCGCCAACGACCTGCGCCTGGGAGCGACCCGGCGCATGCTCCTGGTGACCGGTCCCAACATGGGCGGCAAGTCCACCTACATGCGCCAGGCGGCGCTGATCGTACTGCTCGCCCATTGCGGCTCCTTCGTGCCCGCGCAAGCCTGCCGCCTGGGTCCGCTGGACGCCATCTACACCCGCATCGGTGCCTCCGACGACCTGGCCTCCGGGCGCTCGACGTTCATGGTGGAGATGACCGAGGCGGCCGCCATCCTGCATGCCGCCACGGAACGCAGCCTGGTGCTGATGGACGAGATCGGCCGCGGCACCTCCACCTTCGACGGCCTCGCCCTGGCCTTCGCCATCGCCCGGCACCTGGTCGAGCGCAACCGGGCCCTGACCCTCTTCTCCACCCATTACTTCGAACTGACCCGGATGTCGCATGACTACCCGGAGTGCGCCAACGTCCACCTGGACGCGGTGGAGCACGGCCGGCG
The DNA here is from genome assembly GCA_016791145.1 of Rhodocyclaceae bacterium. Lineage (GTDB taxonomy): Bacteria > Pseudomonadota > Gammaproteobacteria > Burkholderiales > Rhodocyclaceae > JAEUNJ01. The sequence continues at coordinate 5,019 of JAEUNJ010000052.1, read as the reverse complement.
GATCGTCTTCCTGCATGCGGTGGAGGAAGGGCCGGCCTCCCAGAGCTACGGCATCCAGGTGGCGGCGCTGGCAGGCATCCCGGGCACCGTGGTCCGCGAGGCGAAGCGCCGGCTGGCGGAACTGGAGAACCGGCAGGTCGCCGCGGAAGGGCAGCCGGACCTGTTCTCGGCCGCCCCGGCCCCGCCACCGGAGGCCGAGGTCCGCCACCCGGCCCTGGACGCCCTGCGCGACCTGGATCCGGACGCCCTGACGCCCCGCCAGGCCCAAGAGGCGCTCTACCGGCTGCTGGAACTGGCGAAGGAATGAGTATCCGCCGCTGGCCGGCGGTGCTCGCCGCCGCGATGGCGGCGGTTCTGCCGCCCCCGGCGGCCGCGCAGGGGTTCGCCTTCGGGCTGTTCGGCGACATGCCCTACAACCACTTCGAGCGCCAGCACCTGCCGGACCTGCTCGCCGAGATGGGACGCGAGCCCCTGGCCTTCGCGATCCATGACGGGGACATCAAGAGCGGCGGCAGCCGCTGCGACGACGCGGTCCTCGGGGACATCCTGGCCGCATTCCGGGAATCCCCCCACCCGCTGGTCTACGTCCCCGGCGACAACGAATGGGTCGATTGCCACCGGGCCTCGGCGGGCGGCTACGATCCGGAGGAAAGGCTGGACCGCCTGCGGACGCTGTTCTTTGCCGGCGACGAGTCCCTCGGCCGGCGTCGAATGCGCCTGGACCGGCAAAGCCGGGACGGGGGGTTTCCGGAGTTCCGCGAGAACGCGCGCTGGGAAAGGGACGGCATCGTGTTCGCCTCCCTGAACCTGCCGGGCAGCCGGAACAACTTCCACGGCCCCGCCGGACGCGGCGGACCGGCGGCGGGCTTCCTGCGCCGGGAAGCAGCAAACCGCGCCTGGCTGTCCGGCACCTTCGCCCGGGCGCGGCGCATCCATGCGAAAGGCATCATGCTCGTGGTCCAGGGCAACCCCGGGTTCGAGGCCTTCAACGCGGGAGCGGGGGAACCCGGTTACCGGGGCTTCCTGGCCCAGCTGCTCGAGGAGGCGCGCTCCTTCCCGGGACAGGTCGTGCTGGTCCACGGGGATACGCACCAGCACCGGATCGACCGGCCGCTGGCCGATCCGCGGACCCGCGCACCCCTGGCGAACTTCAGGCGCGTCGAAACCTTCGGCTCGCCCTTCCTGGGCTGGGTGAAGGCCTGGGCCGACCCGGCCGACCCGGAGGTGTTCCGTTTCGAGGCGCGGCCCTACCGGCCGTCAGCGCCGGCAGACTGACGCCGCGGCGTCAGTGGTGGTGATGCCCCCCCGGTCCATGCACGTGGCCGTGCATGGTTTCCTCACGGGTCGCCGCGCGGACGCCGGACACGGTGCAGGAGAAGACCAGGGCCATGCCCGCCAGCGGATGGTTCCCGTCCACCACGACCTTGTCCTCCGCGATGTCGGTGATGGTGAACAGGGTGTCGTCCTCGCCCTCTTCGGAGGCCCGCTCGAACTGCATGCCCACCTCGATGTTGTCCGGGAACAGGGAACGGGGCTCCATTTCCACCAGCGACGCGTCGTACTCGCCGAACGCATCCTCGGGCTGCAACTTCACGACGACGGCCTCCCCGACGTCCCTGTCGGCGAGCGCGGCCTCGATGGCCGCGAAGATGCCGCCGTAGCCGCCGTGAAGGTAGATGAGGGGCTGCTTGCCTTCGTCGACCATGTTGCCGTCGGGGTCGGTGACCTGGTAGGCCAGGGTGACGACGGTATTCTTGGCTATCTTCATGTATCCGTTACCTCAGGGGCTGTGAAGAAATCGCGGCGCGCGGGCCGCGTCGGGGTGCGGCCGGAACGCCGCTACCGGGATGCACCTTGCCAAAGGCGGGGCGGGCGGGCATCGCCCTCCCCGTCCGGCACGCGCAGCGGATGCATCCACAGCCTCTCAGCGCCCGCTGCCATTGAGCGCCTTGACCAGTTGGAAGACTTCCGCCGCATGGCCCTTCGGGCTCACGTCGTAGAGGGCGTGGCGCACGATGCCGTCGCGATCGATGACGAAGGTGGAGCGCACGACCGTCAGGCGCTTGTGCCCGTTGTGCTCGCGGAAGTGGTTAACGCCGTAGAGCTTGCAGACGTCCCCCTCCTCGTCGGAAAGCAGCCGCACCGACAGGCCGTGCTTGTCGCGGAAATCCGCGTGGGAGAGGCAGTCGTCCTTCGACACGCCGACCACCTCGCAGCCCAGCCGGTTGAATTCGTCCTCGTGGTCAGAGAAATCGACCGCCTCCTGGATGCAGTAGGGCGTGCCGTCCTTCGGGTAGAAGAAGAGCACCAGGTTCCGTCTGCCGCGCAGGCCGGCCAGTTCGAACAATTCCATGTCCGCATCGGGAAGGGCGAATTCGGGAGCTGGCTGTCCGGCGTGCAACATGACGGAACCTCCGGGTGGGGGAGACGAATTCATTCTAACCGAGGTCGCGCCGCTGTAAAGGGCCGCCCCGTGGCGATCCGCGGCAGGATGGCCGCGCAGCGGAGCGGGCGGTTTGCGTTCCCCGCCGGGAGGTTTAGGATGCTTGGCGCCGGCGTGTTTCCGTTGACGTCAACGGCACCCGCGGCAACCGCGCCACGGCACGGAATGCTTTTTGCATTGATGTTTTCGGAGGGGGCGACATGATGCGGGCGATGGTCCTGCGCGGGCCGGGAACGGCCCTGGTCGAGGAGGAAAGGGAGACGCCGGTACCGGGACCGGGCCGGGTCCTGGTGGCCGTGGAGGCCTGCGGGGTCTGCCGCACCGACCTGCACGTGGTGGATGGCGAGCTGCCCGGCATCGCCACGCCCATCGTCCCCGGCCACGAGATCGTCGGGCGGGTCCTCGCCGGCGGCCCGGGGACGGCGATCCCGGCGGGAACCCGCGTCGGCGTTCCCTGGCTGGGCGCCACCTGCGGCCGGTGCGGGCACTGCCTTTCCGGCCGCGAAAACCTCTGCGACGCCGCGCGTTTCACCGGCTACCAGATCGACGGCGGCTACGCGACCCATTGCGTCGCCGACGAGCGCTACTGCTTCCGGATGCCGGAGGACGGCGATCCCGCCGACATGGCGCCGCTGCTCTGCGCGGGTCTGATCGGCTACCGCTCGCTGGTCATGGCCGGCGATGCCTCGCGGCTCGGAATCTACGGCTTCGGCGCGGCGGCCCACATCATCTGCCAGGTGGCAGTCTGGCAGGGACGCGAGATCCATGCCTTCACCCGCGCCGGGGACGAAGCCAGCCAGCGGTTCGCCCTCGGCCTGGGCGCCGCCTGGGCGGGCCCGTCGGAGGCGGCGCCACCGGTGGCGCTCGATGCCGCCATCATCTTCGCACCGGTGGGCGCCCTGATCCCGGCGGCCCTGCGCGCCGTGCGCAAGGGCGGAACGGTCGTCTGCGCCGGCATCCACATGAGCGACATTCCCTCCTTCCCCTATGCCATCCTGTGGGGGGAGCGCACGCTGCGCTCGGTGGCGAACCTCACCCGCCGCGACGGCGAGGAATTCCTCGCCCTGGCGCCGCGGGTGCCCGTGCGGACCGCGGTGACGCGCTTCCCGCTGGGCGAGGCGAACGAAGCCCTGCGCCGGCTGCGGGCCGGCGAGCTTCAGGGAGCGGCGGTGCTGGTGCCCTGAGCGTCGCCGGGCGCGTGGGTCTCGAAGCGCCGGTGGGCGCTGGCGAGATACTCGTGGGAACGCATCTCGATCAGGCGGCTCACGGTGCGTTCGAACTCGCCGGCCTGCGGGCCCTCCGTGTAGAGCCGCTCGGCGGGCTCCTCGGCGGTGATCACCAGTTTCACCCGGTGGTCGTAGAAGACGTCCACCAGCCAGGTGAGCCGCCGTGCCTCGGAGGCCTTGTCGGTGCCCATGCCGGGAACGCGGGACAGGAAGACCGTGTGGTGCTGGTGGGCCAGGTCCAGGTAGTCGTTCTGGGAGCGGGGACCGCCGCACAGGGTGGCGAAGTCGAACCAGGCCACACCCGGCGCCCGATGGACCACGGGGACCGTCCTGCCGAGGATCTCCAGGGGTCGGTCGTGGCCCTCGCCGCCGGCGATCCGGCGGAAGGTCTCCATCAGTTGCCGGTCCGCCGCGTCGTCGGCCGGCACGTGGTAGATGTCCGCCTGCTCCAGGGCGCGCAACCGGTAGTCCACGCCGGCATCGACCCGGATCACGTCCAGGCGCTCGTTGAGCAGGGCGATGGTGGGCAGTATCCGCTCCCGCTGCAGGCCGTTGGGATAGAGGCCGTCGGGCGCGTAGTTCGAGGTGATGCAGAACAGCACCCCGGCATCGAACAGGGCCTGCATCAGGCGGCCGAGGATCATGGCGTCGGCGATGTCGGAGACGTGGAACTCGTCGAAGCACATGAGCCGCGTCTCCTTCGCCACCTTCGCGGCGACTTTCGCCAGGGGATCGGGCTCGTTCTTCACCGCCTGCAGCCGCTCGTGGATCTCGCGCATGAAGGCGTGGAAATGCACGCGGCGCTTTCTCTGGTAGGGAACCGCCTCGAAGAAGCAGTCCATCAGGAAGCTCTTGCCGCGGCCCACGCCCCCCCAGAACCAGACCCCCTTGGGCAGTTCGGGACGCACCAGCAGCTTGCGCAGCTTCGTCCGCCGGGCCGCCTTGAAGGCGATCAGCCCGTCATAGAAGTGCTGGAGCCTCAGGGCCGCCTCGTGCTGGGCCTCGTCGGCGACGATGCCGCGCGAGGCCAGGGCGTGCTCGAAACCTTCGAGCATGCCGTTCTTCGGAACCTTGAGGATGTTGTGGGGCATTCAGCTGCAGTCGAGAGTGAGGGAAGTGGAGAGTCGAGAGTCGGGGCTCACCACTCCCGACTCGCCACTCTCCACTCAATGCTCCCGACTCACGACTGCGTCAGAAATGCAGCGGCCGCTTGTCCACGGCCAGGGCGGCCTCGTGCACAACCTCGGACAGGGTCGGGTGGGCATGGCAGATGCGGGCCAGGTCCTCGCTGGAGGCACCGAACTCCATGGCCGTGACGGCCTCGGCGATCAGCTCGGACGCGTTGGCGCC
>JAEUNJ010000023.1 GCA_016791145.1 Rhodocyclaceae bacterium | reverse complement strand
TCCCATGTCCTGGATATGCAGGTGCAATCGGCCGAGAAGGACCGCTTCCTGGCGCGGTTCTTCGACATGCCCTTCCTCGGCCTCGCCCTCGCCAACCGCGACAGGACGGTCCTCCGCGTCAATGGCCGGCTGTGCGAGATCCTGGCCTGTACCCGGGATGACCTGCTGACCAGCAGCTGGATGGACTGGACCCACCCCGACGACAGGGAGTCGAGCCGGATCGCCTACCAGGCGCTCCTCGCCGGCCGGGAAAACCACCTGGCGCTGCAGAAGCGCTACGTCCGCAAGGACGGAGGGGTCGTGGCGGCGAGGGTGGACGTCCAGGTGATGCGCGACGGGAACGGCGACGTGGACTACTTCCTGGTACTGGTGGAGGACATCAGCGCAAGCCGGCGGACGGAGACGGCGCTGCGCGAGACCGAGGCGCGCTATCAGGCGCTGATGGACAATTCGGCTGATGGCATTGTCATTGCCACGCCCGCCGGCCGGATACTGGAGATGAACCGGACCGGGGAGCGGATTCTCGGTTATTCGAAGGAGGCCATCCGGGGCATGTACATGCGCGACCTGTTCCCGCCCGAGCATCGCGGCCTCCACGAGGCCGCCCTCCGGGAGTGCCTCGATGCCGGGCAGAAGGAGGTCCGCAATGCAATCATCCTCCGGAGCGACGGCAGGAGGTTGCCCATCGACATCCGTTCCACTGCCATGGAACTCGCCGGCAGCCCCGTCGTGCAGGGCGTCTTCAATGACATCTCCGACCGGAAGCGGCGGGAGAAGGAGCGCCGGGAGTCGGAGGAGATGCACCGCAACGCGCTGATCAGGGAGGTCCACCACCGCATCGAGAACAACCTGCAGGGAGTGGCCGGCATCCTGCGCAGACTCGCCCGCAGTCATCCCGCCGTCGCCGAGCCGATTTCCGACGCGATATCCCGGCTGCAGGGGATCGCGGTCGTGCACGGCATCCAGGGACCTTCCGCCTCGGGGGTGGCGCTGTGCGAACTGGCCAAGCGGATCGCCGAGAATACCGAGGCCCTGTGGCAGGTCCCGGTCCAGATCCGGATCCGGTGCAGTCACCGGGATTGCGTGCTGGCGGAAAACGAGGCCGTTCCGATGGCGCTGGTGATCAACGAACTGCTGTCCAATGCCGCCAAGCACGGCGAGGAGGGAGGGCCCGTGGAAATGGATGCCCATCTCGACGAGGAACGGTCCGTCGCGCGGGTGACGGTGCGAAATCGCGGGTGGCTGCCGGAAGGCTTCGCCCCGGACATGCAGATCGGCTTCGGCGACGGGCTGCAACTGGTCTCGGCACTGCTGCCGCGCAGCGGCGCAGATATCCGGTGGGAGCAGGATGGCGACCAGGTGGTGGCCACTTTGACGGTAACGCGACCGGTATTGACGCAAGGAAAGGAGAAGCACGATGGGCCCATCCAGTGACCAGAGAAACGCCCAGCGGGAACGCGGCAACTGTCTCCTGATGGTGGAGGACGACAGGCTGGTCCTCGCCACGCTGGCGCCGGGGCTGAAGGATGCCGGCTTCGAGATCCATACGGCGGAAAGTGCCACCGAGGCGGAGGAGCTCCTTGCCGCGGGCATCCGCCCGGACCTCGCGGTGCTCGACATCCGGTTGCCGGACGGCGACGGACTGCGGCTCGCCGAGCGCCTGAGGGATCTCGACCACGTGCCGTTCATGTTCCTCAGCGCCTACCGGGAGGAGGCCCTCGTGGAGAAAGCTGCCCGCCTCGGCGGGCTGGGCTACGCGGTGAAACCCATCGACGTCGCGCAGCTGATACCGGCCGTCAAGGCCGCCCTGGCGCGGGCCGACGAGCTTCGCGAGTTGCGCGACACCCGCCGCCACCTCCAGACCGCCTTGGACTCGGACCGGGAAATCAGCATCGCCATCGGCATCGCCATGGTCCAGCACAAACTCGGGCGCACCGAGGCCTTCGAGTTGCTGCGGCGTTCCGCGAGGAATCAGCGGCGCAAACTGGCCGATCTGGCCAGGGAGGTGGTCAATGCCCAGCAGGCGTTGAACCTGGAAGGGCCGGGGCGCCGCCGCTGACGCACCGCCGCTTGCAATAGCAACGAGTCATAGTACGATGTGCCAGGGTGCCCGGTTCCAGCACCCGCCTTGCGAGGCCTCGGACACGCCTCCCCAGGGTTCTCCCGGCCGCCGCACTGCCGGGAGTTTCAAGAAGTCAGGGTGGGGGGAAATGCGTGTTGGCCAGTTCCATCGTCCGGATCCGATTCATCACCGATCGATTTCCGGCGGCTCGACTTGGAGATCGCCGGGAGCCTGCCGAGGGGCGTTGCCCGGATGGCGTAGCAGGCGCCGAAGCCGCCGAAGGACTTGGCAATCCACCCGGCCATCCGGCGATTCCGGCGCGAGGTGCTCGTGAACGAACAACCCTTGCCGACGCTCCCCAACTGTCACGAAGACGGACCGCTCGCCCATCGCCGTGGCGCGCGGGCGGGGATCGTCATGCGCGGCATTGCCACTCTCGCCACGGCCCGGGAATGGAGGTGGTCGCCGAGAGGGGCGGGAATGAGCGACAATCCGCCATCGCGGCGGCACGCGGATGCCGGCGGACGCGGGGCGGCTCGATCGATCGGCGCTCCTTCGCGTGCGGCCTGGCGGGGCGGTGCCGCCCGCCGGCAGGGGTGCCCTTGGGAGGGTCATGATGGTCAGGGTTGAGGCAGGCAACGGCGAGATTCGGGTCCACGTGTCGGGGGAGTTCGATTTCCAGACCGCGCGGGCCATGCTGGTGGCGGCCCGGGAGAGGCTTCGCGACGCGCCCGGCCATCGGGTGGTCATCCGCTTGAAGGAGGTCACGCGCGTGGAGTCGTCCGGCGTCGGCGCGCTGATCATCCTTGCCGAAGAGGTATCCGGCGGATTTGCCGTGGAGACCATCGATTGTTCGCCGGACGTGCAGCGGTTCTTCGCCTCCGGCCTCATGGAACGCTACTACCCCGCCAGAGCCGGGGGCGCCGCTGCCGGCCTGCGCGCCACCGGCTGAGGGGCGCGCAGCGCACCGGGGCTTTCAGCCGGGACGGGCCGTGCAACGGGCGAACGCGACGGAGCCGGCGAAGACCACCACCGCCAGGGCCACCTCCACACCCGCGAGAAGAGCCGATGGCAGGGGTTCCGTCGTGACCCGGACGACGCCTTCCGCGAAGTAGGGCAGGATCAGCATGGACGTCCATTGGTGGGTGTAGCGGCGCGCCCGCAACAATCCGAACAGGGGTGCGAGCAGGGGCAGGGCCTTCAGGGCCAGGAAGGAACCGCCCGGGCGCAGGGGCGCCCACCACAGTTCCCAGGCCAGACAGAGGAAGATCAGGAGGATCAGCGCGCCC
>JAEUNJ010000001.1 GCA_016791145.1 Rhodocyclaceae bacterium | reverse complement strand
GTGACGGTATTGACGCCGACGTTGGCGCCCACGGCAGCGGCGACGCTGACGGCACCGCCGCTGTTGTTCTCTTCGGTCTTCGGGGCGGCCTTGGTGGTGTCGAGCTTGGCGCCGGCACCGCTGTCGGCGGCCTTGCCGGCCTTCTTCGCGGCATCGCCCTGCGCCGTCACCTGCTTGTCCACCGTCCCGGCTTCCCCGCTCGCCGGCTTGTCCGTGGCAGCGTCCGCCTTCTCGCCGCCCTTCACGCTCGCCGTGGCGCCGGCACTGCTCTTGGCGGTCGACCTGGCCGTGACTTCCACCGCCCCGCCCGCCGTCACGTCCCGGTCGATCACGCCGGTCACGGTGTCCGTCGAGGAGGTCAGGGCCACGCTCGCCCCCACGGCCACGCTCGTCCCTTCGGTCTGCCCCGTGGCCTTGCTGCTCGCACTGCTCGTCTGCTCGGCGCCACTGGTGTAGGCGCCGCTCAGCGTGAGCCCGGTCGCCGAGGTCCCCAGCCGCGCCGTGGTGGTATTGACCCCCACGGTCACCGCGGCCAGCGGCGTCACCGCCACTTTCGCGCCGGCCGCTCCCCCCGTCACTTCGCTGCTCAGGTCGTGCGCCGCCTTCGCAGTCAAGGCCATGTCCTTGCCGCCGGTCAGCCTGGCGCCGTCGGCCACTTCGGCGACGGTGGTGTTCACGCCGACGTTCAGGCCCACGGAGGCGCCCACACCCACCTTGGCGCTCGTCCCGCTCCCCTTCACGTCGGCACCGGACTTGACGACGCTGGCGCTGGCACTGCTCGCTTCCACCTTCACGTCGCCGGTGCCGGCTTCCACCACGGCCCCCAGGCCGCTGCCGTCCTTGTCCCCTTCCAGCGTCGCCACCGTGGTATTGACCACGACGTTCGCCGCCAGCGAGCCCGCCACCCCGACGTTCCCCGCTCCGGCACCACTCTTCGCTTCCGCACCAAAGTCGTTCTTCTCGCCCACCGGCACGGTGGCGCTCACCGTCACGCCCTTCGCATCCACCACGGCTCCGTCGCCGACGAAGGCGCGGTTCGTGGTGACGCCGATGTTGAGGGCCACGGCCGAACCCACGCCCGTGGTTCCGGAGGTGTTGCTGCCGTCGGCCACGCTCTTCGACTGGCTGGCGGACTGGCTCTTCACGGCCAGCGCCCCGCCCACGTGGGTGGCGGCGGAGGATGCCAGGTAGGCGCGGGTGTTGTCCGTGAGCTCGCTCACCGCCAGGGCGCCGGCCACCTGGACCTGGCCCTCGGAGGTGCTGGCGAAATCCTTGTACTTGGCCAGGGTCTGGCTACCCTTGCCGGTTCCGGTCGTGTCCTGCTGTGCGCCCTTGGCCGCCGAGGTGGCGGAGACCTGCGCCGCATTGCGCGAGGTGGCGCCAAGTGTCAGCGCGCCGCCGGTTGTGATCGCCGCACCGCCGTCCACGTAGGCCGCCGTGCTGGTATTGACGGCGCTGACCGCCACGGCGGCGCCGGCGGCGACGCTTCCGCCCAGGGCCGCATTGGCCGTCGACGCGGTCGTGACCGCGTTCGTGGCCGTGAGGGCGAGGTCGCCCCCGATGTTCGCGGCGGCCGTGTCGCCGACATGGACCCGGGACGTGCTGGTCACGGTCGAGATGGCGACCGACGCGTCACCCGCCAGCTTGACCAGTGCCGCGGTCGGCTTCGCTTCCGTGGTGACGGAGGACGATGCGGCGAGTTCGGCATTCCCCGTGGTGGTGGTCAGATTCGAGGTTCCGCGCACATCCACCGCCGCCTGGGCGCCGATGGTCTGCACGGCGGCGGAAATCGGGACGGCGCCGGTGGCGGTGCCTGCCGTCGTGGTGGCCCGGATGGCGAGCGCCCCCCCCTCGGCCAGGATCCGGCTCGAATCCACGTCCACCGTGGCGGCCACCGTTTTGGTGACCACCGGCGAGACGGTGCTGGCGTGGCCGGCGACCGCTTCCAGCGTGACGTTGCGGCCCTTCACCAGGGCCCCCGTCAATCCGATGCGGGCGACGGTGTCGGAGAGGAAATCCAGTTCGCCACCAGTCCGCCGGGCGCTCAGCGTGATGTCGCCCCCGACGAACCCGGTCGTGGCATGGGCGAGGAGTCGGCTGCCGGACTGCAGGGCGATGTCCGGAGCGGCGAGGCTCAGGTTCCCTGAGTTGCCCACGGACAGGGCCGCGTCCTGGTCGGCGGTGGCGCCGCCAGCGACGTTCCGCGTCGAGACGGTGACGCCGGCATTGACGGTGATGCCCTCGTCCGCCACGATGCTGTGGTTGGCGCCACCGGCATAGAAATCGGCGCTGACGACCACGGTGGACGGATCGACGAGGACGGTGCCCAGCCTTCCGGCCCGGGCACCGGCCCGGAACTGGCCGCCGGCCAGGTCGACGCGGTTGCGGGCGCTGAACTCGATGGCCCCGCCGTCGCCGGTGGTGCCGGCGGAGGCGTCCACCAGGGCGCCTGTCCGGATGGCGGCGTCGTTTCCGGCATGGATGTCCACCGTGCCGCCCGCCGAGCCGTCCCCGTCGCCGCGGGCGAGGAGCATTGCCCCGGGCGCGAGTTCCACGTTGCCGCCGGCCGAAACCGAAATATCGCCGCCGCGTACCCCGGGACCGCCCGGCGCGGCCAGGACGCCACCGAGGCCCACGTCACCGTCGGCGACGATCTCGATGCGGCCCTCCCGTGCCACCACGCTGGAGCCCACGGCCAGGCCATTGACGTTGACCACGTCGGTGAAGTCCGGTGCCCGGCCGGCGAAACGGGCGCCGCTGTACAGCACCCCGGCCACGTCGATCAGTCCACCGTGCAGGGTGATCCGGCCTTCCGCATTCACCCGTCCCTCGACGGTGATGCGCCCGGCCGGGTCGCGGGGCGCCTGGCCGGCGAGCAGCAGGGCGACGCTCCCCTCGTCGGGCAGGCCCGGCGCCAGGAAGAACTCGTCCACGAACCGCCGGGTCGGCGTCGTCACGGTCAGGCTGCCCACATTCACGACGCCCGTCTTGCCGACCAGGAAGCCGTGGGGATTGGCGAACCAGACGTTCCCCCCGATGCGTCCGTCCTTGATGCCGTTGAGGATCCCGTAGATGTCCGTGCGCTGGTCACGGACGATGTTGATCAGGTTGATGGCCGACGCGGGAAAGAGCAGATTGACGGTGTCGCCGACGCCCACCGAGAAACTGCTGAAGGAATTGAAGGCGTTGGCGCCGCTGACGGTGCCGGTAGAAACGGTATGGACCTGGCCGGCGGTGCCGACCACGGTCGCCGTGCGGCCGTCGGGCAGGATGACCGTCCCGGCAGCCGCGGCGGCCGGGTAGAGCACCTGGAGGGCTGCCACGACGACGGCCACCGAACGGCGCCAGGGCGGCAGTCTGAGCGGGATCGGGGAACGGCTCTTCATGGGGGTCGGAGCATCCGCATACCGTCGGTTTCCATCGGCATCGCGGCCCGGACTCACCGGACCTGGTGCGACGGCTTTCCACATGACCCTACCCCTCGGGTGGCATAGCGTCAATGATCAAAGTCGACCGCGATGCCAAAATCGCGAAAAACGTCGCTCGGCGCTTGGGAACCGGCTTTCCGCCCCCGTCTCTCCGGGCGCGGATGGGGCCATCGGCCGCCCGGCGGGTGTCCGCACCGCCCCCGGCCTGTGTATCCTTGTGGTTACCGTGGCAGGGCATCGGCTTTCCAGGAGGCGCCGGCGGCGCCGGGAGGTGGATGTTGGCAGGAACGATCCGCGCCGATCTCCGGTCGGCACATCGGTGAGCATGGTTTCGATGCGTTTTCCGCTCGCGGTCACCGTGGCGGTCGCCTTCCTTTGCGCGACCCTGGCCGCCCTGGCGGTCGTGTTGTCGGCCGGACTCGAAGAACCGCTGCGGGAAGCCCTCGGCCAGGTGCTCGAGCAGCGGGCCGGCGGGCTCCTCGCCGTCGTCTTCCTCGCCTGTGGGTTCCTGGTCGCCATCCTGCGCGCCCTGCACGCGCACCTGGTGCTGGCCGCGGCACGCACCGCCGACGAGGCGGCGGCCATGGCCGCGGACCCGAACCGCCGGCTCACCGGACGGGGCAGCCAGGAACTGCGGGCCCTCGCGGCCGCGGTGAATCGTTTGGCGGCCCGCCACGCCGCCCAAGAACGGGAGGTCGAGGCGCGCATCGGCGCGGCCAACGCCCATGCGGACGAGGAGCGGAACCGCTTCGCGACCCTGGTGGCGGAGCTGGCCCAGGGCGTCGTGGTCTGCAATGCCGACGGCCGCATCCTCCTCTACAACCGGCGCGCCCGGGAACTGTTCGCGGACCCCGCGGCCCTGGCGGTGGCCACGTCGCTGGGGTTGGGACGCTCCATCTATGCATTCATCGACCGGGACCTGGTCGCCTATGCCCTGGAGAAGGCGGCGGCGACGCCGGGCGTCTCCAGCCGCTTCGTCGCGTCGGTGGCGGCGGACAGGCTGCTGCGCATCGAGATCGCGCCGGTGCCCCACGCCCCGGCGGATGGACCGGATTCCCCTGCGGCCGCGGGCGATCTCCCCGCTTACCTCCTGGTCTGCGAGGACATCTCGACGCTGTTCGAAAGCGAGGCAAGGCGGGACGTGCTGTTGCACGGGCTGACCCAGGGCCTGCGCGGACACCTGGCCAACCTGCGGGCGGCCGCGGAAACCCTGCACGACGACCCGGGGATGCCCGAGGCGGACCGCAGCCGTTTCGTCGCCGTGATCCGCGAGGAGTCACAGACCCTGGCCGGGCGTGTCGAGGCGGCGGCCCGCGAGTTCGCCTCCACCGTGAAGTCGCGCTGGCCCCTGGAGGCCATGCATGGCGCGGATCTGGTCGACGCCGCCTGCCGCCGCATCGAGGCGCGGGTCGGCGTCGCCGCCGCATCGGGTGCGGTGGACGCGGCCCGCTGGCTGCGGGTGGACGGCTTTTCCCTGCTCCAAGGCATCACCTACCTGGCCACGCGGCTGCGGGACGACCGGGACGTGCGGGACCTTCGCCTGGATCTGGGAGGGGAGGGCGAGGCGGCATGGCTGGACCTGGCCTGGCGCGGCACGGCCATGAACAGCGAGGCGGCCCTGGACTGGGAGACCGCCCCGATGAACACGGCCGAGGAGACCTCGCCCCTGTCCGTCCGGGACGTGGTGGACCGCTGCGGCGGGGAGATCTGGTTCCAGCGCGACCGGGCGGCCGGAGTCTCCTGGTTCCGCTTCCTGCTGCCGGCGGCGGAAGCCGGGGCGCGGCCCCCGGCCCCGGCCCCGGTCCCGGCCGCGGCCACCGGCCGGCCGGAGTTCTACGACTTCGATCTCTTCCGCTGGAAGGACCCAGAGGGCGGACTCGACGACATGCCGCTCGCCCGGCTCAGCTATACCGTCTTCGACACGGAGACCACCGGCCTCGACCCGGCGGGGGGCGACGAGATCATCCAGATCGGCGCCGTCCGGATCGTGAACCGGCGCCTGCTGCGCCAGGAGCATTTCGACCAGTTGATCGACCCGGGCCGCCCCCTGGCGGCCGGCTCGGTCCGGGTCCACGGCATCACCCCCGCCATGCTGGCCGGGGCGCCGCCGCTGGAACGGGTGCTGCCCGTGTTCCGCGCCTTCGTCGCCGACACCGTGCTGGTGGCCCACAACGCCGCCTTCGACCTGCGCTTCCTGGAACTCAAGGAAGCCACCACCGGGGTGCGGTTCGACCGCCCGGTGCTCGACACCTTCCTCCTGTCCGGCGTCCTGTTCCCCCACGAGGAGGCCCACGGCCTGGATACCCTGGCCGGGCGCCTCGGGGTCCGCATCGTCGGCCGCCACACGGCCCTGGGCGATGCCGTGGCGACCGGCGAGATCTTCCTGCGCATGCTCGACCTGCTGGCCGGGCGCGGCATACAGACGCTGCGCGAGGCCCGGGAGGCCTCCGAGCGCACCTACCATGCCCGCATACGCTACTGACGCGCCACCGGGTCTGCATACCCTGCTCGCCGACCTGCCGCTGCCGGCGCCGCTCGCCGTGGCGCCGCTGGACAGCCTGGGCCGGGTGCTCCTTGCCCTGCAGGCCTCCGCGGGCGATGCGGCCGTCGTGGTGGACCCGGAAAGCCGGGCGCCCCTGGGCGTGCTGACCCTGAGGGAAACCGTCGCCGCGGTGGTGGAGGGGGCCGTCGGCCTCGAAGAGCCGGTGGTCGGCGCCATGACCGGCGGCATGCCCTGCCTGCCGGCGGATGCCACCGTGCAGCAGGCGACGGTACTGATGGTCCGCCGCGGTCTGCGCCACCTGCTGCTGGTGGCCGCCGATGGCAGCTTCGTCAATCTGGTGAGCCGCGGCGAACTCTACGGCCTGCGCGCCGCCGGCTCCGAGCGGGTGGTGCAGGGCCTGCTGGCGACCCGCGACATCGCGGAACTGGCCGCCGCCGCCGGCGAGGTGCGCGCCTTCGCGGCCCGGCGGCTGGCGGAGGGGGTGGGCCCCGAGGCCCTCTGCCCGTGGATCTCGGCCCTGAACGACATCGTGACGGTGCACGCGATCGACCTGGTGGAGGGCGCAACCGACCTGCCGGTGATCCCCTGGTGCTGGCTGGTCTTCGGCTCCGAGGGCCGGCTGGAGCAGACCCCGACCACGGACCAGGACAACGGGATCATCTTCGAGGCCGACTCGGCCGCGCACGCGGCGGAACTGCGCCGGGCGTTCGTGCCCTTCGCCCAGGCGGTGAACCGGGCCCTCGACGCCTGCGGCTTCCCGCTCTGCCAGGGCGGCATCATGGCGGGCAACCCGGCCTGGTGCCTGTCCCTGGAGGAATGGCGGCGCACCTTCGCCGGGTGGATCGGCACCACGGCGCCGAAGGCGCTGTTGAACGCCACGATCTTCTTCGACTTCCGGCCCCTGTACGGGCGCGAGGACCTGGCCGCCGCCTTGCGCCAGTGGCTGCTCGGCCGGATCGGCCGGAACTCGGCCTTCCTCCGGGCCATGGCGGCCAACGCGCTGGAGAGCTCGCCGCCGCTGGGCCTGTGGAACCGCTTCCGCTACGACGGCAACCGGGAACACCCGCGCACCCTCGACCTGAAGATGCAGGGCAGCCGCTTCTTCGTGGATGCCGCCCGCATTTTCGCGCTCGCCCACGGGATTCCCCACACCAACACGGTGGAGCGCCTGCGCGGCGCCCGGCTGGCGCTGGGCATGCCCGTGGAGGAGACGGCGGCGGCGGTCGAGGCCTTCTACCAGATCCAGCGCCTGCGCCTGGCCGGCCATCTCTCCGGCGGCCGTCCCGGGGCGGCGAACCGGGTCAACCCGGCCGGCCTGCACGACCTGGACCGCCACATCCTGCGCGAGGCCCTGCGCCACGCGAGGCGGCTGCAGCAGCGGGTATCCCTGGACTTCCCGCCCCCTTGACGCTTCCTCGACGCCCCGTCGACGGCCCATCGGTCGCGAATGCCTCGCCGCACCGGCGCCCGGGCACGGAAGCACGGCATCGGCTCCGGGAGTCGCCGATCGCGATCGGGTGGGCGCCCCGGGTCCTGCGCGCCGGCGATCCCCGCCCGGGCCCCTTCGGCGCGCCGGCCTTTGCCGGGGGGGCCGTCAGCCGCGCGTGATGCGATAGACCGCCAGGCTGCCGAGGAAATTCGCCTCCTCGGTGACCAGGTCCCCGGCCTCGTCGAGGGCCCGCGCCTCGCGGATCGCGACCCCCATGCGGGCGCACAGGTCCTCGAAGTCCGAGATGGTGAAGAAGCGCACGTTCGGCGTGTCGAACCACTGGTACGGCAGGTCCTCGGACACGGGCATGCGTCCGTTCAGGACCGCCAGGCGGTTCTTCCAATAGGCGAAGTTGGGGAAAGAGACCACCGCCTCCCGGCCCACGCGCAGCATCTCGCGCAGGATGCCTTCGGTGTGGCGCACGGTCTGCAGGGTGCGGGAGAGGACCACGTGGTCGAAGGCTCCGTCCTCGAAGCCGGCCAGGCCGCCTTCCAGGTCGCTCTGGATCACGTTGACGCCGTTCTCGATGGCCGCCAGCACGCTCGATGGGTCGATCTCGACCCCCCAGCCGCGTACCCCGCGGGTCTCGGCCAGCAGTTTGAGCAGGGCCCCGTCGCCGCAGCCCAGGTCCAGGATGCGCTCGCCGGGCTGCACCCAGCCGGCGATGACATCGTAATCGCCGCGTCCGAGGATGTGGGTCATGGCAGCACCCGCTTCATGTAGGCCCGCACGAGGGCGTGGTAGTGGGCATCCTCCATCAGGAAGGAGTCGTGCCCATGGACGCTGTCGATCTCTGCGTAGGTCACGTCCTGGCCGTTCCTGACCAGGGCGTTGACGATCTCCCGGGATCTGGCGGGACTGAAACGCCAGTCGCTGGAAAAGGCGGCGACGAAGAACTCCGACTTGGCGACGGCCAGGGCCCCCGCCAGGTCGCCTCCGGCGGTGCGGGCCGGGTCGAAATAGTCCAGGGCCCGGGTCATCAGCAGGTAGGTGTTGGCGTCGAACCAGCCGGCGAACTTGTCGCCCTGGTAGTGGAGGTAGGACTCCACCTCGTATTCCACGTCGAAGCCGTAGGAGCCCGCGTCCGGGCGGCGCTTGCGGCCGAACTTCTCGGCCATCTGCTCCTCGCCCAGGTAGGTGATGTGTCCCAGCATCCGGGCCAGCCGCAGGCCCCGCCAGGGGCGGACGCCGTGCTCGTAGTAGTGGCCGCCGTGGAAATCCGGGTCGGTGAGGATGGCCTGCCGCGCCACATCGTTGAAGGCGATGTTCTCCGCCGTCAGGCTCGGCGCCGCGGCGATGACGATGGCGTGGCGCAGGCGGTCCGGGTAGGTGATCGCCCAGCGCAGGGCCTGCATGCCGCCCAGGCTGCCGCCCATGACGGCGGCCCACTGGCCGATGCCCAGGTGGTCGGCGAGGCGGGCCTGGGCATGGACCCAGTCGATCACCGCGACCACCGGGAAGTCGGCACCCCAGGGCCTGCCGGTGGCCGGATTCTGGGTCTTCGGCCCGGTGGACCCGTGGCATCCCCCCAGGTTGTTCACGCCGACGACGAAGAAGCGGTCCGTATCCACCGGTTTGCCGGGGCCGATCATGTTGTCCCACCAGCCTAGGGTCTTGTCGGTGTTGTCCGGGTCCGTGTAACCGGCCACGTGGTGATGCCCGGACAGGGCATGGCAGACCAGGATGGCATTCGACCGGTCCGCGTTCAGGGTGCCGTAGGTTTCGAAGACGAGGTCGAAGCCGGGCAGGACGGCACCACTGCGCAGGGTGAGGGGCGCGTCGAAGCGGACGCCCTGCGCCTTGACCAACCCGACACTGCCCTGCTTTTCCGCCAAGACCCCATCCCCCGAAAACGAAAACCCGGCCGACTGGAAAGCTCGGACCGGGTTCGCTTGGCCCTCGCTTTAGCCGCATTTATCAAGCGCCCGCAAGCTGAGTTCAAATCGGCGCGTCCGGGGAAAGATAAGGCCGGTGGGCGGCCTTGTCAAATCGCCCGCCCCGCCAGGGCCTCGACCGGCCGGAACAAAATTAGTTGACTAATTTTATCGGACTAATTAGATTGGCGGTGTCCCAAGGGGGAGTAGCTCTTCGCCGGGGTGTCGTCAATACGGAGTCCGCGCCCGCGGGCTCCCGGCGTCCCGGGTGGCGGTCCAGTCCGCCGCGAGCAAGACCTTTGCCGCGATGGCGGAGGTTCCCTTGTCAGGTGCAACGGCCCTTCGTCCTCGCCGGACCAAGGGCCGTCTTGCTGTCCGCCCCCCGGGCGGCGCAGGCCGGAAATGCAGACTGGCAAGGAGCAACGGAAAATGGAAACCATCGGTACCTGGTGGATGTGGGCGGGATTCCTCGCCCTCGTCCTCGTCATGCTCGCCATCGACCTCTTCGCGGTCGGCGGTGGCAGGGAGCATCGTGTCGGATTCCGGGAGGCGGCCGCCTGGTCGCTGGTCTGGGTCGGCGTGTCGGCCGCCTTCGCGGGCGGCCTCTGGTGGGTACTGGACGGCATGGTGGGCCGCGAGGCCGCCAACCAGAGGACCCTCGAGTACGTCACCGGCTACCTGATCGAGAAATCCCTGGCCGTGGACAACGTCTTCGTCTGGCTGATGCTGTTCGGATTCTTCGCCGTGCCGCCGGAGCTCCAGAAGCGGGTGCTGATCTTCGGCGTCCTGGGCGCCATCGTCATGCGCACGGGC
>JAEUNJ010000191.1 GCA_016791145.1 Rhodocyclaceae bacterium | reverse complement strand
ATCTTGTCGTTGAGCTTGTATTCCTTGCCGGCTTCGTTCTTGAACGAGAGTTCGCGGCGGATGGCCTTGTAGATGTTGACCTGACCCTGGATCTGGTTGTCCCACTTCGGGCTGTTGGAGTCCTCGAAGTCGGTCATGTAGGAGTCGGCGCCCGAGTTGTAGGCGTTGATGATCATCTTCCGCTCGACGGGGCCGGTGATCTCCACGCGGCGGCATTCCAGGGCCGGGGGCAGGCTGGCGATCTTCCAGTCGCCTTCGCGGATGTGCTTCGTCTCGGGCAGAAAGTCGGGCATCTCGCCGGCGTCGATGCGGGCCTGGCGCTCGACGCGCTTCTTCAGCAGCTCCTGGCGGCGGGGTTCGAAGGCCCGGTGCAGCTTGGCCACCAGGGCGAGGGCGTCATGGGTCAGGATGTCGTCATAGCCGGGCTGGATCGGGGCATTGATCTGCACGCCGGCGGGAAGGTTCAGGCTCATGGAGGGCTCCTGGAAAAGGGTTCGCGGATGGGTCTGCTGACGCCTTCGCGCGGCCCGCTCTTGGCGGTTGCCACGGTCCGCGGCCGGGGGCGGGTCTCGGTCGGCCGGACGTCGATGGAAGAAGTCTATTCCTTCGCCTGGAGGAAATTAAGCTACCATTTGGTCGATACATTTTTTACTTTCGGTATCGAATGGACCAGTTCAAACAGATCGCCGCCTTCGTGGCCGTGGCCACCCGGGGCAGTCTGTCGGCGGCCGCCCGGGCCGAGGGGGTGACACCGGCCATGATCGGCCGCCGGCTGGACGCCCTGGAGGAGCGCCTCGGCGTCAAGCTGATGGTCCGCACCACCCGCAAGCTGACCCTGAGCTTCGAGGGCCAGGCCTTCCTGGAGGATTGCCAGCGGGTGCTGAACGACCTGTCCAACGCCGAGGCCTCGGTGAGCCTGGGCGGCGTGCGGGCGGCGGGCCACCTGCGGCTTTCCGCCCCGGCCGGCTTCGGCCGCCGCCACGTGGCGCCGCTGGTGGCGGCCTTCATGGAGGCGAACCCGGAGGTCACGGTGAACCTGGACCTTTCGGACCGGCTGGTGGACCTGGTGAACGAGAACATCGACTGCGCGGTGCGGGTCGGCGAATTGACCGACTCCAGCCTGGTCGGCCAGCGCCTGGGCGAGATGCGCCGCATGGTGGTGGCGAGCCCCGCCTACCTGGTGGCCCGGGGCGTGCCGCGTTCCCCGGCCGACCTGGTGCACCACGAATGCCTGTCCCTCGGCCAGCAGCGGGGCTGGACCTTCCGCGACCCGGCCACCGGCGCGGTGGATACCTGGAAGGTGGGCGGCGCCTTCGAGTGCAACGACGGCGCCGTGCTCCACGAATGGGCCCTGGCGGGCAAGGGCCTGGCCTGGCGCTCCCTGTGGGAGGTGGGGCAGGACCTGAAGGAGGGCCGCCTCGCCTCGGTGCTCGATGCCTGGCAGGCGCCGCCCATGGGCATCTACGCCGTCTATCCGCAGCGCCGCCACCTGCCGCTGCGCGTGCGCCTGTTCATCGACCTGCTGAAGGCCACCTACGAGCGGCCGGAGTATTGGGAACTGCGCTGATTTCGGTGGGCCTGGACGCTGGCGAGCCGGAATCGCTCGATCGCACCGGGGCCCGCGCTGGTGCAGGGAATTTGCCGTCCGGTTATGCGGGAGCGGCGTCCTCGCCGCGATCGAAGCCCGAACCGCCCCGATCGCGCCGAGGACGGCGCTCCCACACCGGGCACCCCGGGCGGCTGTCGATGAGCCCTCGCCGCGATCTTCCTTGCGGGCGGCCTTGCGCGTCACCTTCGCGCCGGCAACACCAGCCGCGCCTCCAGTCCGCCGTCCGGCAGGTTATGCAGTGTGAGTGATGCCCCCAGCCCCTGCGCCAGTTGCCGGGCGATGGCGAGGCCGAGGCCGGTACCGCCGGTCTCCCGGTTGCGCGAGGCCTCGACCCGGTGGAAGGGCTCGAACACCTTTTCCAGTTCCTCCTCCGGGATGCCCGGCCCGCGGTCGCGCACCGCGATGACGACGGAATCGCCGTCGGCGGCGCAGGCCACTTCGGCGCCGCCGGCAAACTTGAGGGCGTTGTCCACCAGGTTGCCGAGCAGGCGGCGCAGGGTGCGCGGGCGGGTGACGAGGGTCCTGCCGCAGGCGCCGGCCAGGGTCACGGGCCGCCCGGCGTCGGCGTAGTCGGCCACGAGGCTCGCCGCCAGGGCGTCCAGGTCGGTGGCGCTTTCGGCTTCCTTCGGGGCGGCGGTGCTGCCGGCATAGGCCAGCCCTTCCTCCACCAGGGCCTGCATCTCGGACAGGTCGTCGAGCACCTTGTCGCGCAGGGCGGCGTCGTCCATCAGTTCGGCCCGCAGGCGCAGCCGGGTGATGGGGGTCTGCAGGTCGTGGCTCACGGCGGCCAGGATGCGGGTGCGTTCGGCGAACAGGCCGCGAAT
>JAEUNJ010000201.1 GCA_016791145.1 Rhodocyclaceae bacterium | reverse complement strand
CGTGCCCTGGATGCCCTGACCATGCGCGACTGGCTGTTGCGGGAGGGCTTCGACGCCCCCCCGTTGCACTGGTATGTCAATTACGCCTGCCGCGACGATTACGGTACCGATTACCGGCAGGCCTCGGCCTGGGCCGGCATCCATTACTTCGCCTGCCGCGACGGCGAGGCGGCCGACGCGGCGCCCGACGTGGTGCTCACCGCCCCCGAGGGCAACGGCTGGATCGTCGGCCGGCTGGCCGCCCGCCTCGGCCCGCGGGTGCGCACCGGTGCGGTCGTCTTTGCCGTGCGGCAGGCCCGCGACCACGTGGCGGTGGACGCATGGCTGCCGCAGGAGAACCGATCGGTGCGCCTGCGGGCCGACCAGGTCGTCTGGGCGGCGCCCCTGTTCCTGCTGCCACACCTGGCCGAAGGACTGCCCGCGAACCTGGAGGCGGCGGTCCGGGGCCTCAGCCATGCCCCCTGGCTGGTGGCCAACCTGACCCTGCGCGAACCGCCGGTCCCCGGCGCGGGCGCCGGCCTGGCCTGGGACAACGTGCTGTACGACAGCCCGGGCCTGGGTTACGTGGTGGCGACCCACCAGCGTCTGGGCGCCGCGCCGGCGCCCACGGTCCTCACCTACTACCGGCCCCTGAGCGAAGCCGACCCGAGGCGGGCCCGGGAACGCCTCCTGGCGGCGGACCGGGAAACCTGGGCCCGGGAGGTGCTCGCCGACCTGGGGCGCGCCCACCGGGACCTGGCGGGCCTGACCGTGGGCCTCGACATCTTCCGTCACGGCCATGCGATGGCACGGCCGCTGCCGGGTTTCCTGGCGCGTGCGGAGGCCCTGGCGGCCGGCTGGGGGCGCATCCGTTTCGCCCACGCGGATGCCAGCGGCTTCTCCGTGTTCGAGGAGGCCCACTGGCAGGGCGTCCGGGCCGCCGAGGACACCCTGGCCGGCCTCGGCCGCCGTCCCGTCGACCGGCTCGCATGATCCCGGGAACCCCATTCGACCGCCGGCGTCGATCGGCGCCGCGCACGCGCAACGGTCAACGCGGGTTCGGTGCCGGCCGCCGGCCGGGCGCGTCCGCGACGCGCCATCGGGCCTGTCGGAAGGGGTTTCCAGGAGCATTGCGCCCGGTCCGATTGCGGGGTCTAATTCATCACTTCCCGCCAGAAAGGACATCCCCGCAATGATCGCCGCTGCCGGCCTCCTCCTCGTGGCCATGGGACTCGTCTCCGGGCTCCTGCTCGTCCTCCACCCGTTTTCCCTGGGGCCCGGCAGCCCCGGGCTCGCCACTTGGTTCCTCTTCCCCGGCATGACCCTCGGCGGCTACCTGCTGCTGATCGCCGGGCGCAGCGGGTCGCTGGCCACCGCCTCCAGCTTCGTGGGTGGCCTGGCACTGGTGCTCGCCATGGCCGCGGCGGTGGGCATCTTCGCCGTCGCCAACGGGCTCGCGGCGGCCAGCGGCGACACCACGGCCCTCTGGTACGTGCTGGCGGTGGGCCTGGTGCTGGGGCCCATCGGGCTGTCGCTGAAGAAGCTCACCCGGCCCCCGGCCTGACCTCCGTGCAGGGGCTGCACATCCTTGCCGAGTTCCACGGCTGCGCCTGCGCCGGGGGGCCGATGGAGGACGCCCCGGAACTGGGCCGGCTCTGCGAGGCCGCCTGCACCGCCGCCGGCCTGGGCGTCGTCGGACGCCTGTTCCACGCCTTTGGCACGCCGGACGCGCCGGCCGGCGCGACGGGCGCCGTGGTGCTCGCCGAATCCCATCTGACCGTGCATACCTGGCCCGAATTGCGCGCGGTGACCCTGGACCTCTACGTCTGCAATTTCAGCCGCGACAACCGTGCCGCCGCAGAGGCGGTCTACGCCGCCCTGGCCGACGCTTTCCGGCCGGCGCGCACCGTGCGCCGGGACGTGGCGCGCGGAAATCCTGCCGTGACCCCATCCCCGGATGCCGGGATTGAGGTAATTTAGCCGCCTTTGTTAGGACCTTTCCCAGGGAGTGATTCCATGAGCGACATGCCGACCAAGATCCTGCTCGACGAAAAAGACATTCCGACCCACTGGTACAACGTGGTCGCGGACTTGCCCAGCCCGCCGCTGCCGCCCCTGGGTCCCGACGGCAATCCCGTCGGCCCCGAGCAGATGCTGGCGATCTTCCCGGGCAACCTGCTGGAGCAGGAGATGTCCGCCGAGCGCTGGATCGCGATTCCCGAGGAGATCCGCGAGGTCTACCGCATTTGGCGTCCGACGCCCATGTTCCGCGCCCACCGGCTGGAGCGCGCCCTGGGAACGCCGGCGAAGATCTACTACAAGTACGAGGGCGTCTCCCCGTCCGGCTCCCACAAGCCCAACACCGCCATCCCCCAAGCCTGGTACAACAAGCAGGCCGGCGTCCACCGCCTGACCACCGAGACCGGTGCGGGTCAATGGGGCTCCAGCCTCGCCTTCGCCGGCCAGATGTTCGGTGTCGAGGTGCGGGTCTACATGGTGAAGATCAGCTACCAGCAGAAGCCCTTCCGCCGCTCCATGATGCAGACCTGGGGCGCCGAGGTCTTCGCCAGCCCCACCGACATGACGAACGCCGGCCGGGCGATCCTCGAGAAGGACCCGAACAACCAGGGCTCCCTGGGCATCGCCATCTCCGAGGCGGTGGAGGAGGCGGCCAGCCGTTCCGACACCAACTATTCCCTGGGTTCGGTGCTGAACCACGTCTGCCTGCACCAGACCGTCATCGGCCTGGAAGCCAAGAAGCAGTTCGAGAAGGTGGGCGACTACCCGGACATGGTCTTCGGCTGCTGCGGTGGTGGCTCGAACTTCGCCGGCGTGGCCTTCCCCTTCCTGGCCGACAAGGCGGCCGGCAAGAACGTGCGCCTGGTAGCCGTGGAGCCCACCTCCTGCCCGACCCTGACCAAGGGGGTCTATGCCTACGACTACGGCGACGCCACGGGCTACACGCCGATCATGAAGATGTACACCCTGGGCCACGACTTCATGCCGCCGGGCATCCACGCCGGCGGCCTGCGCTACCACGGCGATTCGCCGCTGGTGTCGCAATTGCTGCACGAAGGGCTCATCGAGGCGGTGGCCGTGCCCCAGGTGGCCACCTTCGAGGCCGGCGTCCAGTTTGCCCGGGCCGAGGGCATCATCCCGGCCCCCGAGTCCTGCCATGCGGTGCGCGCCTGCATCGACGAGGCCCTGCGCTGCAAGCAGACCGGCGAGCCGAAGACCCTGTTCTTCAACCTCTCGGGCCACGGCCATTTCGACATGGCCTCCTATGACCGTTTCTTCGCCGGGCAACTGGAGGACTTCGAGTACCCGCGGGAAGCCATCGAGGCCTCCCTGGCCCACCTGCCCAAGGTCGGCTGACGCGGGGTTGGCGGGGGGCGGGTCGCGTGCGGGCGCTGTTCTTCCTCCTGGTCCTCGCCAACC
Organism: Rhodocyclaceae bacterium; assembly: GCA_016791145.1. Lineage (GTDB taxonomy): Bacteria > Pseudomonadota > Gammaproteobacteria > Burkholderiales > Rhodocyclaceae > JAEUNJ01. The sequence goes on along the minus strand of JAEUNJ010000201.1, from coordinate 55,636 downwards.
TGGCCTTCTTCGCCTGGTCCCAGGGCTATTTCGGCAGTATCGACGAGGGGCGGGAGCCGCAGCGCCTGGCCACCCAGCTCTTTCCCGAAAAGATGAAGGTGGCGGTGGCCGGTGGCGGCGGGCCGCCGCCGGCCAGGGCAACGCCGGCCGCCGCTCCCGAATGCCGCCTCGTCGCCGGCCTGCCCCTGCCCGACGCCGAGAAGCTCGCCGCCGCGGTAGTGGAGAAGGGGGAGGGCGCCCGGGCGACGCTGGTGCCGGTCGGCGAAGGACCGGCCTATTGGGTCCACCTGCCGGCCCAGCCCAACAAGGCGGCCGCCGAGAAGAAAGCGGCCGAACTGAAGCCCCTGGGCATCACCGAGTTCAAGGTACTGGAACAGGGCGACGGCTTCGTCGTGTCCCTGGGCCTCTTTCGCAACGAGCAGTCCGCCCGGGACCTGCTGCAGGCCGTCCAGAAGAAGGGCGCCCGCTCGGCCCAGATCACCGAGCGGGAAGGGCCCTCCACCCGGGCCGGGGTGGAGGTCCGCGGACCGGCCGAGTGGCTCGCCCGGCGGCTCCCGGAACTGCTACCGGCCGGTGCCGCCATGGGCGATTGCCCGGCCCGCTGATGGAACGCCCCTACATCGTCGGCCTGACCGGCGGCATCGGCAGCGGGAAGAGCGCCGCCGCGGATGCCTTCGGGCGCCTGGGGGCGGCCATCGTCGACACGGACGCGATCGCCCATCAATTGACCGGCCCCGGCGGCGCGGCGATGCCGGCGATCCGGGAGTCCTTCGGGGACGGGGTCGCGGCGGCGGACGGCCGCCTGGACCGGGCCGCCATGCGTGCCAAGGCCTTCGCGGATCCTGAGGCCCGCCGGCGGCTGGAATCCATCCTGCATCCCATGATCCGGGCCGAGAGCGACCGCCTTTGCCAGGCGGCAGCCGCGGCCGGCGCCCCCTACGTGATGCTGGTGGTGCCCCTGCTGATCGAGTCCGGTACCTATCGCCAGCGGGCCGACCGCGTCGCCGTGGTCGATTGCCGCGAGGAGACCCAGGTGGCCCGCGTCAGGGCGCGAAGCGGGCTGCCCGAGGAGGAGGTGCGGCGGATCATGGCCGCCCAGGTGGGCCGACAGGACCGGCTCGCGGCGGCCGACGACGTGATCGACAACGACGGCGATCTCGCGGCGTTGCAGTCGCGCGTGGCGGACCTGGATCGCCGATACCGGGAATACGCGGGAAAATAGGCGTTCTGGTTGTGGTTTCCGGGTGAATCGTTCAAAATTCCGAGAATTTTGCTTGGCGAACGGCGCGTGATCACCTACGAATACCCTCTCAGCGAACGCATCCGCACGCTGCTGCGCCTGGAGGACCTGTTCGAGCGGACCCTGCACTTCGTCGCCGGCAGCGGCCCCGAGGAGCACCACGTGGCGCTGGTCACCCTCTTCGAGATCCTCGAAGTGGCGAGCCGCGCCGACCTGAAGTTCGACCTGGTGCAGGAACTCGAGCGCCAGCGCCAGATTCTCCTGTCATTCCGCAACAACCCCGAGATTTCCGAGGATGCCCTGTCCGGCGCCCTCTACGAGATCGAGCAGGCCTCCGCGGCGCTGCTCGCCATGCAGGGCAAGATCGGCCACTACCTCCGGGAGAACGAGTGGCTGATGAGCATCAAGAGCCGCGCCGCGATCCCCGGCGGGGTCTGCGAGTTCGATCTGCCCTCCTACCATTTCTGGCTGCACCGGGACGCGGCCCTGCGCCAGCAGGACCTGAACGCCTGGATCTCCCCCATGCTGCCGATCCGCCAGGGCATCGCCATCGTGCTGCGCCTGCTGCGTGCCTCCGGCCGCCCCGAGGCGCAGCTGGCCGCCAAGGGTGCCTACCAGCTGATGCTGGCCGGCCGCACGGCCCAGATGATCCGGCTGCGCGTGCAGCGGGGCGAGCCCTTCATTCCCGAGATCGCCGCCAACAAGTACGCCCTGAACATCCGTTTCATGGTGCCCGACGGCGAACTGCGTCCCCGCCAGTCCGAGTTCGACATTCCCTTCGAACTCACCTTCTGCAATCTCTGACCCGCGTCGCGGGCGCGGCCGGGCCGGCGCGCCGGGTGGGTGCGGTCATTCGGGATTCAGCATCCGCTCCACGTAGCGGGCGATCAGGTCCACCTCCAGGTTCACCTTCGCGCCGGGATGCAGCCGCTTCAGCGTCGTCACCTGGACGGTGTGGGGGATCAGGTTGATGGAGAAGTCGGCGCCCTCGATCCGGTTCGTGGTCAGGGACACGCCATCCACGCAGATGGAGCCCTTGCGGGCGATGTATTTCGCCAGGGCCTCCGGGGCCCGGATCACCAGTTCGTGGGATTCGCCGATCCTCTCGAACTTCAGCACCGTGCCCACGCCGTCCACATGCCCTGAGACCAGGTGGCCTCCCAGGCGGTCGGCGAGGCGCAGTGCCTTCTCCAGGTTCACCTCCCCCGGCGCATCCAGCCCGACCGTGCAGTCCAGCGTCTCCCGGGAGACGTCGATCCGGTAGCGGTCCCCCTCCTTTTCGATGACGGTGAGGCAGACGCCGTTGTGGGCGATGGAGTCGCCGAGGGCGACGTCGTCCAGGCCCAGGGCGGGCGCCTCGACGGTGAGGCGCAGGCCCTTCTCCAGGGTCTGCAGGTGGGTGATGCGGCCGGTGGCGGCGACGATTCCGGTGAACATGGCGGGATGGGGCGGATGGATGGAGAGGGAGTTCAGCCGCGACGGGCGGCCAGGGCACGGTCCAGGACGGCGCCGAAGGCGGCGGCGTCCTGGAAGCCGACGACGCGCAGTCCGGCGACCTCCCTGCCGGCCGGGTCGAAGAAGATGATGCCCGGCGGGCCGACGAGGCCGAAGCGCTTCAGGAGCGCGGCGTCCTCCGTCGAGTTGGCGGTCACGTCGGCCTGCAGCAGGCGGAAGCCGGCGAGCCGCGCGGCCACCCCGGGGTCGGCGAAGGTGAGCTTCTCCATTTCCTTGCAGGAGATGCACCAGTCCGCATAGAAGTCCAGCATCACCGGCCGGTCGGCCCGGGCGAGCTGCGCTTCCAGGTCGGCGACGCTCTTCACCCGCTGGAATTGCGGCGCGGCGGTCGGGGAGCCGGCTCCGCCCGCGGCGCTGGCGCCCTTCAGGAAACCCAGGGGCTGGAGCGGGTCGCGGGCGCCGCCCAGCAGGCCCACCAGCATTGCCGCGCCCAGGATCAGCATGGCGACCCCGACGCCCTTCCACAGCCGGTGCCACCCGGAGGCATGGGGCGGCAGGGGGTCCAGCGCGTGCATGTAGATGGCCGGCACGATGAGCAGCGCCGCCCATCCGGCCATCGGCGCCCAGGCCGGGATCACCGGGGTGACGATCCACAGGGCGGTGGCCAGCAGCAGCACCCCGAAGAAGCGGTTCACCGCGTCCATCCAAGGGCCCGGCTTCGGCAGCAGGGTTCGCGAGAAGGTACCCACCAGCAGCAGGGGCAGGCCCATGCCGATGGCCAGCGCGAACAGGGCTGCGCCGCCCAGGGCCGCGTCGCCCGTCCGGGCGATGTAAAGCAGGGCCGCCGCCAGCGGTGCCGTCACGCAGGGGCCGACGATCAGCGCCGAAAGCGCGCCCATGAAGGCGATGGCCGGGAGCGATCCCCCCTGGGCATTGGCCTTCGCGGACAGGCGGCTCTGCAGGGCCGAGGGCAACTGGATCTGGTAGAAGCCGAACATCGAAAGGGAGAGGAGCGCGAACAGCAGGCCGAAGGCGCCGAGCACCCAGGCGTTCTGCAGCGCGTTCGTCAGCAGGGTGCCGGAAAAGCCCGCCGCCACGCCCGCCGCGGCATAGGTGACGGCCATGCCCAGCACGTAGGCCAGGGACAGCACGAAGGCCCGGCCGTGGCTCACCGCATGGCCATGGTTCACGATGATCCCCGACAGGATGGGAACCATCGGCAGCACGCAGGGGGTGAAGGCCAGCAGCACCCCCAGCCCCAGGAAGGTGAGGAGGACGGCCCAGAGGCCCGACTCCTGGAGCAGGCGCGCGAGGCGCGAATCCTCGCTTTCGTCGGCGGCAGCCGACGGCGCCGATCCGGACGGGGCCGGCGCGGCCGGAGTGGAGGCGGCCGCGAGGGTCAGCCCCGCCTGCTGGGGCAGCGGCGGGTAGCAGACCCCCAGGTCCGCGCAGCCCTGGGACGAGGTTTTCAGGGTGAAGGCGGTGCCGGCCGGACCCTCCAGGGGAATCAGGATGCGCAGGTCGCCCCGGTAGGTTTCCACCTTGCCGAAGATCTCGTCGTCCTTGACCTTGCCCTTGGGATAGCGCGGCTCGCCGAGCTTCACCTCGGGCACGTCCGACGAGAACCTGAACTTGTCCCGGTACATGTAATAGCCGTCGGCGATCTGCCAGCGGGCCTCGACGGTGGCGCCGTCCACCAGGCGGGCGGAGAACCGGAAGGCCTTTTCCGGATCCAGGGGCTCCTGGCCGCGCAGGGGCGCCGAGAGGAGCGTCAGCAGAAGGAAGAGGGGGAGCAGGAGGCGTCGCATGTCAGCAGTGAGTACCGGGTTCGCGGGCCGTTTCCCCTGCCACCCAGGCGAGGTAGGCGGGCAGGCCCTGAGCGAGTGGGACCGCCACGATCTCGGGAAGTTCGTAGGGATGCGCCTCCCGGATGGCTTCCTCCAGTTCGGGGTAGCGGGCGGCCGTCGTCTTGATCAGCATCGGCACCTCGTTGGCGTCCTCGACCGCCCCCTGCCAGCGATAGACGGACCGGCAGGGCGCGAGGATGTTCACGCAGGCGGCGAGCCGGGCTTCGACGAGGCTGGCGGCGAGGCGGCGGGCCGCGGCCTCGTCGGGGAGGTTGGTGAGCACGAGCAACACCTGGCATTGGGGGTCCATCGGCGGATTTTAGAGCCCATTTCGGTGGGCCGGGCGGCGCATCGGGACATGGGCGCCGCGGTCGGGAAAACCCGGGATTGCCGCCCTGGCCGGCCCGTAATCGGCCCATCGGCGGGGCGCCCGCAGCGCCACCATGGCGCCTGCGGACGGAGGGGCGGAAGGATGGGGGCGAACTACGAGATTCGCGAGGCGGAAGCGGCGGCCCTGGCGCAGGCCGGTGCCGAGGAGCGGGCCCGGCGCGCGGCCCTGGCGCGGGAGCGGGAGGATGCCGAGGCCCTGGAACTGGCGCGGCGCCGCATCCAGGCCGAGACCCTGGCCGCCGAACAGGCCCGCCAGCGGGAGGCGGCGGAGACGGCGGCCTGTCACCAGGCCGAGGCCCTGGCGGCCGCCGAGCGGCAGGCGGAGCAGGCGGCCCGCGACCGGGCGGAGCGCGAACAGCGCGCCCTGCACGCGGCGCGCCGTCGGGAGTTCGCCGCCGCCGACCTGGCGACGGCCGTCGCCGCGCGGGCCCGGCGGGAAGCCGAGGCCGAGAAACTGGCCCGGGAGCGCCTGGAATCCGAACAGTCGGCCCTCGACCTGGCCCAGGAAAAGCTCCGCGAGGAACAGGCCGCCGAGGCCCGGGCCCTGGCCCGCGCCGCCGCCGAGGAAGAGGCGGGGCGGGTCGGCGTCCTGCGGGCCGATAGGGAGAAGGAACTGGCCGCCGCCGTCGCGGCCCGTTTCGCCGCCGAAATGCGCCTGCGGCCCGCGCCGGCGAATCCGGAGGATGCGGACGCCCCGGCAGCGGCCCCGATGCCCGCGATGCCCGTGATACCCGAGGCCCCCGTCCCGATCGTGCCCGCGAAGCCGGCCCGCCTGCCCTGGCGGGGTTTGCTGGCCGGCATCGCCGGGGGGGTGGCCCTGGGGGGAATGGCCGCGTGGCTGACCGTCGGCCAGGACCCGGGCGAACGCGCCGGCCTGGCGGAGTTGCGCCTGGACAGCGACGCCGAGGCGTTCGCGCGGCGGGTGGCCGCCGGGCGCGGCCCGGCCTTCCAGTCCCGCGTCCAGCCGAAGCCCTGACGCGCGACGCAGCATTGCCGCTGCGGGAAGGATCTGACGGCAAAGACGCAAAGACGCCAAGGCGCCAAGGGCCGCACCGGAAGGGGGGCGGGCCGGTCGGGGTGGCGCGCCCGCCGTTCCCCCGCCTTCTTGGCGCCCCCTGGTGCTCCGGGTGTCTCGGTGGCCGGATTCCTTCCGACCGGCCCCGCCTCCGGACCGGGAGCCGATCAGCGCAGCAGCCGCCGCCGGGTCAGGGCCACGGCGATCCACAGGGCGACCACCGTCACTGCCGCCAGGACGGCCAGATGCACCGCCAGTCCCTCGGGCAGGCGACCGAAGAGCATCGGCCGTATCGCTTCGACCCCATGGGCCAGGGGCAGCACCGTCGCCGCCGCCTGGAAGGCCGCCGGCAACTGCTCGAGCGGGAAGAAGACCCCCGACAGCAGGGTCATGGGGGTCACGAAGAGCGTGAAGTAGTACATGAAGAAGTCATAGGACGGGGCAAGCGCCGTGACGATCAGGCCGAGGGCCGCGAAGGCGAGGCCCACCAGGAAGACGATGGGCAGCACGGCCAGCGCCATGGGCGGCTGCACCAGCCCGAGGGCGGAGACGACCACCAGGATGGCCGTCCCCGACAGGGTGGCCTTGCTGGCCGCCCACAGCAGTTCCCCGACCACCACGTCGTCCAGGGATACCGGTGCGTTCATGATCGCCTCCCAGGTCTTCTGCACGTGCATGCGCGAGAAACCGGAATAGAGGGCCTCGAAGGAGGCCGCGTTCATGGCCGAGGCGCACACCGTGCCGGTGGCCAGGAAGGCGATGTAGCTGGCCCCGTGGAACTGGGGCAGGGCCTCGGGCATCAGGCTGCCCAGGCCGTAGCCCAGGCCGAACATGTAGATCATGGGATCCGCCAGGTTGCCCAGCACCGAGGGGATGGCGAGCTTGCGCCAGACCAGGAAGTTGCGCCGCCAGACCGCGAGGGCGCGCAGCGAAAAGCGGGGGGGCGTCCAATCCATCAGTCCCTCAACTCCCGGCCGGTCAGTTTCAGGAACACGTCCTCCAGGTTGGCGGGCCGGTGCAGGCTGCGCAGCGCCGGCCGCTCCTCCAGGTGGGCCAGCAGGGGCGCCGCGTCCGCCACGTAGCAGAAGGCCGTCTCGCCGGATACCTCGCACCGCCGGGTGAAGCGGCCGGCCTCCGCACTCGCCCACTCGGGTGCCCCCTCCCCGTAGACCTCGACGACCTGGGGCTCGATATGGCCTCGGATCAGGTCCCTGGGGGCACCCTCGGCGATGATGCGGCCGTCGTCCATGATGGCCAGGCGTTGGCACAGGCGCTCCGCCTCGTCCATGAAATGGGTGGTGAGCAGGATGGTCTTGCCGGCCGACATGAGGCGCTTCAGGCGTTCCCAGATCAGGTGCCTCGCCTGGGGATCCAGGCCCGTGGTGGGCTCGTCCAGGATCAGCAGGTCCGGGTCGTTCACCAGGGCCCGGGCCAGGGTCAGCCGCCGCTTCATGCCGCCGGACAGGGTCTTGATGCCGGTGTTCTCCTTGCCGGAGAGGCCGGCGAACCCGAGCAGTTCCGGCACCCGCGCGTCCATGGCGTCGCCCTTGATGCCGAAGTACCGCGCGTAAACCCGCAGGTTCTCGGCCGCCGTGAAATCCGGGTCCAGGTTGTCGAACTGGGGCACCACGCCGACCCGGGCCCGGGCCTCCCGGGCGCGCGCCGGCACCGGTTCGCCGGCCAGCGTGATGCTGCCTGCATCGGGGGCGGTGAGCCCCAGGCAGCAGCGCAGCGTCGTCGTCTTGCCGGCGCCATTGGGGCCCAGCAGGCCATAGCACTCCCCGGGCCGCAGGGAGAAGGACACTCCCGCCACCACCTCGCGGCCGTCGTAGGACTTCCTGAGTCCCTCCGCGTCGAGGATGCGCCCGCCCGCCATCAATGCTTCCAGGCCCGGTGGATGACGTCGCGGATCACGTGCAGCTTGCGGTGGAAGAAGTGGTCGGCGCCGGGCACCAGCACCACCGGCAGTTCCTGGGGTTCGGCCCACGCCAGCACGTTGGCCAGGGGCACCGTCTCGTCCAGGTTTCCGTGGATCACCAGGGTGTCGGCGGGGACGTTCTCGGCGCCGTACTCCCGGGCCCCGGGGACCCGGCCGGCGGCCGTGCCCACGAGCACGAGCCGGCGGGCCGGGTCGCCCGCCTCGGCAAGCCGCCCGGCGAGCCGGGTGGTCACGTAGGCGCCGAAGGAGAATCCGGCGAGGAACATCGGGAGGCCGCCGAAGCGTTGGCGGGCATAGGCATGCACGTCCATCAGGTCGTCCGTCTCGGCGAAACCGTGGTCGTGCTCGCCCTCGCTGCCGCCGACGCCGCGGAAGCTCGGCCGCAGCGTCGCGCAGCCCAGCTCGCGGAAGGCCCGGGCCAGCGTGGTCACCACCTTGTTGTCGGCCGTGCCGCCGAACAGCGGATGGGGATGGGCCACCAGGGCGATGCCTGCGGCATCGGGGTGGGGCTCCACGAAGACCTCGACCTTGCCGGCCGGACCGTCCAGGAGCACCCTTTCGTGGCGGGAGGACATCAGATCTTCAGGCGGTCCACCACCCGGCCGCCGGCCAGGTGGGCATCGATGATCTCGTCGATGTCCTCCCGGTCCACGTACGTGTACCAGACGGCCTCCGGATAGACGACCAGGACCGGACCCTGCTCGCAGCGGTCCAGGCAACCGGCGGAATTGACGCGGACCTTGCCGGGGCCGGACAGGCCGAGGGCCTTGATCCTGTCCTTGGCGTAGGCGCGCAGGTCCTCGGCCCCGTGGTCGGCACAGCAGGCCTCGCCCGCCGCGCGGCGGTTCGTGCAAAAGAAGACGTGGTGTCGGAAATGGCTCATGGTCGCTCCAGTGGAAGGCGCCATTATCGCGAAAGACGCGGCCGAACCCGAAAAAGGCGGCGGCACCGGGACACCTCGCGACGGAGGTCAATGGGCCCGGGGAAGGATGGGACACCCGGGTCCGGGGCTTCGCGTTCCGGTGATCCGGCGGTCGGGCAGCCGGAGCGCGCCGGGTCTTGCCGCCCGCCCGCGCCTCCGGAATCCGCCTGCCCTTTCGGACCGCAAGGGCCCCCGGGGGGGTGCGCATCCGGCCCGGTTCAGGACGTCCGAGGTTTTTCCCGCTCCGCCAGGAAGTGTTCCAGGGCGACGGCGGCACCGGCCAGTTCGCCCCCCATGTCCGTGGCGAGGCGGCGCGCCTCGGCCAGCTCGCCGTCCCGCGCCGCCGCTTCGGCCCCCCTGGCCAGCTCGGCAAGGCTGGTGGCGCCCAGCTGGGCACTGGTGGACTTGATGGAATGGGCGGCCCGCTGCGCATCCGCCCTGGTCTCCGGGCCGGCCATGGCGACGGCCTCGATCAGGCCCGGCGTCACCTCCAGGTAGCGCTCGACGACCCGGCGCAGGAACCCCGGGTTCTGCCCGTCCATGGCCAGCAGCTCCTCCAGGGCGGCGGGATCGAATACCGCTCCCGGGGAGAGAAGGTCCGCGGCGGCCGGACCGGCCGGGGCCGCCGCCCCCGTCTGGCGCGCCAGGGCGGCCAGCAGGGTGCGGCTGTCGAAGGGCTTGGCCAGGAAATCGTCCATGCCGGCCTCCAGGCACCGTTCCCGGTCGCCGGCCATGGCATTGGCCGTCAGCGCCACGATGCGCGTACGGGGCCTGCCGGTGGCGGTCTCGTGGGCCCGGATGCGCCGGGTGGCCTCGAAACCGTCCACGCCGGGCATCTGGCAATCCATCAGGACGCAGTCGAAGGCGCCTTCGACGAACTTCCTCACCGCCTCGCCGCCCTCGGCCGCCACCTCCACGCGATGGCCCACCCGGGCCAGCATGGCCAGGGCCACCTGCTGGTTGACCTCGTTGTCCTCCACCAGCAGGACCGACTGGGGTCCCGTCGCGCGTGCGTCGGCCTGCTCCGGGGCCGCCGGCGCGGGGTTGGCCGCGGAGTTGGCGATGCGCAGCGGCACCTGGAACTCGAAGGTGGAGCCCCGGCCGGGCTCGCTCGTGGCCTGCAGCGTGCCGCCCATCAGGGATGCATACTGCCGGGCGATGTAGAGTCCGAGCCCCGTACCGCCATGCCGGCGGGTGCTCGTGGCGTCCAGCTGGACGAAGGGCGCGAACAGCCGGTCCAGTTGTTCCGGGGTCATCCCCGTCCCGGTGTCGGCGACCCGGAAACGCAGCCGGACCCCGCCCTCGGCGGCGGGGAGCGCCTCCGCCGAGAGCGTGATGCCGCCACGCTCCGTGAACTTCACCGCATTGCCCACCAGGTTGAGCAGGATCTGCCGCAGCCGGCCCTCGTCGCCCACCAGCGCGCCGGGCATGTCCCCGCCGACCTGGAGGTCCAGGTCCAGGCCCTTCTCCCCCGCCAGGGGGCGGATCACCTCGACGACCTGCTCGATCAGGCGGCGGGGTTCCAGCCGCGATTCGATCAGTTCGACCCGTCCCGCCTCGATCCGCGACACGTCCAGGATGTCGTTGATGATTCGCAGCAGGGCCTTCGCCGATCCATGGATGCCGGCCGCCCACTGCCGCTGGTCCGCCGCGAGCCGGGAGGAGAGGAGCAGTTCGGAAAACCCGATCACCGCATTCATGGGCGTGCGGATCTCGTGGCTCATGTTGGCCAGGAACTGGGACTTGGCCCGGCTCGCCGACTCGGCCTGCTCCTTGGCCACGGCCAGGGCCGCGGTCGCCTCCCGTTCCTCCGTCTTGTCGCGGACCACGGTCAGGAGCGCCGGACCGTCGGCCAGCGGCACCACGGAGGTCATCGTCTGGACGAAGCGCCTTCTGCCCCGGCCGTCGGTGAAGGGGTACTCGTTGGAGACCACGCTTCCCGGAGGGCGGGCGATGGCCTCGGTGGCCTGCCGCCGCGCCGCTTCCCGGAGGTCCGGCGCCAGGTAGTCCGTGAGCCGCCTGCCCAACAGGTTCCCAGGATCGGTCTCCCCCACGAGTTCCGCGGCGATGCGGTTGGCGGTGAGGACCCGGTCGCCCCGGTGCAGGTAGTAGGCGAGGGGCGCCGCCTCGATGATCTGCCGCAGCCGGTGCTCGTTCGCGTCCACTTCGCGCATGGCACCCCGGAAGGTGGTCGAGAAGGCGTACAGCACGATGCCCATCGCACCCACGACGATGCTGTCCATCAGCAGGATGTTGGCCAGCGGGATGGCCTGGACCGCCGCCGGGTTGACCAGCCACCCCTGGCGCTCCACGAGGAACAGCACGACCATGGAGGCCACCGCCAGGACGGTGGCCGCGAGCCCCGCCCGGGGGCCGATGAGCAGCGAGGCGAGGAGCACCATCGAGCTGAGCAGCCCGATGGAGTAGCTGTGCAGGCCGTATTCGGCGATGACCACGAAGGCCATCACACCCACGTAGATCGCCGCGCAGACCAGGGCGGCCCCGAGCCTGGGATGGCCGCGCCGGGCCAGGAAGAAGGCGGCGACCGCCGTGGCCACGGCGCCGGCAAACCCGGCCACCTGGGCCGAGCGCATCGCCCCCGATCCGTGCGGCAGGATCACGGCGAAGCCCACCAGGGCGACCAGCGACACCGCGGCGACCAGCCACAGGGTGGTGCGGGTGACGAATCGTTCCAGTCGGTTGTCGGTCATCGGGGTTCCGTGCGAATCCTTGGCGCGGCCTCGGGACGCTTCCACTCCGGAAGGCGCCCGACCGGCATCCGGCGCCCATCCGCTCAGGCGCGGCGCGCGCAATCATAGTCACAAACGCGGGCTTGCGTACCCCCCCGCCCGAGGGGCGCACGGCGTTGCGGCGGACGCATCGCGCTAAACTCGCCGGAACCGACGCGTGCCCGAATCGCCAGCCGGCGCGCGCGGGGGCGGCATCGCCCCGGTCAGCCTCGAACGGACACTCGCGGGATATATTCATGAAGCATATCGAGCAACCGCGTGACGCGGATCAAGCAACCCGGCGGCTCGTCGATGCCGAACGCATTGCACTTCTCTATCGGCTGACGCCCATGACGCTGGGCACGGCGGTCGTGTTCTCGTTGATCGTGGCCTGGACCCTGCACGGGTCGGTCAGTGGCCGCGTCATCCTGGCCTGGTTCCTGGTCAACAATGCGGTATCCCTCGTGCGTTACCTGGACATCCTTGCGTACCGGCGGGCCGCGCCGCCGCCGGAGCGGGCCCGCCATTGGCTCCGGCGCTTCGTCCCCCTGACGCTATGCGCCGGCACCATCTGGGGCCTGATGGGGACGGTGCTCCTGCCGAGCGATGACATCGCTATCCAGGCCATCATGACGGTGTTCCTGACCGGCACCGCCGCCGTCGGCCTGTTCACGCTTTCCAGTTCCCTGCTTGCCTATGCGGCGCTGGCCGGCCCGGTGCTCGTGCCGCCGGCCGTCTACATGATCGCGATGGGACGCGTCGAGACCCTCGGCCTCGGGGCGGCCCTGTTGTTCTTCGTGCTGCTGGTCTTCCTCAATGCGCGCCGCGCGGTGCGCAATACGGTCGAAATGCTGACCTTGCGCTTCGACAACGCCAGGATCGCCGCCGAGCGCGAGATGGCCCTGCATGCCGCCGAGGCCGCCGGCCGGGCCCGGCTGCAGTTCCTGGCCAACATGAGCCATGAGATCCGGACGCCCTTGAACGGAATTCTCGGCATGGCGCAGCTGCTCGAGACCGGCGAGCTCGACACCGGGCAACGGCACCGGGTGGACGCAATCCGTGCGTCGGGCCAGCACCTCCTGGTATTGATCAACGACATCCTGGACTTCTCGAAGCTGGATGCCGGCAAGCTCGAAGTCTTTCCCGAGCCTTTCGAGGTCCGCCGGCTCCCGCGCGAAGTCACGGACCTGATGTCGGCCCGGGCCCAGGAGAAGGGCCTCCGCCTGTCGATGGCGGTGGCACCCGAGGTGCCCCAGTGGCTGTCGGGTGATGCGAGCCGCATCAAGCAGGTGTTGAACAACCTGATCTCCAACGCCGTGAAATTCACCGATGCCGGAGGAGTGGAGGTGGACGTCGGGCTTTCGGGCGGGGAGGGGATGGCCGGCCGCACCCTGGTGCGCTTCGCGGTGCGCGACAGCGGCGTCGGCATCGCCGAGGCAAGCCAGGCCCGGCTGTTCGAGATGTTCAGCCAGGTGGACGGGTCGCCGACCCGGCGGCACGGGGGCACCGGCCTCGGCCTGGCGATCTCCCGGCAGCTGGTCGAATTGATGGGAGGACGCATCGGCTGCGACAGCCGCCCTGGCGAAGGGGCCACGTTCTGGTTCGAACTGCCGCTCGCAGCGGCATCGGCCCCGGCGGCGGCGCCGGCGGCCGGCGAATCCGGTGGCGCGACCTCCCTTGCGGGGCGTGTGCTGCTGGTCGAGGACAACGCGGTGAATAGCGAGATCGCCCTGGCGATGCTCGGGCGGATGGGGGTGGCGGCGGACCGGGCGGAGGACGGACTCGCGGCACTCAGGGCCGTGGAGCAGACGGATTTCGATCTGATCCTCATGGACTGCCAGATGCCGAACATGGACGGATTCGAAGCCACGCGCCGGATGATCGCGCGCGAGCGGTCACTCGGACTGGCGCACACCCCGATCGTTGCGTTGACCGCCAACGCCATCCGCGGGGATCGGGAGGCCTGCATCGCCGCAGGAATGGACGACTACCTGGCGAAGCCATTCCTTTTCGATGCGCTGCGGGCGGCCCTCGAGCGCTGGCTGCCGCCCCGCTGATCCCCTTCCCCCGCCCCTGGCGGCCCCCCCCGGTCCGCCCGTCGGCGGTGGTCACTCGGGTATGATCGCGCCGACCATCGTCATATCTCGAGCGGGATCCAGCCATGAAGCGCGTCGTTGCCGTCGTCATTGCCCTGCTGGTCCTCGCCGCCGGGGCCTTCGCGTGGGCCAGCCGGCAGGCGGGGCTGGAGGTGGCCGACGCCATCGCCCGGCAGCAGACCTTCCTGGGACGCCAGCCCTGGCTGCGCATCGCCGCCCAGACCTACGAGCGCGGACTGTTCTCGTCCACCGCCACCACGACGGTGGAGGTGCGCGGTCCCTATGGCGAGCTCCTCGCGGGGGTCCTGGCGCGGGCGACCGGATCGCGGGGACCCGTGCGGCTGACCCAGTTGCTCGACATCCGCCACGGCCCCCTGCCGAACTGGCGGCGGGGCGATTTCGCGCCGGCCCGGGCGGTGATCGAGACGCGGCTGCGCCTCGAGGGCGACCTGGGGGAGCGGTTGCCCGAGCTCTTCGGCGCGGACGCGCCGGCATTGGTGGTCACGGAGCTCGTCGATGCCGACGACGGCGTCGCCCATCTGCGGGTACCGGCGATTGCCCGGGAACTCTCCGGTGGCGTCCGCCTTGCGTGGCAGGGCCTGCACGGGGACATCCGCTTCGCGCGCAGCTACGACAGGATGCAGCCGGATCTGACGATGCCGGGCCTCGAACTCCAGGGCAAGGACGGGAAGGCCACCCTCGGCGCGATGAGCCTGAAGGGCGACCTGCGGCTGGGCAGCCACGGCCTCTGGCTGGGCACGGCGGATGCCCGCCTGGCGGAGCTCAGCGCCACCGGGCCGGGCCTCGCGTTGCGGGCCACGGCGGGCAGTTATCGCACCGGTGTCGATGCCGCCGGAGATTTCCTGGACCTGAAAACGGACATGGCCGCCCAGGGCGTGGAATTCCAGGGTGAGAAGGCCGGGCCCTTCCGTCTGGCCATGAGCGCGCGGCACCTGCACGGTCCGACGGTGAAGGCGCTGCGGGACGCGGCCGAAGCCCTGCAAGCCCGCAACCCGACGCCGCGGGAGGAGGCCCTGGAGCAGATCGCCCTGACCCGCCGGTTCTTTGGCGACCTGATGCGCCGGCAGCCCGAATTCCGGGTGGACGATCTGAGTTTCCGCATGCCGGCCGGGGACCTGCGTCTGACCCTTTCCCTGCGGGTGGTGCGCTACGACGATGAGGCCGGGGCCAATCCCTTCTCGGCGCTGGAAGGCATCGAGGGCGACCTGGACCTGGACCTGGCCGAACCCCTGGCCCTGGCCCTGGGGGAGAAAGCCCTGGCGCGGCGCGGCGCCTGGCCCGGTGCCGCCGCCGGCGAGGCGCCCGATGCCGCGGCCGCGGCGCGCAGCGCCGCTTCGGACCAGATCAACGCGCTCGTGTTGCAGGGTCACCTGGTGCGCGACGGCGAGCGCCTGAAGGCGGCGGCCCGCTGGCGGGACGGCGCTCTGAAGGTCAATGGTTTCCCGGTCGCCGTGCCCTTCGGCCGGCCGCCGGAGCCGGCCCGCCCCGCCATCGAACTGCCGCCGCCGGACCTGCCGCCACCGCCGCCCCGGACGCTCCCCGGGCGCTGAATCGGCCCGGCCTCACGGGAACGGCATGCCCGGGGCCCCGCGACCGGGACGCGGTGCCACCGGGAACGGCCATGCATCGCCGGGCCCGGCGGCCCATCGGATGGGTACCCCGAATCCGGCAGGCCTCCGGTTCTCCGCCGCGGTGCCCGGATCGCCCGCCCGCCGGGTGCGTTCGCCTACTCGCTGGCGCAGGGGTAGTCGGTGTAGCCCCGGGTGCCGCCGGCATAGAAGGTCGTGGCGTCCCAGGGATTGAGGTCCACGTTGGTCTTCAGCCGGGCCACCAGGTCGGGATTGGAGATGAAGAGCTTGCCGATGGCCACCAGGTCGGCGCCCCGGGCCAGGACCGCCTCGCCCTTCTCGCGCTTGAAGCCGCCGCACACCATCAGCGCCCCGCCGTAGGTCTGGCGCAGGGCCGGCAGCAGGTCGTCGGCCGGATCGTGCACCCACGTGGCGGACTGGTCGTAGATGTGCAGGAAGCCGATCCTGCGCTTGTCCAGTTCCCGGGCGATCCATGTGTAGGTGCCCAGGGGGTCCGGATCCGGCTGCATGTCGTTGGCGGCGCCCCGGGGTGACTGGCGCACGCAGACCCGCTCGGGCCCCAGTTCGGCGGCCACCGCGTCCACCACTTCGAGGAGCATCCGGTAGCGGTTCTCCAGGGAGCCGCCGTACTTGTCCGTCCGGTCGTTGAGGAAGGGGCAGCGGAACTGGTCCAGCAGGTAGCCGTTGGCGCCGTGGATCTCGGCGCCGTCGAACCCCGCCAGCCTGGCGAGGCGGGCCGCATTGCCGAACTCGACGGCGACGTTCCCGGCCTCGGCCGTGGTCATGGCCGCGGGCGCCCCGCAGTCGGCCTGGATCGGCGTGCCGTCGGGGCCGGGGATGAAGGTCTTCGTGGCGGCGGCCTTCGCGGAAGGCGCCGCCGGCGGGCTGCCGTCCGCGTGCAGCACGGCGTTGGACACCCGTCCGCAGTGCCAGAGTTGCACGAATATCCGCCCGCCCGCCGCATGGACGGCATCGGTGACCTTCTTCCAGCCTTCGGCCTGGGCCTCGTTCCAGAGGGAGGGCGTGTTGATGTAGCCGCGGGCCCGGTCGGAGACCGGCGTGCCCTCGGAAAGGATCAGTCCGGCCGACGCGCGCTGGCGGTAGTACTCGACCATCAGGTCGTTGGGGATGGCATCCCGGTGGTCGGCCCGGCAGCGCGTCATGGGCGCCATGACGATGCGATTGGAGAGGGTCAGGTCGCCCTTGGTGTAGGGAGTGAAGAGCATGGAATCTCCGTGGTCGTGGGTCGGAAAGCCATGCAGTATCCCCCATTCCGGCCACGCCGGCAGGGGCGGGGCCGGCCCCGCGGCGCCCGCGCCCCGGTTCCCCGATCCCGCCCGGCGCCGCAACGGAACCGGCGGCCCCGCGGTTGACGGTAATCAAGCAAGAGGGGAAATTCTTCCGCCGGCAGCGACCAAACCGGCGATACTCACAGGCGGCACGGCGGATCGCCGCGCCGTCGCCTTCCCTGTGGCTCCCCGCGGGGGCACGAAAATGCACGAACCAGATGGGCAAGTCCGCCAATCGCAAATCCGCCCCGAAAACCGCCGGAGAATGCGCGGGAGGCAGCCATTTCGCCGGCTACGTGGTCGGGATAGGCGCCTCCGCCGGCGGCCTCGACGCCCTGGAGCGCTTCTTCCAGATGGTGCCCGCCGACGCGGGGGCGGCCTTCGTCGTGATCCAGCACCTGTCGCCGGACCACAAGAGCATGATGGCCAACCTGCTGGCCCGCCACACCCGCATGCCCGTCACCATGGTGGAGGACAGCATGGCCCTGGAGGCGGACCACGTCTATCTGATCCCGCCGGGCAGCCTGATGACGGTCTCCGCCGGGCGGCTCCACCTGTCGCCGAAGAATCCCCGCGGCCTGTCCCTGCCCATCGACCTCTTCTTCACCTCCCTGGCCCGGGAGTACGGGGGCCGGGCGGTGGCTGTGGTCCTCTCGGGCACCGGTTCGGACGGCACCCGGGGCGCCGTCGCGGTGAACGACGCCGGGGGCTTCCTGCTCGCCCAGGACCTGGAATCGGCCAAGTTCGACGGCATGCCGCGCAGCGTCATCGCCACCGGCCTGGTGGACGAGGTGCTGCCCCCCGAGGCCCTCGCTGCCCGCATCCTGGACCACATCCACCAGGCGCCGCGTCCGCCGCTGGTCCAGGGCGGCCAGCCCCTGGTGCAGATGGAGAAGGGCTCCGCCCTGGAGGAGATCCTGCACCTGCTGCACCAGCTGGGCGGGGTGAATTTCCGCGACTACAAGGCGGCCACGGTCCTGCGCCGCATCGAGCGGCGCATGCAGGTCCGGCATCTGCCCGACTTCGACGCCTACCTGCGCCTGATGGAAAGCGACCGGGGCGAGGTCATCTCCCTGCGCCGGGAAATCCTGATCCCGGTCACCAGCTTCTTCCGCGACGCCGAATCCTTCGAACTGCTGGGCAAGCACTCGATCCAGGCCCTGCTGGAGGAGAAGGCCGACGGCCAGCCGGTCCGCGTCTGGGTCGCCGGCGCCTCCACCGGCGAGGAGGCTTATTCCATCGCCATCCTCTTCGCGGAGGCCTGCGAAAGGCTGCGCCGCTGGCCGTCGATCAAGATCTTCGCCACCGACGTGGAACAGCAGAACATCGAAGTGGCGGGCAGCGGCGTCTATTCCGAGTCCATCGCCGCCGAGGTCTCGCCGGAGCGCCTGGAGCGCTTCTTCACCCGGCGCGGCAACCATTTCGTGGTCAGGGGCGAGATCCGCCAGAACATCGTCTTCGCCCGCCACAACCTGCTCGAGGACCCGCCCTTCACACGCATGGACCTGGTGTCCTGCCGCAACGTGCTGATCTCCTTCCAGGCCCAGGCCCAGGAGCGGGTGCTGCGCCGCCTGCAGTACGCCATGGTGCCGGGTGCCCACCTGTTCCTGGGCAGCAGCGAGTCCCTGGCCGAGCTGAGCCGGGAGTTCTCGCCGATCAACGCCAAGCACAAGATCTTCAAGGTCCTGCGCCATGTCTCCCTGGCCATGAACGCCCTGGAGCCCGGCCGGCCGCGGGTCGCCGGCGATCCGGGGCGGCGGGGCGCCGCCGCCGGCCGCGCCCGGGCGACGGCGGAGGCCGGCCTGATCGATGCCGGCCAGGCCGAGCTGCTGCACAGTTATGTGCCGCCCAGCCTCCTGGTCAGCCCCTCCCACGAGCTGATCCACGTCTTCGGCGAAGCCCAGCGCTACCTGCGCATCCCCGAGGGCAGCGCCAGCCTTGAGCTGGGGCGCATGCTGCCCGAGCGCCTCGCCCCGGTGGCCCTCGCCCTGCTCCATCGGGCCGCCAAGGACAACGGTGCCGTGCGCTCCGACCTGGTGCCCTTCGACCTGCCCGGCGGCGGCGCCGAGCGGGTCCGCCTGGTGGCCCGGCCGGTGGCCGTTCCCGGCAGTCCCGAGCGGGCCCTGCTGCTGACCCTGGACGGGGAACCGATTCCCGAACCCAGCCCGGCCCTGCCGACCATCGACGTCGATACCGAGACCGCCCAGCACATCCGCCACCTGGAGCGGGACCTGGCAGCCACCCGGGAGAGCCTGCAGGCCACCATCGAGGAACTGGAGACCTCCAACGAGGAACTGCAGGCCACCAACGAGGAACTGATGGCCTCGAACGAGGAACTGCAGAGTTCCAACGAGGAACTGCAGTCGGTGAACGAGGAGCTCTACACCGTCAATGCGGAGAACCAGGAGAAGATCGAGATCCTCAACCGGCTGAATGCCGACCTGGACAGCATGGCCAAGGCGGCGGCCATCGCCACGATTTTCGTCGATGGGCAACTGCGCCTGACCCGCTTCACCCCGGAGGCAACGCGCCTGTTCAAGATCCGCGAATCGGACCTGGGCCGGCCCATCGACGACTTCGCCAACCTGCTGGACGCCCCCGATTTCGTCGAGTCCCTGCGCGCCACCATCGCCGCCGACCGGGAGACCGAGCGGGAGATCAAGGCCGGCGACGGCTGCCACTACCTGATGCGCATCCTGCCTTACCTGGTGCCCTCCGGCGACCGGCGCGGCGCCGTGATCAGTTTCGTCGACGTTACTTCGCTGCAGGACGTGCGCCGCCTGCAGTCAATCCTCGACTCCGTTCCCGGGCACCTGTCCGTGCTCGACGCCGCCGGGCGGATCGTCATGGTGAACGCCGCCTGGAGGGAGTTCGCGCGGCAGAATGGCGACCCGGACCTGCTTCACACCGGCCCGGGCTGCGACTACCTGAAGGCCTGCCGGGCCGGCGCCCGGGAGGACGCCGCCACCGCCCGCAAGGCGGCCGGCGGCATCCGTCGCATCCTGGCCGGCAAGGCCGACCACTTCCTCATGGAATACCCCTGCCACTCGCCCGGGGAGCAGCGCTGGTTCCTGCTTCATGCCGCGCCGATCCGCGACGGCAGCGGCGGCGCCGTCGTGGCGCACGTGAACATCACTGCCTGGGTTGCCCGCCGTGAGCCGAAGGTCTGACATCCCCGATCCCCAGGCGGAAGCCGACGCCCGCATCCGGGAAAAGGCCGCCCGGGCCTTGCGCGAAGGCGACTATTCGCTGGCCGAGGACCTGCTGCGCACGGGCGAGGCCAGCTTCGCCGACCTGATCGAAAACCTGCGCATCTACCAGGTCGAACTGGAAATCCAGAACGACGAGTTGCGCAACGCCCAGCGCGCCGCGCAGATTTCCCTGGAAGCCTTCAGCGCCCTCTTCTCGGCGGTTCCCCTGGCCCAGGTGGTGGTCGACCGGACCGGTCTGGTCCTCGACGCCAACGACGAGGCGACCCGGCTCTTCGGCCTCGCCAACCGGCACCTGCACCAGCACTACCTGCGCCGCCTGGTCGCCGACCGGGACCACCCGGCGCTTGCCGCCGCCCTCGTGCAGGCCCACGAAAAGGGGCGTGCGACGGCAACGTCCCTGCACTTCCGGGGCCGGGAGAAGGAAAGCTTCCCCGGCGAGTTGCACGTCGCCGCCCTGCCCGCCCCGGAAGGCGAGATCCGGCGCTTCGTCTGCGCCATCGTGGACCTGACGCGGGCCCAGGAACTGGAGTCGGCGCGGCGCGACACGGCGGAAGCCCTGCGCAATCGCGAGGAGGTGCACCGGGCCATGGTCGAGGCAGCGGCCGACGGCATGGTGCTGATCGATCCGGAAAGCCTGCGCTTCGTCGAATTCAACCGGGCGGCCCACGAGCGCCTGGGCTACACGGCCGGCGAGTTCGCCCGCCTCGGCCTCAACGACATCCAGGGGTCGCTGTCCCCCGCCGAGGTGGCACGGCGCATCGAGCGCATGTGCCGCGAAGGCGGCGGCGTGTTCGAGAACCAGCACCGGGCCAAGGACGGCAGCATGCGCGAGGTGCATGTGGCGAACCGGGTCGCCCGGGTCGGCGAGCGCGACTACTTCGCCGCCATCTGGAGCGACATCACCCATCGCAAGCGCCTGGAGGCCATCCTGGCCAGCACCTCCGAGTTCGTCTCCCGACAGGGCGGCGGCGAGGCCTTCTACGCCGCCCTGGTGGCCTTCGCCGGCACGAACCTGGGGGCCGACTACGCCCATGTGGCGTTGCTCGAGCCGGACCCGGCGAAGGTGCGCACGATCGCCGCCTGGCGGGATGGGGCGGCGTTGCCCGGCGGCCACGTCTATGCCCTGGCCGGCACCCCCTGCGCCCACGTCCTGGAGGGAGCGTCCGTGTGCATCGAGGCCGACGTCTGCGCGCTCTACCCGGACGACGCGGACCTGACGGCCCTGGAGGCCCAGGCCTACGTCGGCGAGGGTGTCGCCGACGGCGAGGGGCGGATCGTCGGCCTGGTGGTGCTGGTGTACCGCCACGGCCGCGAATTCCTCGACACCGCCCAGGCCGGCCTGCGCATCCTGGCCGCCCGGGCCGGCCTGGAGCACGAACGGCAGGGGGCGGAGGCGGCCCTACGGGAAAGCGAGGCCCGCTACCGCCGCATCATCGAGACCGCCAGCGAGGGTTTCTGGAGCATGGATGCCGATCACGCGACGACGGGCGTGAACCAGCGCATGGCCCAGATGCTCGGCTACGGTCCCTCGGAGATGATCGGCCTCAAGGTCGAGAGTTTCATGTACCCGGAGGATCTGGAGTCCCATCGGGCGAGGATGCGGGAACGACACGGCGGCGCAGGCGGCCATTACGAGCGGCGTTTCCGGCGCAAGGATGGCAGCGAGCTGTGGGCCCTCGTCTCGGCCACCCCGGTGATGGACCCCGGGGGCCGGTTCGCCGGGTCCTTCGCCATGTTCACCGACATCACCGAGCGGCGCCGCGCCGAGGCGGAACTGGCGGCCACCCAGCAGCGCCTGCAGATGGCCGTCGACGGCGGTGGCCTGGGCATCTACGACATCGACCTGAAGACGGGCCGGGTCTCGGTCAATGACCGCTTCGTGACCATGCTGGGATACCGGTCGGGGGAACTCGAGACGACGCTCCAGGGCTGGATCGACAGCATGCACCCGGAGGACCGCCCCCTGTTCCTGGCCGCCCAGCAGCGGGCGCAGCGCGATGGCGGCGAACTGGACGCCGAATACCGGATCCGGCGCCGGGACGGCCAGTGGATCTGGGTCCACCAGCGCGGCCGGGCCGTCGCCTTCGATGCCGACGGCGAGGCCCTGCGCGCCGCCGGCACCCTGCTCGACGTCAGCGAGCGGCGGCAGGCCGAGGAATCGCTCAGGGAGACAACCCTGTTCCTGCGCGAAGGCGAGGAGATCGCCGGCATCGGCGGCTGGAAGGCCAACCCGGAGACGGGCTACCTGATGTGGACCGAGGGCATCTTCCGCCTGATCGGCCGGCCCCTGGACCGGGCCGTCCCGCCGTTGGAACAGGGCCTCGGCTACTACGCGCCCGAGTACGTCCCGCAGATCGCCGACGCCCTGGACCGGGCCTGGCGGGACGGTCGGGGATTCGTCCTCGAAGTGGAGGTGGTGGCCTACGGCGGCCGGCGGTTCTGGGCCGAATTGCGCTGCGTCGGGCGGCTGGAAACCGCCGACGGCCCGGTCCTGGCCGGCGCCTTGCAGGACATCGATGCGCGCCGGCGCACCGGAGAGCAGTTGCGACTGCTCTCCCAGGCCGTCGAGCAGAGTCCGACCATCGTCATCGTGACCGCCCCGGATACCCGCATCGAATACGTGAACGAGGCCTTCTGCAGGATCAGCGGCTACCGGCCGGAGGAGGTCATCGGCCGCCGGGCCGGCTTCCTCGGCGAGCGCGACACGCCGCCGGCGGCCCTGCGCGGCCTCTACGAAGCCGTCGCCGGGGGCCGTACCTGGCAGGGCGAGTTCCACAACCGGCGCAAGGACGGGCGCCTGGGGATCGATTTCGCCCATGTCTCGCCGGTCCGCGAGCCGGACGGCCGGATCAACCATTTCCTGTCCGTGCAGGAAGACATCACGGAACGCAAGCGGATCGCCGAGGAACTGGAGCGGCACCGTCACCACCTGGAAGACCTGGTCCGGGAACGGACGGCGGAACTGGAGGCGGCGAACCGCCGCCTGCGCCTGTCGGACACCCGGCTGCAGGCCATGTTCGCCATGAGCCAGCAGGCCGCCGACCTGGACGAATCGCAGATCCTGCAACTGGGCATCGACGAGGCCGTGCGCCTGACCGAAAGCGAGATCGGCTACCTGCATTTCGTGAACGACGACCAGGAAACCCTGCATCTCGTGACCTGGTCGGCGGGAACGCTGAAATATTGCAACGCCGCCCACGACGAACACTACCCGATCTCCCTGGCCGGAATCTGGGCCGACACCGCGCGCAGCCGGCGGCCCGCCATCCACAACGACTACCTGGCCCTGCCCGAACGCCAGGGCTATCCGGAAGGGCATGCCCACCTGGTGCGGCACCTGGGTGTTCCGGTGGTCGAGGGCGACAGGGTCCGCATGCTGGTCGGGGTCGGCAACAAGGCAACGGACTACGACGACTCCGACCTCCACCAGCTGCAGTTGATCGCCGATGACCTGTGGCGGATCGTCATCCGCCGGCGGGCCGAGGTGGCCCTGGCCGCCGCCAAGGAGGCGGCCGAGGAGGCCAGCCGGGCCAAATCCACCTTCCTGGCCAACATGAGCCACGAGATCCGCACGCCGATGAACGCCATCATCGGGCTCGCCCACCTGGCCCAGCGCTCGGCCGAGGACCCGGGCCAGCGCGACCGGCTGCGCAAGGTTTCCGACGCCGCCCGGCACCTGCTGCAGGTGATCAACGACATCCTGGACATCTCGAAGATCGAGGCCGGCAAGCTGACCCTCGAGGAAACGGATTTTGCGCCGGCCACCGTCGTTGAGCGGACTGTCACCCTGCTGGAGGACCGGGCCCGGGAGAAGGGCCTGGGCCTGGCCAGCGAGATCGACCCGGCCCTGCCGGCGGCGCTGCGCGGGGATGCGATGCGCCTGGGCCAGATCCTGCTCAATTTCGGCAGCAACGCGGTGAAATTCACGGAACGCGGGGACGTGGTGTTCGCGGTCCGGCAGGTGACCCGGCAGGAAGCGGCAGTCACCGTGCGTTTCGCCGTCCGGGATTCCGGTCCCGGCATCGACGAGGAAACGCGGCAGCGCCTGTTCCAGCCCTTCGAGCAGGCCGACAGTTCGACCACGCGCCATTTCGGCGGTACCGGCCTGGGACTGGCGATCAGCCGCCGGCTGGCCGACCTGATGGGCGGGCGGGTCGGCGTCGACAGCGAGCCGGGCCGGGGCAGCAGTTTCTGGTTCGAGGCCACCTTCCGACCCGGCGAGGCCCTTCCGCCCGGCGAGGTCGCGGCTGCCCCATCCGACGCGGCCGAAGGCCGCCTGAAGCGCGAACACGGCGGGGCCCGGGTGCTGCTGGTCGAAGACAACGAGATCAACCGGGAAGTGGCCACCGACCTGCTGCGCGATGCCGGGCTGACGGTGGTCGAGGCCGAGGACGGCGCCCGCGCCGTCGAAATGGCGGCGGCCGGGGCATTCGACCTCATCCTGATGGACGTCCAGATGCCGGTGCTGGACGGGCTGGCGGCGACCCGGGCGATCCGCCGGCAGCCGGGGGGCGAGGGGGTGCCCATCCTGGCCATGACCGCCAATGCCTTCGAGGACGACCGCCAGGCCTGCATCGATGCCGGCATGAACGACCACGTGCCCAAGCCCATCGACCCGACGGTCC
This sequence comes from Rhodocyclaceae bacterium, assembly GCA_016791145.1. Classification (GTDB taxonomy): domain Bacteria; phylum Pseudomonadota; class Gammaproteobacteria; order Burkholderiales; family Rhodocyclaceae; genus JAEUNJ01. Next base: position 31,267 of record JAEUNJ010000201.1, on the reverse strand, counting down.
TCTACGCAGCGCTGATACGCTGGCTGCCGGGCCGCCCGGAACTTCCGCCCGCCGGGCCGGCGGCGGCGGGTCCGCAAGACCTGCGCCAGATTCTGGCCGGCATCCGGGGACTCGACCTGAAGGCGGGCCTGGCCGCCGTGCGCGGCCGGGTTGCCAGCCTGGCCCGCCTGCTCCGCACCTTCGCCGAGACCCACGCCGGCGACATGGACGAGTTGCGCCGCCTGCTTGCCGCCGGCGCCCGCCAGGAGGGTCGCCGGCTGGCCCATACGTTGAAGGGGGCGTCCGGCACTCTGGGACTCTCGACCGTGCAGCGGGCGGCCGCGGCGCTCGAGGCGGCGCTCCGCGACCCCGGGGTCGCATCGGTCCCGGAAACGATGCTCGCCGCGCTGGAGATGGCGCTGGCCGAGGCCGTCGCGGACATCCGGAATGTCCTCGGCGTCCCCGCCGGCAAACCATGAACCCAACCGAAGCCGGCGCGGGGCGCCGGCGGCAGATCATCCCGGCCGGATGATTGACCCTGAAAACTTCACCACAGAGGCACAGAGACGCAGAGAAATGCGAAACGTCAAGGACTTGCGCGTGGTGTTCGGGCCACCCATCGGGTGAGTGCCACAAGCGCGACAAGGATTTGATTTTCCTCTGTGAGCTCCGTGTCTCTGTGGTTCAACTGCATTTTTTCGGTTGACGCGAGGCTGGGGCGCCCGAACTTCCGCCGGCCGACCGGGACGGGATTCCTCAGCCTGCCAGTCCCGCGAAGGCGGTGACCACTTCGGGGGGCGCCTGCACCAGTTCGATCAGCACCCCCTCGCCGGCGATGGGGAACTGCTCGTTGGCCTTGGGGTGCAGGAAGGTGATGTCGAAGCCGGCGGCCCCCTTGCGGATGCCGCCGGGCGCGAAGCGCACGCCCCGGGCGGTCAGCCACTCCACGGCCTTCGGCAGGTCGTCGATCCACAGGCCCACATGGTTGAGCGGCGTCTCGTGCACGGCGGGCTTCTTCGCCGGGTCCACCGGCTGCATCAGGTCCACCTCGACCTTGAACGGACCGCTGCCGATGGCGGCGATGTCCTCGTTCACGTTCTCCCGCTCCGAGACGTAGTTGCCCGTGATCGTCAGGCCGAGCATCTCCACCCACAACTTCTTCATGCGTTCCTTGTCCGGGCCGCCGATGGCGATCTGCTGGACGCCGAGTACCTTGAACGGTCTGTCCATGGTGGATCCTCCTTGCGTGGTGGAAAGTGGCGATTCTACCGGCGCGCCTGGCGGCGCAGCGATGCGGCGGCCGCGATGCGGCCGTCGGCGGCGAAGGCCTCCACGTTCTGCTCGATCTCCTCGGGCTCGTAGAGGTAGTTGACCATCATGCCGAAGGACTGGGCAAGGCCCTTCGCCGAACTGTCACCCAGGTGGTTGAGCCGCTCGATGCGGGCGCCATTGCCCAGATGAAAGCGCGACACCGGGTCGAAGGGTGGCGGGGCTCCTTCGCCGCGGCCCTTCGCCTCCAGCAGGTAGCGGGCCGCCAGGGCGAGCAGCGGATCGCGCAGGCGCCGGGCCTCGGCCTTGTCCGCGGCCCACGCGCCGGCCGCCAGGTCCGCCACGGGCAGGTCGATGCCGGCTTCGGCGAGCGCCTGTGCATGCTTCTTCGTCCAGCCGGCGAGACCGGGGATCGGCGAGAGGGTGGCGAAGGTCCGCAGGCGCGGGAAGTCCCGCTTCAGGTCGTCGATGACCCGCTTGAGCAGGAAATTGCCGAAGGAGACGCCGCGCAGGCCGACCTGGGTGTTGGAGATCGAGTAGAAGATGGCGGTGTCCGCCTTGCGCGCATCGAACACGGGGGCCGCCTCGTCCAGCAGGTGCTGGACGTTGTCGGCCAGGTGGTCGGTCAGGGCCACCTCCACGAAGATCAGCGGCTCGGTCGGCATGCGCGGGTGGAAGAAGGCGTAGCAGCGGCGGTCCGAGTCCAGCCGGTTCTTCAGGTCCGCCCAGGAGCGGATCTCGTGCACCGCCTCGTAGGCGATCAGCTTCTCGAGCAGCGCCGCCGGGGAACTCCAGGTGATGCGCTGCAGTTCCAGGAAGCCCACGTCGAACCAGGCGGTCAGGCGGGCTTCCAGTTCCCGGTCGAGCGGCGCCAGGTCCGTGTCCTTCTCCAGGAAGCCGAGCAGTTCCGCCCGCAGGTCCACAAGGAACTTGACTCCCTGGGGCATGGCATTGAACTGGGTGAGGATGCGGATGCGGCCGGAGCGCAGTGCCGCCCGCAGCCCGGCCTCCGCGTCCCACTGGCGCGGCGTGCCGACGGCCGCCTGATAGGCCTCGTGGGCCTTGGCGACCCGCGCCGGGTCGGGCCCGAACTCGAGGGCGATCAGGCGCAGGAAGTCGCGCCGGCCCGCCTCGGACAGCCCCTGGTAGGTCCGCGCCAGGCCCGCCGCGCGTTGCCGCGCCGACACTTCGCCGCCGCGTCCCTCCACGCATTCGCGCAACTGGGCCCGCAGGCGGTCGCGGACCTTGGGCGAAAGCGCCGGCGGTTCGTCGGAGACGAGGGCGCGCACCTTCTTCAGGCCGCGGGTGATCAGGCTGTCGTTCACGATGGATGTCCTCCCTTGCCGGCCGGCGCCGCGCCCGGTCGCGATGCCGGTCCGCCGCCGGCCAGCAGCAGCGCGAGGCCCGCCAGCACCATCGGCAGCGACAGCCACTGGCCCATGCTGATCGCATAGGAGTGGCCGAAGATCCCCGCATCCGGTTCGCGGAACCACTCGGCCGCGAAACGCGCGCAGCCGTAGCCGATCAGGAAGACCGCCGAGACATGGCGCAACGGCCGTGGCCTGGACGCATAGAGCCAGAGCAGCGCGAAAAGCAGGAGGCCCTCGCCCAGGGCCTGGTAGAGCTGCGACGGGTGGCGGGGAAGCATGTCCACCTGCGGGAAGACCATGGCCCAGGGCAGGCCCGGGTCGGCGATCCGCCCCCAGAGTTCGCCGTTGATGAAATTGCCGATCCGTCCGCAGCCCAGCCCCAGGGGGACCAGTGGCGCGATGAAATCCGTCACCTGCCAGAAGGCGAGTCCGCGGCGCCGGGCATAGAGCCCCATGGCGACGAGGACGCCGAGGAAGCCGCCGTGGAAGCTCATGCCGCCCTTCCATACCGCCACGATGTCGGCCGGATGGGCGAGGTAGTGGCCCGGCTCGTAGAAGAGCACCTGTCCGAGGCGGCCGCCGACGATGACTCCCACGACGCCGTAGAAGAGGAGGTCGTCCAGGTCGCCGACGGTGAAGCCCACTCCGGGCAGGCGCCGGGCACGGACCCGGCCGAGGACCAGGAACAGGACGAAGGCCGCCAGGTAGGTGAGCCCGTACCAGCGCACGGACAGGGGCCCCAGGGCGACGGCAACGGGATCGAACTGAGGATGGACCAGCATCGGCGGCGGGAAACGGGTGAGGCGGATGTCGCGATTATCCGGAAAACCTCGCCCCTGCGGCGCTGGGCGGAGCGGAAACCCGGAGCTTGCTCCCGGACTTCCCGGCCACGTCCGCCGTCCCGCCCGCGGTTCCCCAGGGTGACCGGGGAACGGGATGGCCCGGGTCCCTCACCCGCGGGGCGCTTCCGCTTCCTCCGCGGCCTCCGCCGGGAAGATCCGGTAACGGTTCCGGCCTTCGCGCTTGGCGTCGTACATGGCCCGGTCCGCGTGCTGCAGCAGGGTCTCCGCATCGGTGTCGTCGCGCGGGAACAGGGCGACCCCGATGCTCGCCGACAGTTCCGCCGGTCCGGCGCCGGTGTCGTAGGCCTCCGCCACCAGTTCCAGGACCCGTCCGAGCCCGGAGGCCAGTTCGGCCTCGCCCGCCAGGTCCCCGAACAGGATGACGAACTCGTCCCCGCCGATCCGCGCCACGGTGTCCCCGGCCCTCACCACCCCCTGCAGGCGCCTTCCCACCTCGGCGAGCACGCGGTCCCCGACGGCATGGCCCCGCGTGTCGTTGATCGCCTTGAAGCCGTCCAGATCGAGGAAGCAGACCGCCAGGATCCGCCGGCGGCGACGGTTCTGGGCCATGGCCTGGCGCAGCCGGTCGGTGAGCAGGGTACGGTTCGGCAGCCCGGTGAGCGGGTCGAAATTGGCCAGCCTTTCCAGCTTGCGCTGGGTCGCCTTGAGGTCGGTGATGTCCGCGTAGATGCCGATGTAGTGGGTCGGCCTTCCCGTCTCGTCGCGCACCGACGAGATGTGGAGTATCTGCGGGTATACCTCCCCGTTCCGCCGGCGGTTCCAAATCTCGCCGCGCCACGTGCCGGAGGCGGTGAGTGCCGCCCATAGGCCGGCGTAGAACGCGCGGTCGTGCAGGCCCGAGCGCAGCAGGCTGGGTCGCCTGCCGACCGTCTCCGCGGCGCCGTAGCCGGTGACCCGGGTGAAGGCTTCGTTGACCCGGATGATGCGGCTCTCCGCGTCGGTGATGATGATGCCTTCCATCGCGCTGTCGAATACGCTCGCCGCGAGGCGCAACTGCTCGCCGTTCCTCCGGGCATCCATGGCCAGGGCGCCCAGGGTCGCGGCCTGCTGGAAGGCGTCCGGAGGCCAGGCGTCCGGGGGGGCGCCCCGCGGCGCGAGCACGACGATGGCGCCGGCCGCGCCGCCGCCGGGACTCGCGATCGGGACCAGGCGCGCCGGCACCCAGGCCTCGCCGCAGGCAGCGGCCACGGCCTGCCGCCAGGACGGGGGATCCCCGCCGGCCGGCTCGACGCGCCCCATCCGCTCCCGGAGGCCGGCGGGCAGGGACGGCGCCGCGCCCAGGCGCAGGACGTTCCCGTCCTCCAGGGACTCCATGACCATCACATGGGTTCCGGGAATCTCGTCCTCGCACATCAGGGCGAGGACGAGCAGGATGTCCGGCAGCGGGGCATTGCGCGCGGTCATCTCGAGGGCGTGGGTTTCCCGTTCCAGTTGCTTCTCGGCCGTCCGCCGCAACCGGACCTCCTGTTCCAGGGCCGCGGTCCTTTCGCCCACCAGGCGCATCTGGCGGCCCAGCGCCCGGTTCAGGCGCAGGTAACGGAGGGCGAGGGCGGCGGCGAGGAGGCCGACCGCCCCCAGCGCAGCCAGCAGGTGCAGGTCGTACTTGCGCACCACGTCCATCAGCCGGAAATCCCCGGGCCGATCGTACGGGGCCACACGCATGCCGCGCATCAGGTCGTGGACGACCCGGTAGGACAGGGGCACCGTCCAGGCGTGATAGCCCCCCGCAGCGGCGGCGGCATGTCCCTCGGGCATCGAGAGGAGCGCGACGGCGACCCGGTTCGTCAGGGCCAGCGGCGCCCGCTCCACGGCGGCAAACGGCCATTCGGGATAGAGGGGCGTCGACAGGGCGAAGGGGTATGCCGGATCCTCCCGCCTGCCCAGAATCCGGATGCGGCCCGGGTCGAGCCGCCCCTCCGCGATCATGTGGTCGAGCAGGTCGGATCGGACGAATCCCGCGTCGGCCCGTCCCTCGAGGACGGCCTGCACGATCCTGTCCTGGGGCAGCCCGAGGTAGCTCATCCGCACGTCCGCGGCCGGGTCGACGCCGACCTCGCGCATCGCCTGGGCCTGCATCAGGAATCCGCCGAAGGCGTCGGGCCCCACCGCCGCCACCGTCATGCCGCGGAGCGACGGCAGATCGGTGATGTCCTTGCGTCCGGCCAGGGCGATGATGGCCCCGCCGAACTGGCTCACCGGCCGGCCGCCCTCCTGGCGGACGAGGGTGGCGATGCGCATCACGCGGTGCCGCGCCTCCAGCACCACGTATTGCTCCGGGTTCGTGATCAGGAAATCCACGGCGCCGAGGGCCACGGCCGTCTCCAGGTCGGCCAGGTCGTAGGGGACCACCGAGAACTGGTAGCCGGGGACGGCCGCCGACAGATAGTCGGCCGTCGGCTGGTAGGCGGCCACCGCCCGGGCGTCGCCCCGGTGGCCGAGGATTCCGATCCGGACCTGGTCCTGGGCGGCCAGGGCTAGCGTCATGCCTGCCGCGCCCGCGACCAGCACCCACGCCACGAAGGCGGCGACGCGCCGGACGCCTGCCGCGAGCAGGGGCGAAAGCGGCAACGGCAGGCTCCGGAGGCGCGAAGGCGTTTTGGGTGTCATGGCCTGGATATGATACCCGCAACATACTCCCGGCATGGACGTCCGGGGCTGGGAGCGGGCCGGCCGGCGGCTTCCGGCGGCGGGAATGCCGGTGTCAGAACTCCTGGGGCGTGGCACGCCGCCCCAGCAGCTGCCTGACCAGCCCGAGGCGGTTCGTGACCCGCCGTTTGCGCAGCAGGCTCGCCACGTGGGTGCGCACCGTCCAGTAGCTGATGCCGAGGCGGCGCGCGATCTCCTTGTCGGACAGGCCCGCGACCACCAGCTCGGCCACCCGGATCTCCCGGGGAGTCAGGGGAGGCCGCCGTTCGCGGGACGGGCCTTCGCCGGCCGGGCGCAAGGCTCCGCCCGGAGGCTTGGCCGTCAGGCGCCGGACGTGGAAACCGAACTCCTCCGGATCCAGCGGCTTCTGCAGGAAGACGTCGGCCCCGGACAGGATCGCCAGCCGCCGCCGGGGGGCATCGGCGTAGGCCGAGAGCGCGATGATCGGCAGCCGGTGGAGCTCGTCCCGCGCCTCGCGCAGCTTCTGTATCAGGACGACCCCGGAGGGACCGTCCTCGAGAACCAGGTCCACGACTGCCACCCGGAAGCGCTGCGTCGCACATGCCGTCAGTGCCGTCCCGACGCTGGGTGCGACCACCGCCTCCAGTCCTTCGGCGGCCAGGGCCGAGCCCAGCAAGGCCGCCATCGAAGCGCTGTCCTCGACGACGAGCGCCTTTCCGCGCCGACGCCCGCCGGTACCGGTCCGCGCGTGGGTCCGCACCACGTCCAGATAGCGGGCCAGGCCCTCCGGATCGTCCTTGGCGAACACTTCGGTGATGCCGGATTCGAGGGCCGATCGGCGCGTGGCCTCCCCCGCGTCCGAGGTGACCATCACGACGGGAATGTCGGCGGCCCCCGGACACTCGCGGATCTGCCCGAAGACCTGCGCGAAGTCCCCCGAGGGCAGGTGGGCCGCGATGGCGACCAGATCCACCGGCGCCGACCGCAGGGAACGGAGCGCTTCCGGAAGGTCGGCGAACCCGCGGAACGCGAAACCCTTGGATTCCGCGATGCCGTGCAGCACTGCCCGGAAGGCCGCCGCCGGCTCGATCGCCATCACCGTTGCCGGGGGTGTCTTCATGGTCGTTCCGTGTGGTGCGCCTGCGCGGGTTGCTCAGGAATCCGATTCTAGAGCGTGCCCCGGGGGTGGCGGGCGGGGATGGGACGCCCTCGCTATTTCCAGGGATATGGGAACCGTCCCGGCAGGCCGGAATGGGTGTCCGTCCGAATTGTCCCGCCGGCGGAACGGCGCTAAGCTATCGCGAAAGTAATATGCCGCGCGCGGCCGGGAGATGCGCGCAACGGGTGGATCGACCGGCCGGCGTACCGCGATCCGGGTTCGCCGGACCGGAAGCGGCGGAGACGGCGGGCCGGTGACGGTCCCGGGGGCGGATCGACGGGCCGCGCGACGGAAGGAAAGGTAGGCGGGTGACAACGGTTCCGGGGCTTTTCCGCTCTCTGCTACGCTGGCTCGCGTGGGCCGGCATCGCCTTGGCGGTGACGGCGCAGGCCGCCGCCGAGGGACGCGACGGACCCTACCGCATCATGCACGTGATGAGCTTCGATTCTCCCTGGCGATGGACCGATGGCCAGTTCGCCGGCTTCAAGGAAGGTCTCGGCGCCGACGTCGGCGCCGAGTACAAGGTCTTCCAGATGGACGTCAAGCGCAATGGGTCCCGCGAAGCGAAGGAACAGAAGGGCCGTGAAGCAAGGGCGATCATCGATGCCTGGAAGCCCGACCTGCTCTACACGTCCGACGATGACGCCCAGGAGTTCGTGGCCCGCCACTACCTGAACCAGAAGCTCCCCATCGTCTTCAGCGGCGTGAACAAGGAACCCCGCGAGCATGGTTTCGAGGGCGCGCCCAATGTCACCGGGGTTCTGGAGCAGGAGCACTTCGTCGAATCGGTGATGCTGCTGCGGAGCCTCGCCCCGCAGATCCGCCGCCTCGCGGTCATTTCCGACACCGGCATCCAGTGGCCGCCGGTGATCGCCCGCATTCGCGCCGCCATGGACCGGCTTCCGGGAATGACCCTCGCGGCGGTGGACCAGGTGAAGACCTTCGAGGAATTCAAGGACAGGCTGGGCGCCTATCCCGCCGTGGCCGACGCCGTGGTCCAGCTGGGCATCTTCAACCTGGCCGGCCGCGACGGCAGGAATGTCCGTTACCAGGAGGTCCAGAAGTGGGCCGCCACCCACGGCACCCTCCCGGACACCAGCTTCTGGATCGACCGCGTGCATTTCGGCGTGCTGGCCTCCGTCACCCTGTCCGAACGGGAACAGGGCCTGGCCGCGGGGCGGCTGGCCCGGGCCATCCTGCGCGACGGCCAGGCGCCCGGGTCCCTGCCCATGCGGCCGACCGTCAAGGGACACCCGGCCCTCAACCTGGCGCGGGCGAAACAGCTCGGCCTCACCGTGCGGTCCTCCTTGCTTCTTTCCGCCGAAGTGGTGACGGGTTACGAGTGGGAACACCTGCCGTGAAGCTGGGGCTGCGCGGCAAGATCCTGGCCATCGCCGCCGCCGTGTTCGCCGTGGCGATGGGGGTGGCGGTGTCCGCGTCGGGCTATGTCTTCGCGGCGCGCCTGACCGAGGTCCAGCTTGCCCGTTCCACGGCCATCGCCGGCGGGCTCGCCGCCCAGCTGGAGCGGATACTCTCCCTCGGCATCCGCCTGAATGGCCTGCAGGGTTTCGAGGAGCAATGCGCCCAGGCGGTGGCCGCCAACGAGGGCCTCGCCTTCGCCCTGGTCGCCAATGGGGAGGGGCAGGTGATCTTCGCCAGCGGCGACGGCGTGCCCGCCGAATCCGGGCATGTCCGCGGCGTCCTCGCCGGGGCGGTCACCTCCGGCCGGCTGGATTCCGATGCGCTGGGGGTGGGGAACCTCTCGGTGGCAGCCATGGCGGCGGCTCCCGGCGGCGAACGGGTCGCGGTGGTGGCCGTCGGGTTCCCGAAGCGCCTGGTCGAGGCCGAGCGCAACCGCCTGCTCGCATGGACGCTGGTGTCGGGCATCGCGGCCCTGGCCGCCGGGCTCGGGCTGCTCTTCGCCGCCCTGTCGGCCTACGCGATACGGCCGATTTCCGCCCTGGTCGCCTATATCGAGGGCCTGCGCGATGGCGACCTGCGGCGTCCCCATCTTCCCAGCGTGGGCGCCGACGAGCTGGGGGTCATGGTGGACGGGTTCAACCGCCTGCTCGATCGCCTCGACCAGCGGGAGGCGGAACTGGTCCAGGCGAAGGAGGCGGCCGAGGCCGCCAGTCGCGCCAAGAGCACGTTCCTTGCCACCATGAGCCACGAGATCCGGACCCCGATGAACGCGATCATCGGCCTCACCCACCTGGCGAAGAAGGCGGCCACGGATCCGGTGCAGAAGGACAAGCTGCAGAAGATATCGGGTGCCGCGGACCACCTGCTCCACGTGATCAACGACATTCTGGAGATGAGCCGCATCGAGGCCGGAGGGCTGCGGCTTTCCGAGGAGGATCTGCGCATCGAGGAGGTGTTCGCGGCGGTCGTGAACCTCGTGGCGGGAAAGGCCGAGGCGAAGGGTCTCCGGATAACCACCGGGGCGGCGCCCGGCCTGCCGCCGGTATTGCGCGGCGATGCCCACCGCCTGCGGCAGATCCTGGCCAACTTCGCGGCCAACGCGGTCAAGTTCACCGAGCGCGGGAGCGTCTTTCTCAATGCACTTCCTGCAGGTCTGCGCGGCGATCGCATCCTGGTTCGTTTCGAGGTGCAGGACAGCGGGATCGGCATCGCCGCCCGGGACCGCGATCGCCTGTTCCGGCCCTTCGAACAGGTCGATGGGTCCGAAGCGAGGAGGTTCGGGGGCTCTGGCCTGGGTCTCGCCATCAACCGGGGGCTGACGCATCTCATGGGCGGCGAGATCGGGGTCGACAGCGAGCCCGGGCGCGGAAGCACCTTCTGGGTGACGGTCCCGCTGGCGCGCGGCCAGGAAACCCGGCCGGCGCCGGCGAAGGACGATGGGGACGCGAGGTTGCCGCCCCGCACCCGCGTGCTCGTGGCCGAGGACAATCCGGTCAATCAGGAGGTGGTCCTCGCCACGCTGCGCGATGCCGGGGTCGCCGCGGACCTGGCGGAAAATGGTGCCGAGGCGGTGGCCATGGCCGGCCGCATGGACTACGACCTGATCCTGATGGACATGCAGATGCCCGTCATGGACGGTCTCGAAGCCACGCGGGTCCTGCGTGCAACGCCGCGCAACGCGAGGACGTGCATCATTGCCATGACGGCCAATGCCTTCGACGAGGACCGGCGGCGCTGCCTCGCCGCGGGCATGGACGGCTACCTCGCGAAGCCCGTCGCGCCGGACGATCTGGTGGCGGCCATGCTGCGCTGGATCCCCGTGAAACCCGGGCCGGCGGCTCGCGGCGCCCCGCCGGCGTTGGCCCCTGCGGCGGAGACGGCGGCCCTGGACCGGCTTGAGGCCCTGCTGGCGGCCGACGACATGGCGGCGACCCGAGCCTGCCGGGAACTGGCCCCGCATCTGCGGGCCTGCCTCGGTGACCGGGTCGATTCGTTCGAGCGGGAGGTCGGCGCCTTCGACTTCCAGGCCGCGCTGGCGACCCTGCGGGCCGCCCGCCGGACGGCGGCGGCCGATACCTGAGCGCGCCGGTCAGGGCGGCGGCGGAGGTTTCGCCGGCGCCTCGTACCAGCGTTCCGGCGGCACCAGCTTCGGTTCGCGCGGATCCTCGAAATAGTTCGGCGACATGATCTGGACCCCGTGGCGGTTGAAGACGTCCTGGATCGCCGCATGCAGGTCCGACAGCACTTCGTTGCGCATCGCCGGATCCTCGATGTGCACGTTGAGCTGGTACTCGACGTAGAAATCCATCAGGGATTTCTGCCAGACGAACGGGGCCGGCTCGGCCCGGATTCCCCGCGTCTGGCGGGCCGCCTCCACGAGCATTGCGTGGACCTGCCGCCAGGGCGTGTCGTAGCCGATCGTCACCTTCGCCGGAACGCGCAATCCCAGGGCATTGGCCTCGCGGGAGTAGTTGACGATCGGGCCGGCCGCCACCAGGGCGTTGGGCAGGGTGACGACCTCGTTCAACCGGGTCAGTATCCGGGTCGCCATCAGGCCGGTCTCGACGACGGTGCCCTCGGTCTGTCCGATGAGCACGAAGTCGCCCACCTTCATGGCGCGGGCATAGACGACGAGCAGCCCGCCCATGGCCTGGGAAACGATGCCGCTCGAGCCGAGGGAGACCACGACGCCGACGAAGACGGAGAGGGCCTTGAAGGCCTCGCTCTGCCCGCCGGGCAGGTAGGGGTAGGCGACCACGACGGCCGCCAGCCAGAGGATCACGACCAGGATGCGGCGGGTGGGCAGGGCTGTCTCCGGGTCCACCAGCGGCACCCGCAGGCGGCCGGCATCGACTTCGTCGAACAGGCGATTGACCAGTCCCGAGAGGAAGCGGGCGGCGAGCAGGACGACGACGACGGTCAGGAGCCCGGGGATCGCGTGGAGCATGCCGAGGCCGAGGTCGGCCAGGGAGTTCGTCAGGTAGCGGCCCAGCGTTTCGCCCAGGGGGCGCGTGACCGGAAACTGAAGCAGGACGAAGACCAGCCAGACGTAGACCAGCCCGGCCCCGGCGAGCCAGGTGGCGCCCCGGCCCAACGCGGGAAGATGGCGGGCCAGGTGGCGCAGCCCCAGGCGGCCGGCCCCTGCGGGCGTCGCCCGGTCCAGCCCGCGGACCCGGCGGATCAGGCGCGGCCCGAGGCGGGCCGAGATCCGTGCCCCGGCCAGGAGGGCCGCCAGGGCGGCCAGGGTGGCGCCGAGGGCCCAGGCGGCGGCGCGCAGCAGGCGCGCCGGCTCCCGGGCCTCGGCGGCCTCCCCCAGGGCCTGTTCGAGCCGGCCCCGGACCCCGTGGACCAGTTGCTCGTGGGTTTCGCCGCCGAGGCTGTCCGTGTCGCCCGGAAGCAGCATGAGGACCGGGGACCCTCCCACCAGGACGGCGACACCCCCCTCGCGGGGCACCAGTTCCACGGGCCCGTAGCGTCCCTCCCCGGCGAGGGTGCGCAGCCTTTGCTCGGCCGAGCGGGCCCGTTCCGACGGGGAGTAGGCGAGCAGCGGCACGCGCAGCTCGGCGATGGTCCGCTGCTGGAACACGACGGGGGCGGGCGCGGTGCCCGCGGGATCGCCGGCCGCCCACGCGGCGGGGGACAGCAGCAGGACGCAGAGGGCGAGGAGTCGGGGGATCATGGTATCGGCATGAGGTTCCGGGCAAGTATAGGTCCGGAACCGGGTGCGCCGCCAGCCTCCCGGGGGCCGCATCGGGCAGCCGGCGCACGGCGGCGGGTAGAATCCCGCCATCGCCCCTCCCGACGAGGTTTCCCATGCCCCAATACCGCTCCCGCACCTCCACCCACGGACGCAACATGGCCGGGGCCCGCGCCCTCTGGCGCGCCACCGGCATGAAGGACGGCGACTTCGGCAAGCCCATCGTCGCCGTGGTCAATTCCTTCACCCAGTTCGTGCCGGGCCACGTCCATCTGAAGGATCTGGGGCAACTGGTGGCGCGCGAGATCGAGGCGGCCGGGGGCATCGCCAAGGAGTTCAACACCATCGCCATCGACGACGGGATCGCCATGGGCCACGGCGGCATGCTCTATTCGCTGCCGTCCCGGGACCTGATCGCCGACTCGGTCGAGTACATGTGCAATGCGCACACCGCCGACGCGATGGTCTGCATCTCCAACTGCGACAAGATCACCCCCGGCATGCTGATGGCGGCCCTCCGCCTCAACATCCCCGCGGTCTTCGTCTCGGGCGGCCCGATGGAGGCGGGCAAGGTGAAGTGGCACGGCGAGTACCGGATGGTGGACCTGATCGACGCGATGATCGAGGCGGCGGACAGCAACAACACGGACGCCGACGTGGCGGCGATGGAGCGCTCCGCCTGCCCCACCTGCGGGTCCTGCTCGGGAATGTTCACCGCCAACTCCATGAACTGCCTGACCGAGGCGCTGGGCCTCTCGCTGCCCGGCAACGGTTCGCTGGTGGCGACCCATGCCGACCGGGAGAAGCTGTTCGTCAAGGCCGGCCGGCTGGCCGTGGAGCTCTGCCGGCGCTGGTACGACCAGGACGATGCCGCCGTGCTCCCACGTTCGATCGCGAGCTTCGACGCCTTCGAGAACGCCATCGCCCTGGACATCGCCATGGGCGGTTCCACCAACACCGTGCTGCACCTGCTGGCGGCGGCGCAGGAAGCCGGCGTCGGCTTCACCATGGCCGACATCGACCGCATGTCGCGCAAGGTGCCCTGCCTCGCCAAGGTGGCGCCGGCGACCCAGAAGTACCACATGGAGGACGTCCACCGGGCCGGCGGCATCATGGCCATCCTGGGCGAACTGGACCGCGCCGGCCTGATCAACCGGGAATGCCCGACGGTCCTGTATCGCACCCTGGGCGAGCAGCTCGACTGCTGCGACGTGAAGCGCAACGGCGACAAGGCGGTGCACGACTACTACCGCGCGGCGCCCGGCGGCGTGCCCACCCAGGTGGCCTTCTCCCAGGGCCGCCGCTACCCGAAGCTGGACCTGGACCGGGACGGCGGCTGCATCCGCGACAAGGCCCATGCCTACTCCCAGGATGGCGGTCTCGCCGTGCTCTACGGCAACATCGCCGAGAAGGGCTGCATCGTGAAGACGGCCGGGGTCGACGACTCGATCCTGAAATTCACCGGCCGGGCCCGGGTCTGCGAATCCCAGGAGGAGGCGGTGGACAAGATCCTCGGCGGCCACATCAAGCCGGGCGACGTGGTGGTGATCCGCTACGAGGGGCCGAAGGGCGGGCCCGGCATGCAGGAGATGCTCTATCCGACCTCCTATCTCAAGTCCATGGGGCTGGGCAAGCAGTGCGCCCTGCTGACCGATGGGCGCTTTTCCGGCGGCACCTCGGGCCTGTCCATCGGACATGCCTCCCCGGAGGCCGCCGCCGGCGGGGCCATCGGCCTCGTGGAGGAGGGCGACACCATCGAGATCGACATCCCCAACCGCCGCATCCACCTGGCCGTGGAGGGCGCCGTGCTGGTGGCGCGGCGCAAGGCGATGGAGGCCCGCGGACGGAACGCCTGGCAGCCGGCCAAGCGCGAGCGTCCGGTTTCCGCGGCGCTGCGCGCCTACGCGGCCATGGCCACGTCCGCCGACATGGGCGCCGTCCGCGACGTGGGCCTGTTGGGCGGCGGGCGTTAGTCCGCGTCCCGCCGGCACAATCCATCCGACATGGGCGAGTTCCAGTCCCTTTACGCCGGCCGGCTCTGGTCCATCATGTCCTGGGACCAGTTGTCGGCCTTTTGGCGGCGCATCGATCCAGCCACCGGCTGGTACGTCTATGCGGTCGGCGAAGCGGTGCCGCCGGCGCCGGCGGAGGCCCGGGACGTGGCGGCCTTCATCGAAAGAGTGGATGCCCTGCTGCGCGAGAATCACCGGCACGACTACTGCAGCATCGTCTATGCCGATGACCTGGAACGGCCGTCCTTCGTGAAGATCTATGATCCGGACAACCTGGGCGTTTCCTGCGGCTCTTCGAAGAATCCGCCCCTGCCCGGCTGGATCCTGAGCCGCGTGCCCCCCGAGGACCTGAAGCCGCCCCGGCCCCAGCCGGAAAACCGGCGGCGCTGGTGGCGTTCCCTGTTCCCCTGAGCGACGCCGCCGCATCCCCCGTCGCCGGCGGCGGCATGCGGACCCTCAGCGCGGCGCGTCCAGCCAGCGCAGCAGGGTCTCGAACAGGACCTTGTCGTCGATGGGTTTGCCGACGTGGTCGTCCATGCCGGCGGCCAGGCAGACCTGGCGGTCCTCCTCGAAGGCGTTGGCGGTCATGGCGACGATGGGCGTGCGGGCATTGCGCCGTCCGGAGCGGATCGCCCGCGTCGCCTCGATGCCGTTCATGACCGGCATCTGCATGTCCATCAGGATCAGCGCGTAGTCCGCCTGGTTCGCCAGGTCCACCGCCCGGCGGCCGTGCTCGGCCACGTCCACCCGGAATCCGACTTCCTCGAGCAGGACCCGCGACACCTCCTGGTTGATGGGCTCGTCCTCGACCAGGAGCACCCGGGCGCCGGGATGGCGGGCGCGGATCTGGGCTTCGGCCGAGCCCTCCGGGGCGCCGGGCGTCGGCGCCGGGCCGCCGGATGCCTTGCGGAGCCGGACCGAGAACCAGAAGCGGCTCCCCTGCCCGGGGGCGCTGTCCACGCCGATGCGCCCGCCCATCAACTGGACCAGCCGCTTGCTGATCGCCAGGCCCAGGCCGGTGCCACCGTACTTCCTGGTCATGGATCCGTCCGCCTGCTCGAAGGCGGTGAACAGCCGCTGCTGGTCTTCCGCCCGTATGCCGATGCCGGTGTCCCGGACCTCGAAGCGCAGGGTGGCCTCCTGGCCGTGGTCCTCGACGATGGCCGCCTGGATCGCCACCGAGCCGGTGCTGGTGAACTTCACGGCATTGCCGGCCAGGTTGAGCAGGATCTGGCCCAGGTGCAACGGGTCGCCCGTGAGCGGGAGGGCCATGAGGTCGGGCGGCAGGTCGATCGTCAACTCGAGGCCCTTGGTCCGGGCCTTGTGGCCGATCAGGCTGACGAGGTTCTCCAGCACCTCGCCGAGGCGGAAGTCCACCTGCTCGAGGGTCATGCGCTCGGCCTCGATCTTGGAGATGTCCAGGATGTCGTTGATGATGCCGAGCAGGTTGCGGGAGGCCTGCTCGACCTTTTCGAGGTGGTCCAGCAGCCGGGGGTTGTCGGCGTGCCGCTTGGCCAGTCCGGTCAGGCCGATGATGGCGTTCATCGGCGTGCGCAACTCGTGCGACATGTTGGCCAGGAAGGTGCTCTTCGCCCGGCTGGCCGCCTCGGCGGCGTCGCGGGCCTCGATCAGCTCGCGCTCCGCCGCCTTGCGGACCGTGATGTCGTTGGAAAAGACGATGAACCAGGCCCGCCCCTCCCGCTGGCGCAGAAAGATGGTGGCTTCCACCGGAAAGGAACTGCCGTCCTTGCGGCGGTGCCGCGTCTCGATCCGCAGGTAGCCCCCCTGGGCGGCCAATTCGCGGGCTACCCGGCGCACCGCCTCGGGCGGGAAATCGGGATTGATGTCGGAAACGGTGATGCCCAGGATCTCCTCCCGGTCGTAACCGAGCTGTCGGCATGTCTCGCCGTTGGCATAGAGGAAGCGTCCGCTCTCGGAATCGTTCCAGGCGATGCCGATCCCCACCTTCTCCATGGCGAAATCGGTCTCGGCGAGGCGGTCGCTGGCGCTCTGCAGCGCCGCCGTCCGCTCGCCGACCATGCGCTCCAGGTCCGTCCGGTAGTTCTCCAGCTGCAGCAGCACCTGGTGGGTGCGCAGGGCGGCATAGACCGAGACGAAGATCTTCTCCGCCGTCAGGTCCGATTTCAGCCGGTAGCCGTCGATCTCGTATTCGGTGACCACTTGCCGTTGCGGCGCGTAGCCGGGCTGGCCGGTGACGATGAGGATCTGGGCTCGGCGGTTCTGCAGGTCGCGGCGGATGTGGCGGACCAGTTCCAGACCGGCCTGCTCCGTCTCCATCACGACGTCGAGGAGGACCACTGCGATGTCCGGATGCTCGGCGAACAGGGCGCGGGCCTCGGCCGCTGACCGGGCATCGAGCAGGCGCAAGGGCCGGTCCTGGATCACGATGTCGTAGAGGGCCAGGCGCAGGGCGGCGTGAATGTCCGGCTCGTCATCCACCAGGAGGATCTTCCAGGGCGCCGCGGCGGCTGCGCCGGGTGCCGGTTCCGGCGCGAAGAGGTCGGAGAAATCCTGGTCGGCACTCATGGCGCGGTTTCCCGGTGCGGCCTCAAGGGGACGTCGATGTGCATCCGCAGCCCTTCCCCCGCCCGGCTTTCGCACTGGATCGTGCCGCCGAAGCGATGGGTGATCAGGTTGTAGACGAGATGCATGCCGAGCCCCATGCCCTGTTGCAGGTCGGTGGTGAAGAAAGGATCGAAGATGCGGGCGAGGGATGCCGGCGCGAGGCCGACCCCGTCGTCCGCATACTCGACACGCAGGCGCGCGCCCTCCTCGCGGACCTGGATCGCTATGGTGCCATGGGCACGGCCCTTGAATCCGTGCCGGAGGGAATTGCCGATCAGGTTGACGAAGATGCTGGCCCAGTCGCCCGCCACGCTGTCGACCTCCAGGGCCGGATCGCAGGCGATGTTCACCGCGACCCGGTCGCCGGACAGCCGCTCCCCGAAGGTGGCGAGCGCATCCTCCAGGCAGGCCCGGAACCTGAACCGGCCGTGGTCGGTCACCCGGCCGTCCACGGCGACCTGGCGGAAGGCGTCGACCAGGTGTCCGATGCGTTCCAGGTTGTCGCGGATCAGGCGGGTCGCGGCCTCCGCGTTCGCCAGGTAGGCCTGCAGGTCGGACTGGGTCATGGTGCGGGCCGCGAAGCGTTCCGCCAGTTCGCGGGCCTTGCCCTGCAGGGCGCTCGAGGCGGCGAGCCCGACGCCGAGCGGCGTATTGACCTCATGGGCCACGCCGGCGACCATGATGGCGAGGGAGGCCATCTTCTCGGCGTCCAGCAGGCGGCGGCGGTTGCGCGCATTCTCGATGGCCAGTCCGCAGACCCCGGCCACCGCCAGCGCCATGTTCAGGTAACGCTCCCGATAGGCCGGAAAGGCCAGCCCGTCCACGGCGACGATGCCCATGGTCTCCTCGCCATGCTGGATGCGGAGGAGGAATCCCCGGTCGTCCCGGGTCCATGCGTAGGCCGTGGCGAGGGCGCGCATGTCCGCCTCCATCGCCTCGGGGATCGGCCGGATGGCGATCGGGACGCCGTTCTCCACCCGCAGGTAGTGCAGGGCGGCGGGTGCGAACAGCATCTGGAAAAGTTCGTCGATGGTGGCGATGGCCTCCGTCTCGTGGCGCGTCCGGGCCAGCCGGGCCAGGACGTCCATGGCCGCCACGTGATCCGCCAGTTCGGCCCCGTGCCGGCGGTTCCGTTCGCCCGCCGCCCGCCGCTCCGCTTCCAGCCGCCACTCGAGGACGACGTTCGCCAGCATGGGCCGCACATGGTCCAGCCCGACCGCGACCCGCCGGCCGGGAAGGCCGGTCGCTTCCTCCAGTTCCGCCAGGCGGTGGCGGCTTTCCGGGTCCAGGCCCGTGTCGAAGAACACCAGTTCGCGGGCGAAATCCCGGAAGAAGTCGCGGGCCTGTCCGGGGTCGAAGCCCATGGCCTTCAGCTGGCCGCGCCAGTCGGCCAGCCAGGCCGGGGTGACCAGGTAACCGCCGCCGGTGATCGCCTCGTTGACCAATTGTTCCCCGGCCACCAGGTGGAAGCACTGGTCCACGGGCCGGATGCGGGTCGGCGGGAAGTCTCCCGGCAGGGCGCCGAGGCCGCCCAGGCAGGCGCGGCCCAGGACCACGACCTGGCTGCAGCCGGCCGGGAGCAGGGGGCGCAACTCGTCCCAGGCGATGGGAGGGCGGCCGCACCGGGCCGGGAAGGCGGCCACGGCAACGTCTTCCCAGGCGCCGGCGGCGGCCGCGAGCTCGGGCAGGAAGTTCGCGCAGCAGAAGATGCAGAGGCGTTCAGCCATGGCGATGCCGCGTTCAGGCCTCGTCCGTCCAGCCGTCCACCCAGTCGAGCGGATAGCGCCCCCAGCGCTCGACGGCCTCGCCGATGGCCAGCAGGACCTCGTCCTGGACGCACCAGGGAATCTCGCCGTGGTTGTCGGCCAGCAGGAAGCCGCCGCCGCGCCCGGCCTGGGCGATGGCCCGCTTCACGGCGGCCTCTGCGTCGGTCGGCGACCAGCGGCGCATTTCGATGCCATTCAGGTTGCCGAGCAGGCTGACGCGCTTGTTGGCCGCCGCCTTCAGCTCACGCATGTCCTCGAGGCCGCTGACGCCGACGATGGCGGTGCCCGTGTCGGCGATGTCGCCGATGATGCCCAGGCAGCGACCGGAGGCCATGTGGGTCGCCGTCGGCCCCTTGATCTGCGCCAGCGTCCGCTTCGCCACCCGATGGCCGGTGGACAGGTAGAGCTGGCGGGGAATGTTCGTGGTGGACGACACCGGATCGAAATAGCAGATCGCCGTTGCGCCGGCGGCCAGCTGCGCGTTGGCCCATTCGACCGTGAAGGCGATGTTGGCCTCCATGAGGCGCTCGAAGCGGGCCGGTTGCTCGTGGATCAGTTCGAGGTAGCGGTCGAAGCCCATTTGCATGACCGGCAGCGAGAAAGGCGAGATCGCCACGCCGATGATCGGCACCGTGTCGCCGACCCGCGCCTTCAGGCCGCGCAGGGCCTCCAGCACCCGCTGGAGGCCCGCAGCCCCGTCGACGGCGGGCGGGCGAAGCCCGTCGATGGCCTCGGGCCTCGTGATCACCGGAGCGCCGCACAGGGGCGGGCCGTCCGGGAAGAACAGGCTGGTGCCGCCCCAGGCCTCGACCTCGATGGAAGCGTAGTGGAAGCCGTAGAGGCAATCCGCCCGGTATTTCTCCAGCAGGCGCAGCTGCCCCTCGATGACATATTCGGCCCGGGAGTAGTACTCCTCGATCGACAGGCCGAGTTCCTTGGCGCCATGGTGGGTCGTCAGCAGGAACAGGGGGACGCGGTCGGGCTCCCGCTGGCCCAGGGCCGTCAGGGTCCGCTGCATGGAAGTCATGGTCCCGCCGGTCATGGCATTTCCTCCATCCAGCCGCCGACGATGGTCACGGCGTCGGCGGCGCTGCGGCCCATGGCGTCGGCCCCGACGTCCACCCACAGGCGCTCGTCGAAGAGGAAGGGCGCCCCGCCGACGATGATGCGGATGCCGGGGCTCGCCGCCCGCAGGCGGGTGCTGACCTCCCGCACCTTGAGGGCCGAGGGCAGCATCAGCACGGAGATCAGGAGCACGCGGATTCCGTCCGCCACGGCGCGCTGTACCAGTTCGTCGGCATCCATGCGGCCGTAGTCGAAGAGCTCGAAGCCGCTGGCGCGCATCAGGGAATAGACGATGCGCTTGCCGAGCATGTGGTAGTCGCTGAAGACGACGATGGCGGAGCGCGGCTGGTGCTTGCGGTCCGGGTCGCTGGGAGGCAGCACCTTTTCCACGAGTTCCTCGCAGAAGCGGCCCCCCATGTAGATCTGGGACAGGGCGACGGCGCCGGCCTCCCAGGCATCTCCCATCTGCTGCAGGGCCGGCACGACCACGCCCTCGACGGCCTGGATGGGCGTCGCCGATGCCAGGGCCTCCTCGAAGATCCTCTCGGCACCCACGCGGTCGAGGACTTCCAGCGACCGGCGGAATGGTTCGACCAGTGCATGCATCGCGTTCTCCCTTGTCTTCCCGGATTCGGATCGAGGCGAGTCCCCGGCCAATCATACGCCGCGGGGCGCCTGCCGCGAGGGCGTTCCGCGGTCGGCGGGAGAGTCCGGGAGAAATGCCAGATGCAACATCGCCGAGGGGCCTGGTGCTTCGTTGCACGCGATGGCCTCGGAGGCGAGCACAACGGACGCCGGAGTGTGCGGGATCGGGTCGGCGGGGCACTCCGCTGCGCTCATGTCCCCCGTCGCCGACCGACACGGTCGGCGCCTCCTCCTTTGCTTCGCTCCGCAGAACGCCCCGCCGACCCGACCGGGGCGCGCCTCGGGTGTCGGACGGCGCGAAGAGGCGAGGCTTGTCCAACAGAGGGCGGGGGTCACCCGCGGCCCCCGGCGCGAGCGGGCCCGCTCCCTGTCAGGCGAACCTGCCGTCCCGGTAGTCGCGGAAGGCCTGGAGGATCTCCTCCTGGCTGTTCATCACGAAGGGGCCGTGCTGGACGACGGGTTCGTTCAGGGGCCGGCCGGCGATCAGCACCGCCTTGGCCGCCCCGCCCGTGGCCCGCAGGGCGACGCCGTCACCGTCGTTGCCGAGCAGGGCCATGCGGCCGCGGGGCACCTGCGTTTCGCCCAGCGCCACCTCGCCCCGGTAGGGCACGACGAAGGCGTTGTGGCCGGCAGGGAGGACTTCCGCGAATTCCGCACCGGCCGGCAGGTGGATGTCCAGGTACAGCGGCTCGGTCACCGGCCGGCTGACGGCGCCGGCGACGCCGCGGCTCGTGCCGGCGATGACCGTGACCTCGACGCCCTCGCCCGTCCGGTAGCGGGGCAGGTCCGCGGCCTGGAAGTCCCGATACCACGGGGCCGCCATCTTGTCCTTCGCGGGCAGGTTGAGCCAGAGCTGGAAGCCTTCCATGACCCCCTCCTCCTGCTCCGGCATCTCCGAGTGGACGACGCCGCGCCCGGCCGTCATCCACTGCATGCCGCCGTTTTCCAGCAGGCCTTCGTGTCCCGCGTTGTCCCGGTGGCGCATGCGTCCGGCGATCATGTAGGTGACGGTCTCGAAGCCCCGGTGCGGGTGGTCCGGGAAGCCGGCGATGTAGTCGCCGGGGTCGTTGCTGCCGAAGATGTCCAGCATCAGGAAGGGATCGAGCCGCCGCTGCAGGTTCTGGGTGAGGACCCGGTTGATCCGCACCCCGGCGCCGTCCATCACGCCCTGGCCGCCGACGACGCGTTCGACGGCGCGCGGCCGGGCCACTTCGGGACTCATGACTGGTGCATCCATTTCCGCTCTCCAGGGGATGGTGTCGATTCAGGCGAACAGGGCGTCGATCTCCGCCCGGGCGCCGGCCAGGCCCTGCCGCTCCGCCTCCGGACCCATGCCGAGGCCCTCAGCATAGACGAAGCGCAGGTCGCTCATGCCCAGGAAGCCCAGGACGGTCCGCAGGTAGGGCACCACGGTGTCCGAGGCCTGGTCCCGGTGGATGCCGCCCCGGGCCAGCGCCACATAAACCGTCTTGCCCGTCAGCAGGCCCTCGGGACCGTTTTCCGTGTAGCGGAAGGTCACCCGGGCCCGGGAGATGGCGTCGATCCAGTTCTTGAGCTGGGTGCTGACGCCGAAGTTGTACATGGGCACGCCGAGGATGAGCACGTCGGCCGCCTGGACTTCGGCGATCAGCGCGTCGTCGAGGGCCACCCGGGCGGCCTGCTCGGCACTGCGCTGGGTCTCCGGCGTGAACAAGGCCGAGAGCGCCGCCTCGTCCAGGGCCGGGTGGGGCTTGGCGGCCAGGTCGCGGACCGTCAGCGAGGCGCCCGGGTGGGCGGCCTGGTTGCGGGCGGCAATGGCGTCGGCCAGGGTGGTGGAATGGGAGCCGGCGCTGCGGGCGCTGGAGTTGATCTGCAGGATGTTCATGGCGTTCTCCGTGTACGTTGATCGGGTATTGGCAATGTAATGCTTGCCATTCGTGGCAGGAAGAGTAAGAAACGGATAACATCGTTCCGTAAATGGAACAATTGGACGCGAACGACCTGCTGCTCTTCGCCCGCATCGCCGAGGCCGGCAGTTTCAGCCGGGCGGCGGAGCGGGTCGGCCTGCCCAAATCCACCGTTTCCCGGCGCGTGGCCCTGCTGGAGGGGCGGCTCGGCGAGCGACTGCTGTTGCGCACCACACGCCGGCTGTCGCTGACGGAGTTCGGCCAGGCCCTGCTGGACCACGCCCGGCAGGTGGCCGACGAGGTGGCGGCGGCCGAGGCCCTGGCCCAGCACCGGCAGGCCGAGCCCCGGGGCCGCCTGCGCGTGTCCATGCCCGGCGACTTCGCCAACCTGGTCCTGGCCGACCTGCTCGCCCGGTTTTCGGAACGCTTCCCCGCCGTCTCCCTGGACCTGGACCTGTCGCCGCGCCGGGTGGACCTGCTGGCGGAGAACTTCGACCTTGCGATCCGCATGGGTGACCTGCCGGACGATGCGAGCCTGGCGGCCCGGCGGATCGCCACCTTCTCGGCCGGGCTCTACGCATCGCCGGCCTATGCGGCCCGCCACGGGCTTCCCGCGACTCCCGCCGACTTGGAACAGCACGCGACCCTTTGCATCGGGGGGGCCGGGAAGGTCAGGGAGTGGTCACTGACCAGGGGCAAGGTCCGCATCGAGTTTCGTCCCAAGGCCCGGATCGCCGCCAACTCCCCCGACCTGCTGGTGGTGCTCGCTCGCCGCGGCAGCGGCATCACCGCCGTGCCGGACCACTACGCGGCGCCCCTGGTCGCCCGGGGCGAACTGGTGCGCATCCTGCCGGAGTGGTGCCTGCCCGCGGCGCCGGCCTGGGCCGTCTTCCCGGGCCGCCGCCTGATGCCCGCCAAGACCCGGGCCTTCCTGGACATGCTGGCGGAGGCGCTGCCGGGCGGAATGCGTCGGGCATGAGGGGTCGGTCCCGGCGAAACACGGGCATCCGGATGTCCCTGTTGCGAACGTGGCGCGGGAGCCGGGAGAATGGCTGGCTGCTCCGGACCCGAGTCACGCCATGCCCAACCGCCTTGCCGCCGAAACCTCCCCATATCTGCGCCAGCACGCCGACAACCCCGTTGACTGGTTTCCCTGGGGCGAGGAAGCGCTCACCCTGGCGCGGACCGGGGACCGGCCCATCCTGCTCTCCATCGGTTATTCCGCCTGCCACTGGTGCCACGTGATGGCCCACGAGTCCTTCGAGGACGAGGCCGTGGCCGCGGTGATGAACCGCCTGTTCGTGAATATCAAGGTGGACCGGGAGGAGCGGCCGGACCTGGACCAGATCTACCAGACGGCGCACCAGATCCTGCAGCAGCGGCCCGGCGGCTGGCCCCTGACCATGTTCCTGACGCCGGACGGCACCCCCTTTTTCGGCGGCACCTACTTCCCCAAGTGGTCGCGCTACGGGCTGCCGGGCTTCGCCGGCCTTTGCGAGCAGGTGGCCGCCGCCTTTCGCGACCGCCGGGCCGACGTGGAGGACCAGAACCGGTCGCTGCGGGAGGCCCTGGCAAGCCTCGAAGCGTCGGCCGGCGCTGCGGCGGCGGAACCGGATGCGCGGCCCCTGGGCGCCGCCCGGGAAGTCCTCGTGCGCAGTTTCGATGCTCGCTGGGGCGGCTTCGGCGGGGCCCCGAAGTTTCCCCATCCGACGGATATGGCCCTGCTCTGGCGCCGCGCCGTCGCCGAGGGGGACGAGGCGGCCCGGGGCATCGTGCTGACCACCCTGACGCGGATGGCCGAAGGCGGAATCCAGGACCACCTGGGCGGCGGCTTCTGCCGCTACAGCGTGGACGAGCGCTGGGAAATTCCCCATTTCGAGAAGATGCTCTACGACAACGGGCCGCTCCTCGCCCTCTACGCCGAGACGGCCGCCGCCACGGAGGACGGCTTCCTGCGCCGGGCGGCCGAGGGCATCGCCGCCTGGACGATGCGCGAGATGCAGTCGCCTGCCGGCGGCTACCATTCGTCGCTGGACGCGGACTCGGAAGGCGAGGAGGGCCGCTACTACGTCTGGGACCGGGACGAGGTGCGGCGCCTGCTTGCGGCGGACCAGTGGGCCGTGGCGCGGCGGGCCTGGGGGCTCGACGAGGCGCCGAATTTCGAGGGCCGGCATTGGCACCTCAAGCTGGCGGCGCACCCCCCCGAGGACGAGATGGGGCTGCTCGATTCGGCCCGTGCCAGGCTCTTCGCAGCCCGGGAAGGCCGCGTCCGGCCGGGCCTCGACGACAAGATTCTCACGTCCTGGAATGCGCTGATGATCGCCGGCATGGCCCGCGCCGGCCGCCTGCTCGACCGGCCCGACTGGGTGGCCTCGGCGTTCCGGGCGGTGGACTTCCTGCGCGCCGTCCATTGGCGGGACGGTCGGCTGCTGGCCACCAGCAAGGACGGCCGGGCCCACCTGAACGGCTACCTGGACGACCATGCCTTCCTGCTCGCGGCGCTCCTGGAACTGCTGCAATGCAGGTATCGGCCCGAAGACCTGGCCTTCGCCCGGGACCTCGCCGAGGCCTTGCTGGCGGATTTCGAGGACACCGGACGCGGCGGCTTCTTCTTTACGCGTCACGACCACGAGGTATTGATCCAGCGCCCCAGGCCCGGCCACGACAACGCGACGCCCTCGGGCAACGGCATCGCCGCGACCGCCTTGCAGCGCCTGGGCCACCTGCTCGGCGAGCCCCGCTACCTGGCGGCGGCCCGGCGCGCCGTGTCCGCCTTCCAGCCCGCCATGGCCCGCGGCGGCGGCTGGTCCAGCCTCTGCGAGGCCCTGGAGGAGGCCCTCGCGCCGCCGACGCTGGTGATCCTGCGGGGGCCGACCGGGGAAGTGGCGGACTGGACGGCGCGGCTCGCCCCGCGGCCGCACCCCGGCCAGCTGGTGGTGCCGCTGCCCAACGGCGTCGCCGATCTGCCGCCCGCGCTGGCGAAGCCGGAGACGGACCGTGTCAACGCCTGGGTCTGCCGCGGCGTTACTTGCCTTGCCCCCGCCGCAGGGTTCGACGAACTGGAGCGGCATTTGCGGGCGGAGTGAATTCGGCTAGACTGCCGGTCTGTTCCGCCCCCTAACACACCTAGCGAGGAAAAAGATGAAAGCTGTCGTTGCCACCCTGATCGCCGGCGCCGCCCTGGTCGCCACCAATGCCATGGCCAACGAGGACCTGGCCAAGAAGAGCGGCTGCATGGCCTGCCACGCCGTGGACAAGAAGCTCGTCGGCCCCGCCTACAAGGAAGTCGCCAAGAAGTACGCCGGCCAGAAGGACGCCGAGGCCATGCTGGCCGAGAAGGTCAGCAAGGGCGGCAAGGGCAACTGGGGCCAGGTCCCGATGCCCCCCAACGCCGCCGTCAAGCCGGACGACGTGAAGACCCTGGTCAAGTGGGTCCTGTCGATGAAGTGAGCCTTCCCGACGAGGCTCCCGAAACCGGCCCCTGCGTGGGCCGGTTTTGTTTTGTGCGTTCGGTGTGTGGTCGCCACCGCCGTTATTGACAAGGGGGGGGACCGCAAGCAGAATCCCCGACGATTTTTCCCGCCCGACCACCCGCCCGGAGAAGCTCCCGATGAATGTCCCCGTTCGCGTCCTGTCCCTGTCCGTCCTCGCCGCCGTTGCCGTGATGGGTTGCGGCAAGGAGGAGCCGCCCCCGCCGCCGCCCCAGGCCGCCGCCCCGCCGCCGCCCCCGCCGCCGCTGGTCGTCAAGCTGGGCCATTCGGCGCCGCTGACCGGCCCCCAGGCCCACATCGGCAAGGACAACGAAAACGGCGCGGCGCTGGCGGTGGAGGACGCGAACGCCGCCAAGATCAAGGTCGGCGGCCGCGACGTGAAATTCGAACTGATGGGCGAGGACGACCAGGCCGATCCCAAGCAGGGCACGCTGGTGGCGCAGAAGTTCGTGGATGCGAAGGTGAATGCCGTCATCGGCCACCTGAACTCCGGCACCACCATCCCGGCCTCCAAGATCTACTCGGATGCCGGCATTCCCCAGGTGTCGCCCTCCGCCACCAACCCCGACTACACGAAACAGGGCTTCAAGACCGCCTTCCGGGTCATGGCCAACGACGAACAGCAGGGCAAGGTGCTCGGCGACTACGCCGGCCACAACCTGAAGGCCAAGACGGTCGCCGTCATCGATGACAAGACCCAGTATGGCGAGGGCCTCGCGACCCAGTTCAAGGCCGCGGCCACGGCGGCCGGCGTGAAGGTGGTGGCCGAGGAACACACGGACGACAAGGCCGTGGATTTCGCCGCCATCCTCACCAAGATCAAGGGCAAGAAGCCGGACCTGGTCTTCTACGGCGGCATGGACCCCCAGGCCGCGCCGATGGCGATGCAGATGAAGAAGCTCGGCATCAAGGCGAAGCTGCTGATGGGCGACGGCGGCTGCACCACCGAGTTCGTCAAGAATGCCGGGGATGCCGCCGAGGGCCACTACTGCTCGCTGCCCGGCGTGCCCCTGGACAAGATGCCGGGCGGGCCGAAGTTCGTCGAGCGCTACAAGGCCAAGTTCAACCTGGACATCCAGCTTTACGCGCCCTACGCCTATGACGCCGTGATGGTGGTGGTCGAGGCCGTCAAACGTGCCCAGTCGGCCGAATCGGCGAAGATCATCGCCGAACTGCCGAAGACGGACTTCCCCGGCGTCACCACCCGCATCACCTTCGACGAGAAGGGCGACATCAAGGACGGCGCCATCACCCTCTACGTGGCCAAGGGCGGCAAGTGGGAGGCCCTGGAAACCATCGGCGGCGCCCCGGCGGCGCCCGCCCAGCCAGCCGGCATGGGCGGCATGAGCGGCATGTCGGGCATGTCCGGCATGGGTGGGATGAGTGGCATGTCGGGCATGTCCGGTATGGGTGGGATGAGTGGCATGTCGGGCATGGCGGGCGCGCCGGCTCCGGCGGCGCCGGCGGCCCCCGCCGAGAAGAAGTAGGCCCGGCCGGGCACCCCAGGAAACGGCACCCTCGCGGTGCCGTTTCCGTGTCTGCATCCCCGATAGGCCGTCATGGACATCCTGCTCCAGCAGGTCTTCAACGGGCTCACCCTGGGCAGCATCTATGCCCTGGTGGCCCTCGGTTACACGATGGTCTACGGCATCCTGGGGCTGATCAACTTCGCCCACGGCGAAGTCGTCATGATCGGGGCCCTGACGGCCCTGGCGGTCATGAAGCCCCTGGCGGCCGCCGGCGTTCCGGGCCCGCTGGCGGTGCTATTGGCATTGCTGGCGGCCGCCCTGGTGTGCATGGCCCTGGGCTTCACCATCGAGCGCGTCGCCTACCGGCGCCTGCGCAACGCGCCCCGGCTGGCGCCGCTGATCACCGCCATCGGCGTTTCCATCGTGCTGCAGCAGGTGGCGATGCTGGTCTGGGGCCGCAACTACCATTCCGTGCCGGCGCTGCTGCCGTCGGCCAACCACGAGGTTCTCGGGGCCCAGATCACCGAAGTCCAGATCCTGATCATCGTCGTCGCGGCCCTGACCATGAGCGGCCTGATGCTGCTGGTGAACCGGACCCGCATGGGTCGTGCCATGCGCGCGACGGCGGAGAACCCGACGGTGGCCGCGCTGATGGGGGTCGATGCCAACCGGATCATCGCGCTCACCTTCGTCATCGGCTCGGCCCTGGCGGCCCTGGCCGGCGTGCTGGTGTCGGCCAACTACGGCATTGCCCACTACCACATGGGTTTCATCCTCGGCCTCAAGGCCTTCACCGCGGCGGTCCTCGGCGGCATTGGAAACCTGGCGGGGGCCATGGTGGGCGGCGTGCTGCTCGGCATCATCGAGGCCCTGGGCGCCGGCTACATCGGCGACCTGACCGGAGGCGTGCTCGGGTCCCATTACCAGGACGTATTCGCCTTCTTCGTTCTGATCGTCGTGCTCATCTTCCGGCCCTCGGGCCTGATGGGCGAGAAGGTAGCGGAGCGGGCGTGAACAGGCCCACCTCCCCCAACCCCTCCTCGCGGAGGGGAGCCCGCCACCTCGCTGCGCTCGCGGGTTACGGGGCGCGGATTGGAAACGTTCGCGGGGATGCCGCCTGCGGCGGCGTGCCGTCCCGCCTTGGGGCGGCCCGGCGGCGGGACTGCGTTGCGATGGCGGGCGCATGAACGCCAGGCGGAAATCCCATGTCGGCATCCTGCTGATCGCCGTCGCCCTGGCGGTGGCGCCCTTCGCGGTGGGCGCGGGACTCGGCAACACCTGGGTGCGGATCCTGGATTTCGCCGCCCTCTACGTGATGCTGGCCCTGGGCCTCAATATCGTCGTCGGCTTCGCGGGTCTGCTGGATCTCGGCTACATAGCCTTCTACGCGGTGGGTGCCTACCTCTACGCGCTGCTCGCCTCGCCGCATTTCGGACTGCACTGGCCGGCCTGGGCGATCCTGCCGCTGGGCGCCCTCGTGGCGGGGATCTTCGGCGTCCTGCTCGGCGCGCCGACCCTGCGCCTGCGAGGCGACTACCTGGCCATCGTGACCCTGGGCTTCGGGGAGATCATCCGCATCTTCCTCAACAACCTGAACGCCCCGATCAACATCACCAACGGCCCCAAGGGCATCGCGCGGATCGATGCCATCGCGGTGGCCGGGCAGCCCCTGTCCCGGGGCCTCGAGATCGCCGGCATGAAGATTCCCGGCATCTACCTCTACTACTACCTTTTCGTGCTGCTGGCCCTGGGCATCGTCTTCGTCACGGTCCGCCTGCAGGATTCCCGCATCGGCCGGGCCTGGGTGGCGATCCGCGAGGACGAGATCGCCGCCAAGGCCTGCGGCATCGACACCCGCAACGTGAAGCTGCTCGCCTTCGCCATGGGCGCCTCCTTCGGCGGCGTCGCGGGGGGGCTCTTCGCCGGCTTCCAGGAGTTCGTGTCCCCGGAGAGCTTCGGCCTCCTCGAATCGGTGATGGTGCTCTGCATGGTGGTGCTGGGCGGCATGGGCCATATTCCCGGCGTCATCCTCGGCGGCCTGTTCCTGACGGTGTTGCCGGAGGCCTTCCGGCACGGCGCCGGACCGCTGCAGCAGGCCGTGTTCGGCAAGGTGCTGCTCGATCCGGAATCCCTGCGCATGCTGCTCTTCGGCATCGCGCTGATCCTGGTCATGCTCTACCGGCCGGCCGGCGTCTGGCCCGAGCCGCGCCGCCGGCGCGAGATGCAGGGGGGCAAGTGAGCGCCCCGCGCGGCCGCCCGGAGGGGCGCAGCCAGAGCCCCGGAGCCGCGCCGCGGCGAACCGCCGTCACCCCCTCCCGCGGGGAGGGGGCCGGGGGGTGGGGATCTTCCAGCGCCCCGCGCGGCCGCCCGGAGGGGCGCAGCCAGAGCCCCGGAGCCGCGCCGCGGCGAACCGCCGTCACCCCCTCCTGGGAGGGGGATGGGGGGAGGGGGGACCGATGAGCGGCGTGCTCCTGGAGGCGGCGGCGGTCAGCAAGCGTTTCGGCGGGGTGCAGGCCCTGAAGGATGTCTCGCTGACCATCCGGGAGGGCGAGATCTACGGCCTCATCGGGCCCAACGGCGCCGGCAAGACCACCTTCTTCAACGTGCTCACCGGCCTCTACCCCAAGGATGGCGGCCAGGTCCGCCTGCGGGGCGAGCCACTGCCCCTGGGCAATCCGGCGGCGGTGACGCGGGCCGGCATCGCCCGCACCTTCCAGAACATCCGCCTGTTCGCGAACATGACGGCCCTGGAGAACGTGATGGTGGGCCGCCACGGGCGCACCGGCACCGGCGTCCTGGGCGCCGTGCTGCGCGACCGGCGCACGCGGGAGGAGGAGGCCGGAATCCGCCGCCGGGCCGAAGAACTGCTGCATTACGTCGGCATCGAGGATCGGGCCGATGAGCTGGCCCGCAACCTGCCCTACGGCGACCAGCGCCGCCTGGAGATCGCCCGGGCCATGGCCACCGATCCGAGGCTCCTGGCCCTGGACGAGCCGGCGGCGGGCATGAACGCCACGGAGACGGCCGAATTGCGGACGCTGATCGAAGGCATCCGATCCGATGGCATCACGGTGCTGCTGATCGAGCACGACGTGAAGCTGGTGATGGGCCTCTGCGACCGGGTGGCGGTCCTGGACTACGGCGAGAAGATCGCCGAGGACGTGCCGGCGAAGGTGCAGCGGGATCCCAAGGTCATCGAAGCCTACCTGGGCGGATGACCCGCCGCCGCCCGCGAACATGAGCCACGACGCCACCACCCTCCGCCCGCTGCTGGATGTCCTCAACCTGGAGGTCCATTACGGTGGCATCGCTGCGGTGAAGGGGATATCCCTCGCCGTGGAACAGGGCGAGATGGTCTGCATCATCGGCGCCAACGGGGCCGGCAAGACCACGACCCTGAAGGCCCTTGCCCGCCTGCTCCCGTCGCGCGGGGAGATCCACTACCGGGGCCGGCGCATCGACGCGGAACCGCCCCATGCGCTGGTCGGACATGGACTGGCCCTCGTCCCGGAGGGGCGGGGCGTCTTTGCCCGCCTGACGGTGGAGGAGAACCTGGCCATGGGGGCCTACCACCGCCATGACAAGGAGATCGGTGCCGACCTGGAGCAGGTCTTCGGCCTGCTGCCGCGGCTGCGCGAGCGACGCGGCCAGTTGGCCGGCACGCTCTCCGGCGGCGAGCAGCAGATGCTCGCCATCGGCCGCGCCCTCATGGGCCGGCCCAGCCTGCTGCTGCTCGACGAGCCGTCCATGGGACTGGCCCCGCTGATGGTGCAGAAGGTCTTCGAGGTGGTCCGCGACGTGGCCAGCCGCGGCGTCACGGTGCTGCTGGTGGAGCAGAACGCCCGCCTGGCCCTGGAAACCTGCGGCCGCGGCTACGTGATGGAAAGCGGGCGCATCACCCTGGCCGACCGGGCCGAGGCCCTGCTGGCCGATCCGCGGGTGCGCGCGGCGTACCTCGGCGAGGCGTAGAAGAAGGCCCGC